>CAYSTX010000137.1:0-4829 GCA_964434035.1 uncultured Acetobacteraceae bacterium
GACTTGGCAACGACCGTGCGATCGGGCTGCGCATGCGGGTCGTTGCGTATGATCCCTATCTGACGGAGGCGCGGGCGCTGGCGCTTGGTGTCGAGAAGATCGATCTCGACACGCTGCTCGCACGTGCCGACATCATCAGCCTGCACACGCCGCTGACGGACGCGACGCGCAGCATTCTCTCGCGTGAGGCGCTGGCGAAAACCAAGCCCGGCGTGCGCATCATCAACTGCGCGCGTGGTGGCCTGATTGACGAGGCGGCGCTGGCCGATGCGATCCGCGCCGGCCATGTCGGCGGCGCGGCGCTCGACGTGTTCGAAACCGAGCCCGCAACCGCGAGCCCGCTGTTCGATCTCGACCGCGTCATTTGCACGCCGCATCTCGGCGCAGCGACCGCCGAGGCGCAGGAGAACGTCGCGCTGCAAATCGCCGAGCAGATGAGCGACTTCCTGCTGAGCGGCGCCGTCTCGAACGCCGTCAACATGGCGTCCGTCTCGGCCGAGGACGCGCCGCGCCTCGCGCCGTACATGACGCTTTGCCGGCTTCTCGGCGCCTTCGCCGGACAGCTCACGCAGGCGAGCGAGGGCGTCATTCGCTGTGTCACCATCGAGTACGAAGGCGCGGCCGCGCAGCTCAACCACAAGCCGCTGACGGCCGCCGCGCTCGCCGGGCTGATGCAGCCGGTGATGGAGGGCGTGAATATGGTCAATGCCCCGGTCATCGCGCATCAGCGCGGGATCGACGTGTCGGAGACGGTGCACGACCGGCCGAGCGAGTATCAAACACTGGTGCGCATCACGGTCGACACAGGCGATGAGCGCGGCGGCCGGTCGCGGTCGGTGTCCGGCACGCTGTTCGCCGGTTCGCGCCCGCGCATCGTCGACATCAAGGGCATCCGCGTCGACGCCGAGTTCGGGCAGCACATGCTGTACGTGACGAACCAGGACAAGCCCGGCTTCATCGGCCGCTTCGGCGCGACCCTCGCGGGCGCGGGCATCAACATTGCGACGTTCCACCTCGGCCGTGCCGAGCCGGGCGGCGATGCGATCTGCCTCGTCTCCGTCGACGAGCCGGTACCGGACGACGTGCTCGCGATGGTCCGCACTCTGCCGCTGGTGATGCAGGCGACGCCGCTCGCTTTCTGATCCCGCGACGACACCAACGGCGCCGGGCGGTCGCTCACTGGTCGCCGCCTGGCGCCGTTGCTATGACCCGGCCCCATGACCGAACCCGACACGCTCAACCCCGCCCTGCTGCCCGTCGGCCTCCGCGACCTTCTGCCGCCGGACGCCGAGACGGAGGCGGCGGCGGTCGAGCGGCTCATGGATGTCTTCGCGGCGCATGGCTATCAGCGGGTCAAGCCGCCGCTGATCGAGTTCGAGCAGACGCTGCTCGCGGGCTCGGGCGCGGCCGTCGCCGAGCAGACTTTCCGCCTGCTCGACCCCGACAGCCAGCGCGTCATGGGGCTCCGCGCCGACACGACGCCGCAGGTCGCCCGTATCGCGACGACGCGCCTCTCGGCAGCACCTCGCCCGCTGCGGCTCTCCTATGCCGGGCAGTGTCTGCGTGTGCGCGGCGTCGGGTTCGCGCCCGATCGGCAGATGGCGCAGGCCGGAGTTGAGCTGATCGGCCCGGACAGCCCGGCCGCCGATGCCGAGGTCGTGCTGGTGGCGGCCGAGGCGCTGGAGGCGGTCGGGCTCGACGCATTTTCGGTCGATCTGACCATGCCGACCTTCGTGCCGGCGTTGCTGGATGATGCCGGAATCACCGGCGCCCGGCGCCTCGCGCTCGCGCGCGATCTGGACCGCAAGGATGCGGCCGCCGTCGCCGCTGATGGCGGCGCGCTCGCCGGGCTGCTGAGCCGGCTACTGCCGGCGGCCGGTTCCGCCGCGAGGGCGCTGAAGGCACTCGCCGAATTGCCGCTGCCTGCCGCAGCGCGACCGCTCGCCGAGCGGCTGGCCGAGACGGTCGGCGCTATTCAGCGTCGCCGCCCGGACCTGCGCCTCACGGTCGATCCGGTCGAGTTTCGCGGCTTTCGGTACGAGGTGGGCGTCTCGGCGACGATTTACGCGATCGACCGGCCGGAGGAGCTTGGGCGCGGCGGCCGCTATCTCTGCGGCGACACCGAGGCGGCAACCGGCCTCACGCTCTACCCCGACGCCGTCCTCCGTGCAGCACCCGCCCGGGTCGCGCGGCCGCGCGTCTTTTTGCCGCCGGGCACGCCCGATCCGGTCGCCGTCGATCTCCGCCGCGGCGGTTATGCGACAGTCGCCGCGCTAGACGACGCGGGCGCCGGCGGGCCGGAGGCGGCGGTCGCCGAGGCGCGGCGGCTTGCGTGCACGCACGTGCTGCGGGACGGTGCGCCCGTCGCGCTCGGCGCGGTCTAGATCAGCGGAGAACAAGAATGGCCAACGTCGCCGTGATCGGCGCCCAGTGGGGCGACGAGGGCAAAGGCAAAGTCGTGGACTGGCTCGCCAGTCGCGCCGATATCGTCATCCGCTTCCAGGGCGGCCACAACGCGGGCCATACGCTCGTCGTTAATAACGAGACCTATAAGCTGTCGCTGCTGCCGAGCGGCATCGTGCGCGGCAAGCTTGGTGTCATTGGCAACGGCGTGGTGATCGACCCGGACGCGTTGCTCGCCGAGATCGCGCGCGTCGGCGAACTCGGTCTCGCGGTGACGCCCGCGACGCTGCGGATCGCCGACAACGCGCCGCTCATTTTGCCGGTGCATCCCGCGCTTGACCGCGCGCGTGAGGCGGCGCGGGGTGACGCGAAGATCGGCACGACCGGCCGTGGCATCGGTCCCGCGTACGAGGACAAAGTCGCGCGCCGCGCCATCCGCGTCTGTGATCTCGCCGAGCCCGACACGCTGTCGGGCAAGCTCGACGAACTGCTGCTCCATCACAACACGCTGCTCGCGGGGCTTGGCGCGCCGACTTTCGAGAAGGCGGAGCTGCTCGCCAAGCTGCTGGCGCTTGCGCCGCGCATCCTGCCGTTCGCGGAACCCGTGTGGGAGCGGCTCGACGAAGCGCGCCGCGCTGGACGGCGTCTGTTGTTCGAAGGCGCGCAGGCCGTGATGCTCGACGTTGATCACGGCACCTATCCTTTCGTGACCAGCAGCAACACGGTCGCCGCGACCGCCGCCTCGGGCGCGGGCGTCGGGCCGGGCGTGGTCGGCACCGTGCTTGGCATCGCGAAGGCTTATTCGACGCGCGTCGGATCCGGACCGTTTCCAACGGAACTGATGGACGCGACGGGGCAGTTGCTCGGCGACCGCGGGCACGAATTCGGCACGGTGACCGGCCGCCGCCGCCGCTGCGGCTGGTTCGATGCGGTGCTGGTGCGTCAGGCGGTGAAGGTCGGCGGCATTCAGGGTCTCGCGCTGACGAAGCTCGACGTGCTGGACGGGCTGCCCGAGTTGAAGATTTGCACCGGCTACCAAATCGGCGATGACGCGACGGTCGTGCGGCGTCTGCCGGCCGCAATGCGCGCGCAGGCTGCGGCGCGGCCGGTCTACGAGACGATGGAGGGCTGGGAAGGCTCGACCCGTGGCGCCCGCTCCTGGGCCGATCTGCCGGCCCAGGCGGTGAAGTATGTCCGCCGCATCGAGGAGCTGACCGAAGCGCCGGTGACGCTGCTGTCGACAAGTCCCGACCGCGACGACACGATCATGGTGCGCGACCCGTTCGAGGGCTGAGCGCCGCGCGTCACTCGGCCATCATCTCGCCCGATCCGCCGAACTCAGCGGGAAAGTCCCTGAACTTCGGCAAACCGTCGCGCATCGGCAGCACCGTCTCCGCGTAGTTCACGTGCAGCGCCGGCTTGAACGGAAAATCGGGCATCGTCCCCGCGAGCACGTCGACGATATCGACCGAAGGCATCGCTGTCAGAACGTGGCCGCCGCACTGCTTGCAGAATTTCCGATCGTGGATTCCGTTCCGGGCGTAACTGCTAAGACTGTCCTCGCCTTTCGTTACTTTGACGTCGGCGCCCTTCCAGAGCGTGAACGAATTGATCGGGGCGCCGGACCATTGGCGGCACGAGGTGCAGTGGCAATAGCCCATCCCCTGCGGTTCGCCGGAGACCTCGATTCCGACGGCGCCGCAGAAGCAAGTGCCGGCATAGGTCGCGCTCACCGTCCGCCCCTCCTTCGTGCTGTTTTCCGACTGCGGATCATAGGCCAGGATACCAGCCGGCCGCCACGTCGCGTCGTCGCGTTGACGCGGCGTCAACCGGCACGCGGCATTGTCCCCCGAGTATGCAGCCGGAACGACCCGACACGTTCGAGATCGACGCATCCCGACCGCTGCTTGATGCGGGAGGCGGGCTAGACGCGTTTGCGGCGACCGGCCCGCGCGGCCGGACCGGGCTGATGGCGCAGCTCGTGCGGCTGAACTGGCCACCCCGGGCCCGCGCGATCGCCGCGCTGAGCGTCGAGCCGGCCGACGGGCTGCTCTGTCCGGTGCACCACGGTCTCGCCCGCTTCGGCGCCGACCGGAGGGTGCAGGCGGTGTGGAGCGTGGCGCCCCCGGGTCCATCGCTCGCGACAATCGGCGGCGCCGCGTCCGGCACGGCGTGGTCGGAGCCGATGCTGCTGTCGCGCATCCTCCGCCCCGCCGCGCGCGCGCTCGCCCATCTCGACCGGCTCGGCCTGAGCCATCGCGGGATTCGGCCAGATAACATCTTCCTCGGGCCGGACGGCGTGGCCGTGCTCGGCGCAGCCTGGGCGGCGCCGGCGGGCAGCCTGCAATCGGCGCTGCATGAGCCGCCGTCGGTCGCGATGTGCCTTCCCTGCGGTCGCGGGGAGGGGACAGTCGCCGACGACGTCT
>CAYSTX010000137.1:4929-9778 GCA_964434035.1 uncultured Acetobacteraceae bacterium
GCCACGCCGTGCCAAGTCGGCCTTGGTTGTCGGCGACCGGCCGGTGCTCGATCTGCGCAGCCTCGCCTACGCGCTCGCGCGACAGCCGGAGGCGGCGGAGCAGGCGCTGCGCTCGGGCGCCGTGTCGGGCTGGTTGCGGCGGGAGTATGGGGAGCCGGCGCTGGCGGCGCGGATCGATGAGCGGGTGGCCGACTATCGCCCGGGCTTGCGGCTTGACCCGACGCTCGCGGGCCGGTTCCTCGTGATGACGGCCGTCGCCCTGCTCGACCCGCTGACGCCGCCGTGCTGGGGGCAGGCGATCGTCTGGAACGACGGGCTTGGCCCCGCAATTGCCGCCGCCACGGGTGCCGAGCGGGACGATCTGCTGGCCCTGGTCGATGAGGAGGCGCTGTCGACCTGGCAGGCCATCCGGCCCGAACGTGACGACGCGCCGATCCCCCGCGCCGAATGGCGCCAGCATCGCGCGTGGCTGCGCAAACCGGGTCCGGCCGGCGGGGTACAGCTTCTTCGCTTCGGCGCGAACAAGCTGCTCGCCTGCGACGCCGGAGACGCGGCGCCAGGGCAGCCACCATCGACGCCGATGGTGGCGCTCATCGACGTTTTGCCAGCGCTGGAAGAAGTGGCCGGCCGCGTCGACAAGGCCGCCTTCGAGCCGCTTTCCGGTGCGCGCGCCGCTTTCATCGCAGCACGAGCCGGGGGCGCATTAGACAACGCGCTGGCGGCGCTCGCGCGTGGCGGCGGTAGTCCGGACGCGGCGGTAACGCTCCGCGTGCTCGCCCGGCTGCAGAGTGCACAGCACTCGGCGCCGCTGCCGTCGCTCGGCGCCGTGATGATGCACCGCGCCGACCGGCTGGTCGCGCAGTTCCGGGACGCGGCGCGGCGGGAGGCGCTGCGCGTGGCCCTGGCGGCAGAGGCCGAGGCCGGGCGTCTCGATCAGATGGAGCGGATCATCAGCGACCCCCTGGCGCTCGCGGCGGATCAGGAGGGAGCGCGTGCGGCCGAGTCGCGGATCGCCGCGATCGACCGGCGCCTCGCCGCCCTCGCCGCGTCGCGCGGGCGGGTTGCGTCGGCGGCGTGGATCGGCCGTGAGGCGCCGAGCATCCTCGGCCTTCTGGCGCTCGCCGCGGCACTGATCGCCGCGGCGGTGGGTTAGCGACGATGTCAGCCGCCGTGCGCGCCAAGGGGCCTGGGCGTGGCCGCGGCCGGCGGGCCGTGTCCGCGACGGCGGGGGCGGGCACGCGATCCTGGTCGTGGCTGCACGGGCTGCTCTGCGGTGCACTCGCCGTCTCGGCGCCGTGGACGGTCGGCGCGCTCATCCTGCTGCTTTTGCCAGGGCTGCTTGCGTTGTCGATGGAGCGTGACCGGGCGCGGCCGGTTGGAAGGGCGGTGCTGCTGTTCGGCGCGGCGGCCGCAATTGGCCCGGTGCGAGCCGGTATCGCGGGTGGAGCGGGGTCAGTGCTCGGCCTCTGCACGCCTAGCGACGTCGCGGTCGCATGGGCGGCGTCCGGGGCGGCGTGGCTGCTGACGCAGGCGGCGGGGCCGTTCACTCTCTGGGTCGCAAATCGGCTCGACCGCAGCGACGCGTCCCGCCTGTCAGCCGAGCGGGCGGCGCTGATCGCCCGGTGGCGCGACGGCACCTTGTAGCGCGAACAAAAACCCTGCCGCGCGATGCGACAGGGGTGTTTCGTCACTCGGCCTGGACGTCAGGCGGCGGAATGCGCGCCCGCGAGCCGACGCTCGGCGATCTGCGTCTTCATCGCCTTCTGCAGCTTCTCGAAGGCGCGCACCTCAATCTGGCGCACCCGCTCGCGGGAAATGCCGTATTGCTGCGACAGATCCTCAAGCGTCGTCGGGTTATCCTTCAGCCGCCGCTCGATCAGGATATGCCGCTCGCGCTCGTTCAGCGTCTTGAGCGCATTCGACAGCAGCGCCTTGCGGCCCGACAGCTCCTCGCGGTCGGCTAACTCGGCCTCCTGCGTGTCGCTCTCATCGACCAGCCAATCCTGCCACTCGCCTTCGCTGTCCATCCGGACCGGCGCGTTCAGACTGTGGTCGGGGGCGGCGAGGCGGCGGTTCATGCTGACCACGTCCTGCTCTGGCACGGCCAGCACGCGGGCGATCTTCGCCACCTGCTCGGGCTGGAGGTCGCCGTCGTCGATCGCCTGCATCTGCCCCTTCAGGCGGCGCAGGTTGAAGAACAGCTTCTTCTGGGCGGCGGTGGTGCCCATCTTCACGAGCGACCAGCTGTGCAGGATGTATTCCTGGATCGCGGCGCGGATCCACCACATCGCATAGGTCGCGAGGCGGAAGCCACGGTCCGGATCGAACCGCTTCACCGCCTGCATCATGCCGACGTTGCCCTCGCTGATCAGCTCGCCCACCGGCAGGCCGTAGCCGCGGTAGCCCATGGCGATCTTGGCGACGAGCCGAAGGTGCGACGTGACGAGCTTATGCGCCGCGTCCATGTCCTCATGGTCACGCCAGCGCTTTGAGAGCGACAGCTCCTCCTCAGGCGTCAGCATCGGGAACTTACGGATCTCCTGGAGATACCGCGACAGGTTACCCTCAGGGGCTACATTAATGACGGCAGCAGATGCCATAGGCGGGTTCCTTTCGTCCGAACCGACGCATACCCACCCTTTACGGCGTGGGTGATGAAAAGGTTTCGGCTTGACCGGACAGGGCGCGGTGGCGGGGTTCACGTCCCGGAGATGCGCCCCACGGAGGCAGCGCTTCCCCGGACGGCCGATCGGATGGTGCGCCTGACCATCACGACGTCAGGTTACATACAGGACCTGGCTAGTCCGGTCAAGTTTCTTGTAACGGTCGCCATCGCATGGCAGTCATGTCTGCCTGACATCGAGCGTGGTCATCAGATCGAGGAGGTCAGCCGGCGGAGGCGCCGTGAAGGCGAGCGGTGCGCCCGTTCGCGGATGCGCGAAGCCGAGCGTCGCGGCGTGGAGCGCCTGCCGCGGAAAGTCGAGCGCCGCGCGTCGTGCCGGCTCAGGCAGGGCGCGGGCGACCGCCGGCACGCGGCGCAGATAGACCGGGTCGCCGATCACCGGATGCCCGCATGCCGCCAGATGCACACGGATCTGATGCGTCCGCCCGGTTGCGAGGCGGCATTCGAGTCGGGCGACGGCCGCATGCGCGACCCCAAGGGTCCGATACCGCGTCAGCGCCGGCTTGCCGCCCGACTTGAGCATCGCCATCCGCTTGCGGTCGCGCGGGTCCCGCCCGATCGGCCCCTCGATCTCGCCGGAGGCCGGCGTCGGCAGGCCCCAGACGAGCGCGAGATAGGCCCGGTCGAGGTCGCGCGCCGCGAAGGCGGCCGAGAGCACCGCAAGCGCCTGCTCGGTTTTCGCGACAACCATGACGCCCGAGGTGTCGCGGTCGAGCCGGTGCACGATGCCCGGCCGCCGCTCGCCGCCGATCCCCGGCAGGCTGTCGCCGCAATGCGCGAGCAGCGCGTTGACCAGCGTGCCGTCGGCGTGGCCGGGCGCGGGATGCACGACGAGTCCGGCCGGTTTGTCGATCACCAGCAGGTCGGAATCCTCGTACAGGATCGGCAACTGCATCGCCTGCGGCTCGGGTATCGCCGAGACGGGCGCGGGCCGGTCGAGCGTGTAGGTGGCGCCGGCGCGCACCGGCTCGGCCGGCTCGCGAAGAGGCTGGCCGTCGCGCGCGACCATGCCGCCCTCGATCAGGGTCTTGACGCGGCTGCGGCTCAGCGTGCCGATGGCCTCCGCGAGAAACCGGTCGGCGCGTCCGCCCGCGTCGGCCTCGGTCGCGGTGACCTGCCAGGGGGCGGGTGCGTCGCTCATGAGCCGAACGTAGGGCGCCGGGCGCGTCGCGGCGAGGGGAGGCGGAGCGTGCGCGCGCTGAAGGTCTTGGTTGTCGTCATGGGCGTGATGATCGTCGTCGGCGTCGCGGTCGTCGCGGTGACGATCGTGCGGCGCGTCGCCGCCACCGGCGGCGGCACGCCGCCGGTGGCGGCGAGCGCGCTGCCGTCGCGGGTCGTGCTCGATCAGCCGCCCGGCACGCGGATCGCCGGGATAGCGGCAACGTCCGACCGGCTCGCGGTCCGTCTCGAAGGCGGCGGCCCGGACCGAATCCTCCTGCTCGACCCCCGCACCGGCGGCACGCTTATTACCACGATCACGCTCGCACACTGAGCACCCGCTGAGCGTACGTCTTGCGGCGACGCTGCCGAGGCCGTATGGAGCGCGACCGGCCCACATGGCCCGTTCGTCTAGTGGCCCAGGACACCGCCCTCTCACGGCGGTAACAGGGGTTCGAATCCCCTACGGGACGCCAAAGGATTTCAAAGACTTAGTCCCGGACTAGGCGCCATATCGCGGTGTCCCAGCTGAGTTTACCAAGAACCTTACCAAGTAAGCCGGTTCTGGACAGCGGCGAATTTGGGCGGACGGCCGCTTCGCAGCGGGCTCGTGTTCCCCGGGTTTCAAATCATGGCGCAACTACCGGGTGACGTTACCCCGCATTCGCAAGGGTACGGGGGCTTGGGCCCTCCTTTACCGAACAAGCCGAGCCTGATGCGTCCCCAACCTTGCCAACGTTGGCGTCGAAGGTTCGAATCCCTTTGCCCACTCAAAATTTCCTCAAGGAAACCAGAGTGATAAAGACGATCCTTTGGGGTCGCTTTTGCTTACCCGGCCCCTGGCTGAGTGCAGAGTAAGCGAGAGGTAAGCCCGCGAAGGCCAATTTGCGGCGTCAGGTTCGCGGCCCATCCTCCATAATCGTAAGATTCGCCCCCACGGGGGCCGAAGGAGATCGGCTCTGATGCCCCTAACACATGAACGCCAGGGCGCGCCCAACCAAAGAATCG
>CAYSTX010000138.1:0-6140 GCA_964434035.1 uncultured Acetobacteraceae bacterium
ATTTGTCCGGCCGGATTGCGGCGAGGTGAAACAAGCGCGCTAAAGAGGCCAGCGGTCGCTTCCCTTAGCGGGGCGGCATCGCTCGCCGCTATGGCCGGCCCGACAGAGGGCGACGCCAGACCATGACGACCGACCACCCGCACTTTCGACCCGCCACACGGCTCATCCACGCCGGGCTCGACCGCACGCCGCACGGCGAGACGTCGGAGGCGATCTTTCTGACCTCCGGCTTCGTCTATGACGATGCCGAGCAGGCGGAGGCGACGTTCGCCGGGACCGCGCAGCACTACCAATATTCCCGCTTCGGCAACCCGACCGTCGCCGCGCTCGAGCGACGGCTGGCGGCGATCGAAGGCGCTGAGGCGTGCCGCGCGACCGCGACCGGCATGGCGGCGGTGCACGCGGCGCTGCTCTCCCATCTCCGCACCGGCGACCGCGTTGTCGCCTCGCGCGCGCTGTTCGGCTCGTGCCATTGGATCGTGTCGACGCTCCTGCCGCGCTACGGGATCGAGAGCGTGTTCGTCGATGGCGCGGATCTCGACCAATGGCGCGCGGCGCTGTCACGGCCGACGTCGCTCGTTCTGCTGGAGAGCCCGTCGAACCCGATGCTGGACCTCATCGACATTCGCGCCGTGTCCGAAATAGCGCACGCGGCCGGGGCGATCGTGGTCGTCGATAACGTGTTCGCGACACCGCTGCTGCAGCGGCCGCTCGAACTCGGCGCCGACGTCGTTGTCTATTCGTGTACGAAGCACATCGACGGCCAGGGTCGCGTGCTCGGCGGCGCCGTGCTCGGCAGCGAACGCTGGATCACCGACACCTTGCAGCCGTTCACCCGCAACACCGGCCCCGCACTATCGCCCTTCAACGCATGGCTGCTGCTGAAGGGAACCGAGACGCTGGCGCTCCGCGTCGAGGCGGCGAGCCGCTCGGCCGCGCGTGTTGCCGACTATCTCGCCGAACGGCCCGAAATTTCGTTCGTCCGCTATCCCGGCCGGGCGGACCATCCGCAGGCGGCGCTCGTGCGGGCGCAGATGACAGGCGGCGGCACGTTGATCGCCTTCAGCCTCGCCGGCGGCAAGGCGGCGGCGTTCGCGATGATGAATGCGCTTCGTCTGATTCTGGTCTCCAATAATCTCGGCGACACCCGCTCCTTGATCACGCATCCGGCGACGACGACGCACATGAAGATCGGCCCCGAGGAGCGCGCGCGTCTCGGAATCGACGATGGCGCGGTGCGGTTGTCGGTCGGACTTGAGGATGCGGACGATCTGATCGACGACCTCGCCCGCGCACTGGACATCGCGGGTCGGAACGCATGAAGTAGTAGGATGACGGAGGGCTATGAATTGACGACGCGCGATGTCCGCGTGTCCGTCCGGAGCTTCTTTCTCGCCGACCAGTCACGGCCGGACGATCATCATTTCGTCTGGGCCTATCGCGTCGAGATCGAGAACCTTGGCCACGAAACCGTGCAGCTGCTGCGCCGGACGTGGGAGATCACCGACGCGCATGGCCGCACGCAGCAAGTGCACGGCGAGGGCGTGGTCGGCGAACAGCCGATCCTGGAGCCGGGCGAGAGCTTCGACTACACCTCCGGCACCCCGCTCGAGACGCCGTCCGGCTTCATGGTCGGGACGTACCACATGGTCGTCGTCGCGACCGGCGAGCCGTTCGATGTGGCGATCCCCGCCTTCTCGCTCGACAGTCCGCATCAGGAAAGCCGCCTACACTAACCGCAGCGCCGTCCAGGACCCGGACCGGTGCGCTTGGCTTGCGTGGATGTGCAAGCGGCCCATATCGGCGGAAGCGGCGAAAAAAAGGAACGCGCTCAGTGAACATCGTGACCAACCAGCCCCGTGGCGACGCCCCGTCCGGCGGCATAAGCCCGGTCCGGCCCACGCGCGCCGAGGCGGAAGAAGCGATCCGGACGTTGCTGCGCTGGGCCGGCGACGACCCCGAGCGCGAAGGTCTGCGCGATACGCCGGCCCGCGTCGCCCGCTCATACGAAGAGTTTTTCTCCGGCTACGAAACCGATCCGGCCGCCATGCTCGAGCGGACATTTGAGGAGGTCGACGGCTACGACGAGATCGTCCTGCTCCGCGACATTCGGGTCGAAAGCCATTGCGAACACCACATGGTGCCGATCATCGGGCACGCGCATGTTGCGTATCTGCCACATCGTCGCGTCGTCGGAATCAGCAAGCTCGCGCGGCTGGTCGATGCCTATGCGCGCCGCTTGCAAATTCAGGAAAAGTTGACGGCGCAGATTGCCAACACGGTCAACGACGTGCTGCAACCGCGCGGTGTCGCCGTCATCATTGAGGCGGGGCATCAATGCATCAGCACCCGCGGCGTGCATAAGCCGGGCGTCAGCATGGTCACCAGCCGGATGCTCGGCGCGTTCCGCGACAACCCCGATACGCGGCGCGAACTGATGTCGCTGATCGGCAACCGCTCGCCTGGCGGCCGCTACGAGTAAACGCGGCGGCTAGGATACGCCGGGCAGTAGCCGCCGGGGAAAATGTAGTGGTCAAGCCACGGGTTCGTGCTCGATGGGCCGGCGCCGCGGCCAATCGCGTGCAGCAGCGCGAGGCCGTCGGATGCCAGCGCGCGGCGGATCGTCACGAAGAAATTGCCGCAACGACCAATGCCGACACGCTCAAACATGCCGACTGAAACGATACGATCGACCGAGCGGCCGGCCGCGCGATGGCCTTGACGGCGACCGACGCGGACGGCGGGCCGCCGTCGTCATAAACGGCTGCGGCGCCCGTTCGGCGACGCCACGTCGAGCGCTCCGCGCGCGACGAAGCGCCGCAGCACCACGTCGAGGGCGGACCGCACGGCGCGGCCGATTAGACGTCGGGTTGCGGGCCGGCGTCCGGCTCGGTTTCGAACAGCGATGCAGCGTCGGGCATCTCTTCTTCGTCCTCGTCGCCGGCTGCGAGACCGACGCGCTCGCCGCGCGCCTGCCGCTCCGCCTCTTCGGGGCTGCGGGCAACGTTGACGATGACTGGCAGCATCACCTCGGGATGCAGCACGACGCGCACCTCGATCAGGCCAAGCGACTTGATCGGATGATCGAGCTGCACCTGTGCGCGCGTGATCGACAGACCGGCCGCCGTGCAGGCGTCGGAGATGTCGCGCGGCGACACCGAGCCATACAGGTGACCCGCCTCTCCCGCCTGACGAATGATGACGACCGAGAGGCCGTGGACGCGCTCGGCGACGCGTTCGGCTTCCTCGCGGCGCTTCAGGTTCTGCGCCTCGAGCTGCGCGCGCTGCTGTTCAAACTGCGCGAGGTTCTGCTTGCTCGCGCGGATCGCCTTCTTGCCCGGCAGCAGGAAGTTTCGGGCATAACCCGGCTTGACCCGGACCACATCCCCCATCTGCCCCAGCTTATCGACGCGCTGCAGCAGGATCAGTTCGACATCGGCCATGATGTTCGTCCCCTGTCCGCGTCAGTTCAGGATGTAAGGCAGGAGCGCGAGGAAGCGCGCGCGCTTGATCGCGTTCGCGAGCTCACGCTGCTTCTTGGCCGAAACCGCCGTGATGCGGCTCGGCACGATCTTGCCGCGCTCGGACAGGAAGCGCGACAGCAGCCGCACGTCCTTATAGTCGATCACCGGCGCGTTCGGGCCGGAGAACGGGCAGGATTTGCGCCGCCGATAGAACGGGCGGCGAGCGCCGACCGCGGTGCGGCGGGCGGCTGGATTAACGTCGGTCGCGTCTGACATGCGCGCTTACTCCTCACCGACCATGCGGAAATCGTCGTCGCCGCGGGCGCGGAACTCCTCACGGTCATCGCCGCCGCGACGGCGGCCACTCTCAAACCGGCCGGCCGGCTTCGGCCCGCGGAAGCCGCGGTCACGGTCGCGGTCGTCGGACTTGCGGCTCAGGATCGCCGAGGGTGCCTCGTCGATCGTCTCCGTCCGGATCGTCATGAACCGCAGCACGTCCTCGTTCAGCCGCAGCAGCCGCTCCATCTCGTTGATCGAGGCGGGGGGCGCGTCGAGGCCGAGGAGCATGTAATGCCCCTTGCGGTTCTTCTTGATGCGATAGGCGAGGCTGCGGAGGCCCCAATACTCGCGCTTCTTGATCGCGCCGCCCTCGCCTTCGAGCCGGGCACCGATCTCGTCGGCGAGCGTCTCGACCTGCTGCTGCGTCACGTCGTTGCGTGCAATGAGCACGCATTCATAGAGCGGCATACTGTCTCCTCCCTTCGGGTTGCTCTCCCCACGGCCGCGATGGGCCTGTCCTGCCAATCAGGATGGGGCATAGCCGGGCGCGATGCCGTCGCACCCGGCAGGGAAGCGCGGTCGTAAAGCACGGAACGGGACGCGGCGCAAATCCGCCCCGCACCGCCCGTGCGGCTGGATCAGGCGTTGGCGGGCGCGGCCGCTTGGCCGCCGGCCTGGGCGCGGCGCGCCTGCCACATGCTGACGAAGTCGATCGGCTGCAGCAGTACCGGCGGAAAGCCGCCGTCGCGGGTGATATCGGCCAGGATGTTGCGCGCGAACGGGAACAAAAGGCGCGGGCACTCGACGAGGAGAACCGGCTCGACCGCGTTGTCCGGCACGTTGTTGAGTGTGAAAACGCCGGCATAAGCGAGCTCGGCCACGAATACGGTCGGGGTCGTCGTCGGTGCCGGCGCCGCGCCGTTGCCAGCCGCCGGGCTGGGCGCGGGCTCGCGCGCCTCGGCGCGGATCATCAACGTCACCTCATAGACATGCTCCCCGTCTTGGATACGGCGGGCGTTGACGTCCAGGTTGATGTTCACCTGCGGTTGGCTACGCAGCGTCGTGTAGATCTGCGGCGCGTTCGGCACCTCGAACGACATGTCCTTGACGTACTGGATGTTGATGACCAGCGGCACCTGCTGCTGGCCAGCGGCCGGCGAGGCAGACGGCGGGGTCGATGTTTCGGACATGAGACGCTCCAATGGCTCGTCATTGCGGGACAGACGTGGGCGGGCGGTTAGCATGCCGCCCCCGCCCGCACCATCCTTCCGGCGTGTCATGGCTTCCAGACAATCTCCGCGGGCGCCGGACCCGTCGGGTCATAGCGCAACGTCTGCCCGTTCATCACGCTCGTGCCGCTGAGTGCCAGCAGGAAGCCCCAGTGGCTGATGACGAGCGTCGACGACCAGTCGGGGAGTGCGGCCATCTCGGCACGAAAGAGCCCGGCGCGGGCGATCACCCCCTCCGCCGGTTCCTCGACCGCCGGCCACCAGATCTCGTCGATCCCGGTGAAATCGTGCATGGGCCAGGCGCGGGACAGTTCGGTGCAGGGCGTGCCGACGTCGCAGGTAAAGGCGTAGCGCTCGCGGACGATCGGGTTGACGAAGACCGGCACGCCAAGCGCCTCCGCGATCGGCGCCGCCGTCTGCAGCGCGCGGCTATACGGGGACGAAATGATCCGCCGGACCCCGGCGTCCGCCAGGCTCCGCGCCGCCTGCCGTGCCTGCTCGTGCCCGAGCGGTGTCAGCTTGGGGTCGGTGATGCCGGGATCGCGCTTGGTCGCGGTGAACGCCAGGTTGAATTCGCTTTGTCCATGGCGCAACAGGATCATACCGGCCGCATAGCGTGGCCGCCCCAGACTCGCAACACACCGACCCGCAACACACCGACCCGCGAAAGGTTTGACGGACCATGAGGCGCCCACCGCCCGGCACCCGCGCCGATTACCGCTGGTTCCACGCGATCCCGACACGCTGGATGGACAATGACGCGTTCCGGCACGTCAACAATGTCCAGTACTACTCGTATTTCGATACGGCCGTGACGTATTTCGAAATCGTGCATGGGCTCGACCTGCTGGGTGACGGACCGGTGCGCTGCGTCGCGGCCGAGTCGCACTGCCGGTTCCTCCGCTCGGTCGCCTTCCCGGACCGGCTGACCGTCGGGCTTCGCGTCGGGCGGATCGGTACGAGTTCGGTGCGCTATGAGCTCGCGGTGTTTCGGGAGGATGAGGACGAAGCCTCCGCCGAGGGCCATTTCGTCCACGTCTTCGTCGACAGCGCGACGCAGCGGCCGATCCCGGTGCCGGAGCGGGCGCGCGCCGCGCTGATTACGGTTCTTACCGTGCCAACCGGGGCGTGAGGGCTGCGGTTCCCAGCTTCACGTCCCCACGATCGC
>CAYSTX010000138.1:6240-9685 GCA_964434035.1 uncultured Acetobacteraceae bacterium
GATGGGTGCGGAGCAGCGCGTCGCGGAAGAACGGCCAGAACCGGTCATCCTTCCAGCGCGAGTAGGACATCACCCAATAGAGGTCATCGAGCGTGCGGCGGATCAGTAAGTGGGTCGTGCGGTCGGCGTCGGTGAGCGCCTCGTCGATCGTCAGCGCGTAAGTTTCGATCAGGTACGTGATTATAGTGTCGCTGTCGCCGAGCGTGACGTCGCCGTCGGTGATGTAGGGGAGCTGCGCGCGGGGCGCGTGCGACGCGTCGAGGATGTGCTCATGCCGGAACGGCAGGCCGACGAGCTTCAGGAAGGCGCAGGTCTTCAGGCCGTACGGATTGTTGTCAGGCAGACCGAACAGCTCGGGATAGGAGAATAGCGTCAGCACGAGCTTCCTCCGACATTTCGCTTACTCCGCGGCGACCGGCAGCGCCGCCTCCGCCGCCACCGCTTCCATCCACACCGCCGTGTCGTGGAACACCGCGCCGCCCGCCGGATAGGCCGGCTCGTCCGAGATAAGCGCGTTGATGCCGATCCCGCCCTCGAAGGCGTCGTTCGGCCAGATGCTTTCGACGACAACCACGCCCGGCAATTGCCCCTCCGCGATCGCCGCGTGCACGACGACCTCGCCGAGATTGTTGCCCAGCCGCACCCGTCCGCCGGCTACCACGCCGAGCCGCGCCGCGTCGTCGGGATGCAGCAGCGCCGTCGGCCGCCCTTCCCGCCTGCGACCCGCCGCGATCTCGGTGAAGCTCGTATTGAGGAACTGCCGAGCAGGCGCCGCGACAAGGCGGAACGGCAGCGCGTCGGTGCGTTCGTCGGTCACCGCGAAATAGTCGGGCAGTTGTGGCATCGAAGCATGCCGTCCGCCGAAGACGCTCCAGTCGGCCTTGAAATGAAACCGCTTGTCAGCGTGGCCGAACCCGTCGAGGAAGTGGCAGGCGCGGAAGTCGGGCTGCGCGTCGATCCATTTCGCGGCGACCACCTCGTCCGCGCTCGGCCAGCCGGAGGCGCGCAGCGTCGCATCCGCCATCTCGTAGGCGGTCATCTCGAATCCGGGGTGGCGCGCGCCAAGCCGATGCGCGAGCGCGCACAGCACATCGTGGTTCGAGCGGCACTGGCCCGGCGGCTCGACGAGTTTCGGCCCAACCTGAATGAAGCCGTGCGCGCCGCCGTAATAGAGGTCGTCGTGCTCCATGAACATCGTTGCGGGCAACACGATGTCGGCCATGCGCGCCGTTTCGGTCATGAACTGCTCATGCACGACCGTGAACAAGTCGTCGCGCGCGAAGCCCCGGTGGACGCGGTTGAGATCGGGCGCGACCGCCATCGGGTTCGTGCTCTGCACCAGAAGCGCCCGCACCGGACCGCCGTCCGCGAGTGCACTCGGATCGCCGGTCAGCACGGCGCCGATCCGGCTCATGTCGAGAATGCGGGTCGTTGAATCGACGGCGTCCAGCCCCTCGATCAGCGTCTTGTCCCAATGATAGACGCCGCGCGCGTGCCAGAATGCGCCGCCCCCCGGATGCTGCCACGCACCGGTGACCGCCGGCACGCAGGCGACCGCATGCATCCCGGTCGCGCCATTGCGGCTTCGCGTCAGGCCGTAGCCAAGGCGGATGTAGCTGCGCTGCGTCGTGCAATAGAGACGCGCGAACGCCTCGATCTGCTCGACCGGCAGGCCGGTGATAGCGGCGGCCCATTCCGGGTCGCGGTCGCGCAGATGCGCCTCTAGTGCGGCCGGGTCGTCAGTGTATTTGTCGAGATAAGCGCGGTCGGCGTACCCGTCGCGAAACGCGACATGCATCACCGCGCAGGCGAGCGCGCCGTCCGTGCCCGGGCGGACCGGCAGGTGCATGTCGGCGACGGCGGCCGTCCCGGTGCGGTACGGGTCGATCACGACAAACTTCGCGCCGCGCGTCTTTCGCGCCGCCGTCACGTGCGTCATCACGTTGACCTGCGTCGCGACGGGGTTGCCGCCCCACATGACGATCAGGTCGCTGTCGGCCATCTCGCGCGGATCAGTGCCGCGCCAGGCGCCCGCGCCGACGATCCAGCCGGTCTCGGCGATCTGTGAGCAGATGGAGCGGAGCTGCCGCGAATAGCGCATCACGTGCCGCAGCCGGTTGATGCCGTCCCGCTGCACCAGCCCCATCGTGCCGGCGAAGAAATAGGGCCAGATGGTTTCCGGCCCGTGCCGCGCGGCGAGGTCGGTGAACGTGCCTGCTATGCGGTCGAGCGCCTCGTCCCAGCCGATCGGCCGAAATTGTCCCGACCCGCGCGGCCCGGTGCGGAGCAGCGGCTCCGTCAGCCGCTCTTCATGGTGGATCCGCTCGCGATAGCGCGCGACTTTCGCGCACACGACGCCCGACGTGTAGGTGTTATCCGGCGCGCCGCGCACGGTTCCGATCCGCGCCCCGTCCAGCACCTCGACCTCGAGCGCACAGGCCGACGGGCAGTCATGCGGGCAGACGCTGTTGCGGATGGCGCGAACGGTGGATGCGGCGGTCGCAGTCGCCATATGAAACCTCAAGGGAAGCGTCGGGCGAACAAGGCTATGAGCCGCACGTCCGGCGCGCAACACGGGGAGCAAACAGGCAAATGGCCGAAACGAAAATCGACACCCATATCGACGCCGATCCCACCGCGCTGACGGACGAGGAGTGGCGGCGGCGCCTGTCGCCCGAGCAATACCGCGTGCTGCGCGAACACGGGACCGAGCGCGCCGGCACGAGCCCGCTCAACGCCGAGAAGCGTCCGGGCACGTTCCGCTGCGCCGGCTGCGGTCAGGAACTGTTCGACTCCGCGACCAAATACGAAAGCGGTTCCGGCTGGCCGAGCTTCTGGGCGCCGGTCGAGGGAGCGGTCGCGACGAAGGAGGACCGCAGCCTGCTCATGCGCCGGACCGAGGTGCTGTGCGCGCGCTGCGGCGGCCATCTCGGCCACGTCTTCCCCGACGGACCGCGCCCGACCGGCGAACGCTACTGCATGAATGGTGTCGCGCTGGCGTTCACGCCGTCGGATGAGGCGTCGGGGACGTAGACGCTTCACTGATCCGCGCCGCCTGGGCCCGCGCCATCCCCTCCGCGACGAACCGGCGGGAGAGGGCGTGATAGACGCCCTCCGGACAGACGAGGCGCGAGGCGAAGAAACCGATCAGCGATGCGAGCATCAGCGGCACGACCAGCGCGTGATCGTTGGTCATCTCGGCCACGATCACGAACGCGGTGATCGGCGCCTGCACGACGCCTGAGAAATAGGCGACCATGCCGAGCACGACCAAGGCTTGCGCCGGCGCCGACGGCAGCAGCGCGGCGACGTCCGCGCCAAGCCCGGCGCCGACCGCGAGCGACGGCGCGAACAGGCCGCCCGGAATGCCGCTGACCGATGACGCGGCGGTCGCCACCATCTTGAGCGGGCCGAAGATGAGCGACCCGTCGCCCGTCCCCTGCAC
>CAYSTX010000139.1:0-9670 GCA_964434035.1 uncultured Acetobacteraceae bacterium
AGGTCGGTCCAGCCGCGCTGCTCGACCCGCGCGAGCAATGCCGCATAAGTCGCCGACATCAGCCGCGCCGGTTTCATCGCGGTCTGGTCGCAGAGCAGCATCGCCTCGTCGGCGTGGTCGAAATACTCATGCGCGATCAGTGCAACGCGCTCGCAAACGCGCGGCAGGCGGGGCGATCGCAGCGCCGCGTCCGGATCGCGCGCGATGCTCTCCTCGTCCAGAAACTCAGCCGGGAGATAAAGCCGCCCGCGTTCCGCGTCCTCGTATATGTCGCGGAGGATGTTCGTCAGTTGCAGCGCGCGCCCGAGGCAGAACGCAACGCGATCCGCCTCCGGCCGCCCATCGCCGAAACACCGCACCGACAGCCGGCCGACGGCGGCGGCGACCCGGTCGCAGTAGAGATCGAGGGTCGCCAGATCCGGCGCGACAATCACCGTCTCCGCGTCCATCTGCATTCCGTCAATCACCGCGATGAAATCGGCCGCGCGCAACCCAAACGCGCGCGTCGCGGTCAACAGGACGCGGGTGACCGGATCGTCCGCTTGCCCGTGCGCGAGCACGCCGATCCGCTCCCGCCAAGCGTCAAGCGCCCGGCGCTTGTCGTCGATCGGCGCCGCTTCGTCCGCGATGTCGTCGACTAGTCGGCAGAACGCATAGACGCCGTACATCGCGTAGCGGCGGTCAGGCGGCAGGATGCGCATACCGCGATAGAACGACGTGCCTGCGCGGCGCACGATCGCTTCGGTGGCCGCGAGATCGGCCTTGTCCGCGCCGAGCGGCGTCACGATCATTTCAGAGGTACCGGACGGCCGCGATCAAGCTCGCCACCGCATCGCCGCGCGTCAGTTTCACGCGCCCAGCCAACGGGTCGCCCGTCCGCAGCCGCCGCGCCAACCGCTGCGACAACCCAACGATCACCGCGCACTCCAACCGTAGCCGCCGGTCGCGCACCTGGCCGGGCAGGGCGCGCGCCGTCGCGTGGAGCGCATCGACCCGGTCGAGCAGCGCATCCAGAACGCGCCGCAGTCCCGGTGTCGCACGGTCGCGGCGGAGGTCGTCCACCGACGCCCCGTTCGCCGCCAGCAGATCGTCCGGCAGATAGCAGCGGTCGAGGGAGGCAAGATCGGCAGCGCAATCCTGCAAATGGTTCAACACCTGCAGCGCCGCGCACAGCGCGTCGGACGGTGGGTAGACTTTCCGCGGATCCTCGCCGTGCAGATCCAGCACATATCGGCCGACTGGCATTGCCGAGTGCGAACAGTAGCCCATCAGCGCATCCCAATTGGGATAGCGCAGCCGCGTTGCATCGTCGCGAAACGCTACCAGGAGGTCGGTCGCATGGCGCGGATCGACGCGCGTCACCGCGAGGCTGTCGCGGAGCCGCGCCGCACTCGGCGACGCGTCGGGCCGAATGCCGTTGAGCGCGTCCGCCATCGCGTCGAGCCGGCTGATGCGGTCCAACGGCGGAAGATCCGGGGCGTCGGCGATGTCGTCCGCCTGCCGCGCGAACGCGTAATAGGCGTGAATATGCGGCCGTAGCCGCCGCGCGATGAGCCAGGAGCCGACCGGGAAGTTCTCGTCGCCCTTATCCTTGCCCGAGCCGTGCTCGATCGAGAGGTCGCCGTCTGTTGTGGCCGCGCTCACGTCTGTGCCTCCCGATACGCGCGGCCTTTCCACGCGACGCCCCGCCCGCGCCAGTGATCGAGCGCCGAGCCGATCGTGGCCGCCAGGTAGAAGCCGGCAATCCCCGGCAGCAGCAACCCGTAGAGCGGCGACCGGCCAAACCGGCGCAGCGTCGGCACGAACGATGCCGCCGCCGCGATATACACCGCCGCCCCGATCCACCGCGCCCAACCTATCGCGAACAGCGCGAGCCCGAGCGGCGCGATCCAGGTCAGCAGCATCCCGGCGACGCAGGTCGCCAGCAGCAGTGCCGAGTAACGGAGCTGCACGAACGCCGTCCGGGCAATCATCCGCCAGATATCGCCCGCGGTCGCATACGGCCGAACCGAGACTGCGCCACTCCGCCCCGACGCCGCATGGCCAAGCCAGATTGGACCGCCGCGCTTGACCGACGCCGCCAGCGCCACGTCGTCGATCAGGGCCCCGCGCACCGCGTCGATCCCGCCAATCCGCGCGAGCGCCGTCGTCCGCACCAGCATCGTCCCGCCCGCTGCCGCCGCCGTCGCGCGCTTCGGGTCGTTGACCCAGGCGAACGGGTAGAGAAGCTGGAAAAAGAAGACGAACGCCGGCACCAGCAGCCGCTCCGCCACGCTCTCGCACCGCAACGTCACCATCTCGGAGACGAGATCGAGCCCGTCCGCCTCGGCCTTCGCCACCAGCGACGCGAGATGCCCCGGGCCATGTACGATGTCGGCGTCCGTCAGTAGCACGAGCGGCGTCGTCGCGTGCGCCAGCCCCTGCCGCACCGCCCACAGCTTGCCGCTCCATCCGGCCGGCCGGGGAGCGCCGTCGATGACGCGGAGGCGCGGATCGTCGATCGCGCGGGCTATCGCGCCGGTGCCGTCCGTGCTGCCGTCGTCGACCAGAATGACCGAGAGCGGCCCGGCGTAGTCCTGCGCCAGCAGCGAGCGGAGCGATTGCCCGATCGACCCCGCCTCATCACGCGCCGGCACGATGACCGTCACTGGCGTGGTCGTGGGCCGCCCCTCCGTCGGCGGCAGAACCGGACCGCCTTGCCAAAACCGTCCGTGCAGCAGGATCAGCCACGTCCAGACGAGGCCAACGAGGACGGCAAGGCCAAGCGCCGCGTTCACGGAGCCGCCCGCCGGAACCACGCGACCGCGTCGCGCACCGCCTCGACTGCTGGCCGCGGCGCGTAGCCGAGTGCGGCTTCGGCCTTGGCGGAGGAGAAAAACATGATCTTCCGCGCCATCCGCAGATGGTCACGCGTGACGACCGGCTCGACGCCGAACCGCGCCAGCCCCTCGGCCGCCAGCGCCACCGGCCAGAGCACCGCTTCGTTGAGCCGTACGCGTCGTTGCCGCCGCCCGACCGCCGCGTCCACCAGCGCCAGGATGTCGGCCATCATCAGGTTCTCGCCGCCAAGAATATACCGCTCCCCGACCGTCCCGCGCCGGAGCGCCCGGAGGTGCCCGTCGGCAACGTCGTCCACGTGCACGACACAGAGCCCGGTTTCCAGATAGGCCGGCATCTTCCCTGCCGCGGCGTCCGCGATCATCCGGCCGGTCGGCGTCGGCTTGATGTCGCGCGGTCCGACCGGTGCGGCCGGGTTGACCACGACGACCGGCGCCCCCTCGTCGGCGACTAGCCGCAGGACCGCCTGCTCGGCCGCGTATTTGCTTTGCTTATAGATTCCCACGATCGCGTCGGCCTTCACCGGCGTCGTCTCGTCAGCCGGCGTGCCGTCCTTCGACAGGCCCAGGGCGGCGACGCTGCTGCAATAGACGATCCGCTCGACGCCTTCCGCCTGCGCCGCTCGGATCAGGGCGCAGGTCCCATCGACGTTCGCCGCCATCATCGCGGTCGGGTCCGGCACCCAGATGCGATAATCCGCTGCAACATGAAGGACATAGCGGCACCCGGCTACAGCGCGGGCGAGGGAGGCCGGGTCGCGCAGATCGCCCTCGACCAGCGTCACGTCGAGCCCGTCGAGGTTGCGGCGATCGCTCGCCCGCCGGACGAGCGCCCGGACCCGCGCGCCCTCCGCCAGCGCCGCCCGAACAACCGCCGCACCCACGAAACCGGTGCCGCCGGTGACCAGCAGCGTCTCGCCGTCGATTTTGCCGCAATCAACCACTATGTGCCGCACTCCGGTGCCCGTCTCGTCGGGGGCCGGGCTGTATAGCCCTCGCTCCCGTCCTGGTGTAGAGCCGCCCGCTTGATGCATTTTGTTTCAATTATCCTGGCGATCCTCGGACTGGCCCTCGGTACCGCCGTCGTCGCGTGGTTCGGTGTGGCGCATGTCTTCGACGCGGCGTTCTCGGTCGGCTGGGCCGGGTTCGGGATTCTGCTGGCTTGGCAGGCGCTTTTGTTCATCGTCCTCGGCCTCGCCTGGACCGTGATCGCGGTCCCTGCTGATCGCCGGAAAGCGGCGCCGACCTTCATTTGGGGCCGGATGGTGCGGGACTCCGGCGGCAACTGCCTGCCGTTCTCCCCGGTCGGCGGGTTCGTGCTTGGCGCCCGCGCGGTCACGCTGCGCGGTATCGGCTGGCCGGTTGCGACCGGATCGACGGTCGCGGACGTGACGGCGGAAGTCCTGGCACAGCTCGCCTTCACCGGCATCGCGCTCTGCATTCTCGTCTCCCGTGAGCCCGACACCGCGCTGGCCATCCCGCTCGCGGTCGGGCTCGGCGTCGCGTTGGCCGGGATGGCGGCCTTCATGGTCCTGCAGCGCGGGGCGAGCACGGTGTTCGCCTTCTTCGGCCGGCACGTATCGGCGCAATGGCTCGATGCCGCACAGGCGCGGGTCGACCAGCTGCAGGACGTGCTGTCCGCAATCTACGCGAGGCCATGGTCGCTCGCGATCGGCTGCTTCATCCATCTCCTCGGCTGGCTCGGCACCGGCGTTGGTGACTGGATCGCGCTCCGCCTGCTCGGTATCGACATCGAATTGTCGTCCGCGATCGCGCTCGACGGATTGTTGCACGCGGTGCTCGCCATCGCCTTCGTCGTGCCGGGCGCTGCCGGCGTGCAGGAGGCCGCCTATGCCGGCTTCGGCACGCTTTTCGGCGTCGAGGCCGATGTCGCGGTCGGTCTTTCGCTCCTCCGCCGGGCCCGCGACCTCGCGGCGGGCGTTCCGATCCTGGTGCTCTGGCAGGTCTTCGAGGTGCAACGCCTCCGCCGCGCGCGTGCCAAGCGCGCCCGGTCGCCGGAGGTTGTCGCGGACGTCTAGCTGGCCGCCGTCACGCGTCCTTGGACCGGATAGGCCGGATCCGTGTGGCCATACGAAGAGGCGTGCCCGGGCGGCACGAGACTGTCGACCAGCGCTTCGTCCTCGGGTGTCAGTCGGACGTCAAGCGCGCCGACATAGTCCTCCCACTGCGCCTCGGTCCGCGGGCCTGCGATCGCGGCGCTGACGAACCGGTTCGCCAGCACCCAGGCCATCGCGAACTGCCCCGGCGTCGCGCCATGCGCCGCCGCCCGCTCGGCGATCGCCCGTGCCGCGCGCAGGCTTTCCGGCCGCCACTCGGCCTCCATGATCCGCTTATCGCCACGGCCCGCGCGCGTCTCGGGCGGGGGCGGGGCGTCCGGCGCGTATTTGCCGGTCAGAACGCCACGCGCGAGCGGGCTGTACGGCACGACGCCGAGCCCGAGCGCGCCGCAGGCCGGCAGATGCTCAACCTCGACCTGCCGATTGAGCGCGTTATAGAGCGGCTGGCTCGCCACCGGCCGGTCGATCCCCGCGTCGTCGCACACGGCACAGATCTGCGCGATCCGCCACGCCGGATGGTTCGAGACGCCGAAATAGCGGATCTTCCCGGCGCGGATCAGGTCGCCGAGGGCGCGCACCGTCTCGCCCGTCGGCGTCGTCGTGTCGTCGCGGTGGAGATAGAGCAGGTCGATCACGTCGGTCCCGAGCCGCCGCAGGCTCGCGTCCACCGCGCGCTGCAAATGCCGACGCGACGTGCCGCGCCCGTTCGGACCCGTCTCGGTCGGCTGCGCTGCCTTTGTCGCGAGGATCCACCAGTCGCGCTTATTGGCGATCGCACGGCCTACAATCTGCTCCGACCGACCGCCCACATAGACGTCGGCGGTGTCGATGAAGTTCACGCCCTGCTCGGCGGCCCTGTCGATGATCCGTCGGGATGTCAGCTCGTCGGTCTGGCCGCCGAACATCATCGTGCCGAGGCAGAGCGGCGAGACCTTGAGGCCGGACCGGCCGAGCGAACGGTATTCCATGCGATATCACCTATCCTGTCCGCGCCGTCGGCCCCCGGGTCGAGGGCGTCAGCGCGTCAAGGATAGTAGTAGTAAGGCCGATACGGTTGATAGGCGTAAGGCCCGTACGGGCGGTAATAAGTCTGGGGATAATATCCGTATGAGTAATACCCGTTTCCGTAATACCCGTACGGGTATGCATAGCAGCCAGACAAACCGATCGCCAGAACGAGAGCGCCACCGATTTTGGCGGGTGTTCCAAACTTCCTCGCAAGCCTTTGACTCGGTATTGCCATATCATTCGCTCCTTCCGGCGGTACTTAACGCGTCGGAGACATGAGCGGTTCCGGACGCTTGCTTCCATCACCGCGCGTAACGAAGCGTGACGCCCTGCCTGCTCACATGCGCCCGAGCGAAGCCCCTGCCGCGACCGCCAGGAAGCACAGCACCACGGACCCGGCGGCATAGAGGACGGCCGCGCCGATGGCCCCCGCCTCGAACAGCTCAAACGTCTGGAGGCTGTAGGCGGAGAAGGTCGTGAAGCCGCCGCAGAAGCCGGTCATCAGGAACAGCCGCGTTCCGAACGACGCCGGCATCCGCCCGCTCGCGAGCGTGCCCGTTGTCGCGAGGCCGATGATGAAGCCCCCGATCACGTTGATTAGCAGCGTGCCCCACGGAAAGCCCGGTCCCGTCCGCGTGAGCACGGCGAGTCCGAGCCAGTAGCGCGCGACGCTGCCGATCGCGCCGCCGATCGCGACCAGTAGCGTCGCGGTAGTCGCTTGGTCCATCAGATGGCGGCTCGTGCCAGCCGTCGTTTCGGCGCGGCTTGTGTCCGCTCCGCACCGACCGCGCGCCACAGGGCGCGGCGGCTCTCGGCCTGGGCGCCGAGCGTGTAGTCGCTAACAAGTCGCTCCATCGCCCCAGCCGCGAGGTCGCGACGAAAACGGGGGTTGCGTAGCATCATGCCGACCGCCTCCACCCAGGCGGCCGTCGTCGCGGGAACCAGCATCCCGCCCGCTCGCCGTCCGTCGCCCTGTTCCGCATCGGCCAGCGAGCCGTGATACGCCGGCACGTCCGACCCCAGCACCGCGAGGCCAAGTGCCGCGTAATCGAGCGTCTTGATCGCGGACTTGCTGCGGTTGAACGCGGTGTTCGCCAGCGGCGCGATGCCGACGTCCCAGCCCGGCTGGTTGGTAATCCAGTCGATGAAGCCCGGATAGGATTGGCTCGCAACCGCTGAAGGATGCAGCCGCCGCAGCCACGGCGGCATGGCGGCCGATGCGGTCATGCCGATCACGTCGAACCGGACGCGCCCGTCTAACTCCTCGTGCAGGCGCTTCAGCGCCGGCAGAATGACCGCGAGATCGGCGTCATGCGTCGCCGTGCCCATGATCAGCACACGAAGCGTGCCGTCATCCGGCGGACGCGGGTGCGGCCCCGCAAGCCACAGCCGTTCGTCGAGACCATTCTCCACGATTACCGCATCCCGCCGAACGGCGGCGAGGGCCTCGCGCAGTCCCTCGGTGCTGACCGTCAGCACGTCGGCCGCCCGGGCCAGCGCCTCAACCATCCCCGCGCGCGGCCGCAGCACCGCCGCCTCTGGATGGTCGCGTGGGATGTTGATGAGGTCGTCGTCGAGATCATACAGCAGCCGCGCGCCGCTCTTGCGCGCGTGCTCGATCAGCGCTTCAGCGGCGTCCACGTCCGGCAGCGCATAGCGGTGCGTCGCGATCACATCCGCTCGCCGCAGCAGCGCCTCGTCACGGTCGGCCAGCACGATGTCGAACCCGTCGCCAATCGCCGGATGGTCCAGCGGCAGCAGCAGCCGGATGTACGCGCAGGGCGAGATGATGCCGCCCGCCAGCCGCTCCGGGACCACGACAACAGTGGGCCTCCGCGCCATCGCGATGGACGGCATCGGCAACGCGCGGCCATTGCCGCCACGCGCCGGCATGCCGGCCCCGAACGGCTTGAGGTAGTCGTCCGCGTAGAAATCCGGCTCCTGCCGCCGCGCCCGCTTACGTCCTGCATCGCTGCCCGTGGTGATTTCGCTCCGCGCTTCGTCGAAAGCATGCAACCACGTCGCCGCCGGCGCATCGGGTGCGACGAGCCACGTCAGCGGCCGTCCCGCCAATCGCTCGGGAAAGGAGCCAATATCGGACGCGACGATCGGCAGCCCCGAGTCGATCGCGGCCGACAAGGTGTAGCTGTACGTCTCCGGCCATTGCGCCGGAAACCAGATGACGTTCGGCGCAACCGCCGTGATCTTTGACGGCAGCTCCGCGTCGAGATACCGCCCGCTAACCCGCAGCCGCTCCGCCGTTGTCGCCGGCAGCGTCTGCTCGGGATAGCCGATTAGGTGAAACTGAAACGAAGCCGGATCCGCCGCGTCAATGACCGAAATCGCCGCTGGCGCGCCCTTCTGGTTCGCCAGCACGCCGAGCAGCGCGACGCGCAGTCGTCCCCGCCGGATCGGTCGCGGCTTCAGCACCCAGGGTCCGCGCGGAACCGGGTCGTGCGGCGCGAAGACCGCCCGCGTCGGGTCGAGGCCGTAGCGCATCAAGCGCTCGCGAACATCCTCGGTCGGGCACAGCACGCGATCGGCGTCGCGCAGCAGCCATGCATGGTCGGCCCGCCACGACAGGATGTCGCGCGCGCCATGGTTGGGGCGGTGGCCGATGCAGCGATTGCAGCCGCCCGGCGCCGGCTCGCGGCAATAATGGCCGTCGAGCGTCGGCAGCAGATTGATCTGCGGGCAGATCGCGAACCAATCATGCACGGTCACGTCGAACGGCACGCCGAGACGCTGGATCACCCGCCGCGCTTCATCGCCAAGACCAAGCACGTGATGCACATGCACGCGCGCGACGCCGGCTTCGCGCAGGAAGCGGTCGAGGTCCGCCGACCGCTCGTCGGGCAGCGACAGGCGCGGATGTGTCGGCAGCGCTGGCACCGACACAACGGTCCCGCTCGTCGTCCCTTCCAGCAGCAGCACATGCGCCCGCCCGGCAAGCCGCGTCACCAGCCGGTCGATGTGATGCCGTACGCCGCCGCCCAGGCTGTGCGAGACCATCAGGACGATCGGTAGCCCGGTCGCGCGCATCGCGCCCACGGTCAGCGCGAATCGCGACGGTCCGGCCGGGTCGCGGCGGACGTGCAACTCGACCTGCCGCATGTAGTTCGGATACCGCTCGACCACTTTGGCGAGGCCCGAACTCGGCTCCGTCGAGGTCAGCCCGAAGCTGACCGAGCCTTCATGATAGACGAACGTGTCGCAGGCGAGGATGTGCCGCCAGCCGCGCTGGCTCGCGCGCAGGCAGAAATCGACCTCTTCGCCATAGCCGCGGCCAAATGTCTTGGCGTCGAAGGTGCCGACATCGTCGAGGCACAGGCGCCTTATGTACATGCAGAACCCGACCGTCGTCGGCACCTCGACCGACCGGCCGGCATTGACCTCGCCGGCCGCCCGGTCGACCAGAACAGGGTCGAGGCCGAGCGCCATGGGACCGCCCTGAACGGCAGGCCAGCCGCAGATCGTCGCGTTGTTCGAAAACGGCGACACCGTCCCGACGCGCACGCCCGACAGCGCCTGCGCCGCGAGCCGCCGCGACCAGCCGTGCGGCACCACGGTGTCACTGTTCAGCAGGATCACGTCATTCCGTCCCGCGGCGTCGATCCCGCGATTGGCCGAGGCGACGAAGCCGAGATTGCGCGCGTTGCGGATCAGACGGATCGCGCCGCTCGCGTTCAGCTCATCGAGCCACGCGGACAGCGCCGGCTCCGGCGAGCGATCGTCGATGACAATCAG
>CAYSTX010000140.1:0-9665 GCA_964434035.1 uncultured Acetobacteraceae bacterium
CCTTCATGAACGGCGCCGAGTTGCTCGATTGGTATTGCCCGCCGCCGACATAGGCGGGCGGGCGCCGATCAGGCGCGCTGGACGTTCGTGAATTGAGTGAGGCCGGGCAAGATTCCCGTGAGGCTCTTGCTGAAGGCGGACGGCTGAAAATACGCGCCGACCGGCATTATCGGCACGTCCTGCCACGCCTGCAGCTGTGCCTTTGTCGCGATGTCTTTCCGCGTCGTCTCGTCCGGCGCCTCGGTCCAGGCGTGCCGCAGCGCCTCCATCGCTTGTGAGGTCGGCCAGCCGCTATAGGCGGCCAGTCCGTCGCCACGGAGTTGCTGGTTCGACACTGGGTTGATCCAGTCCCAGCCGCTGGAAAACAAGCCGAACATGTTCCAGCCGCCCTGCTCGACCGGCTCTTTCTTCACCGACCGCTGGATGACGGTGCCATAGTCCGTGTGCACTTCGTTCACATTGAAACCGAGTTTGCGCAGTGTGTCGGCGCCGAGCGTGTTGATCGCGTTAATCCGCGGCACGTCGGTCGCGGTCAGCGACACGACCGGCTCGCCCTTGTAGCCGGCGCTCTTAATCGCCTGCTGCAGCGCCCTGATGTCCTTTGGCGGACCGTAGGCCGCGTCGATACCAGCGTCGGTCGCCATCGACGTCTTCGGTGCATAGACGCCGACGCGCGAGTCGAACGCCGCGTTGTCGCCGACGACCGCCTGCATGAACGTGCGCTGATCGATCGCGGCGAGCACGGCGCGGCGGATCGCCGGGTTGTCGAAGGGCGGATGCAGATGGTTGAAGCGGAGCCAGCCGATCAGACCGGCCGTCTCGATCACCTCGACCCGCAGCTTCGCGTCGCGCCTGAGCTGCGGCACGAGGTCCATGAGTGGTTGCTCGACCCAATCCACTTCGCCCGCCTGCAACGCCGCCGCCTGCGTTGCCGGGTCGGGCGTCGTCAGCCATTGCACCTCGTCGAACTGCGCTATGCGCGGGCCGGACGTGAGGCTTGGCGTGCCGGATGGGCGCGGCACGTAGCCCTCGAACCGGCGATAGACGTTGCGCGCGCCTGGCACGCGCTGGTCGGCCATGAAGCGATAGGGGCCGCTGCCGACGATCTCTTGCAACAGCACGTTGCCCGGCCGCGTCGCGAGCCGCTCAGGCATCACGACGGCCATCGGATTGGTCGGCTTGGCCAGCGCCTGCGTCAGGAGCGGATACGGCCGGTTCAGACGAAACCGCACCTCCCTGTCCGACGGTGCATCGAGCGCGTCGGTCGCGCCGAACAGCAGCGTTGCCTGCGTGTCGCGCGTCGCCCAACGGCGCAGGCTCGCGACCACGTCGCGCGCGAGAACCGGCGTGTTGTCATGAAACCGCAAACCCTCGCGGAGCGTGATGCGCCAGGTCTTGCTGTCATCCTCAACGACGTGTCCGGCGGCCATCTGCGGCTGCGGCGTGCCGTCGATGTCGAGGCCGTACAGCGTGTCGAACACCATCAGGCAGTGGTTGCGAACGACGAACGAGCTGACCAGCGGGTCGAGCAGAACGAGGTCGGTATACGGAACGAATTTCAACGTCCGCGCCGCCTCCGCGCGGCCGATTGCGGGCCGGGCGAGCGCCGCAGCGGTGCCGGCGGTCAGGAGGGTGCGGCGATGCATAGACAGTGCCTCGATCTGACGTTGATCGTTTCAGCAAGCAATCCGCGGGCCAGAAGGGCAAACGGAGCGTCTGTTTCGCTAAGGTCTTGAAGTGTGCCGTCGCCGGCCGTTCGGCCTCACTAGGTGGGCTGGCACTTCAAGTGTAGGATCGAAGAGCAGGACTCACGGACGAAGCGTGCAGGAGGCTGCGAAGTCGATCTGCACCAGTTCCGGCCGTTCGAATTAGGACCATCTTATGGAGCGACCCTTGCGATATAGAGCGCCGGTGAACAAGGTGAATGGTTCCCGTAACACTGTCCGAAATCGTATTATAACGGGTTTAGCTTTTCCCGTAGTTTATTTCTTAAACCGGCCGAGCCTGAAGTGGCTGGATGACGCGATTTTCGATTTCGCGTTGCGCTGCAACGGATTTGCGATTGGGTTTCCGGGGCGGCACGGACTGAGCTACGCTGAGGAGAGGTTTTTGAAACGCCATTCAGCGGCGTTTTCGGATGGCGTTCTTTTTGATGTCGGCGCGAACCACGGGTCTTACACCAAATTTCTGAGTTTGCTTGCTCCGCAGTCGCGGATTTATTCGTTTGAACCTCACCCTGCGACATTCGCCTCTCTGCAGAGCCGCGTCACTTCGACGAACGTAACTCTCGTTAATAAAGCGGTTTCCGACGAAATCGGGATTTGTCAATTACATGACTTTGCCAAGCAAGACGGGTCTACACAGGCCAGCTTAGCGAGGGAGTCGGTCGAGCTTTTTGATCGCGATGTTATCACCCATGCGGTATCCGTTACGACCTTGGATACTTTCATGAGCGAGGCGCGTATCTCGAAGATTAACTTCTTGAAGATTGATACGGAGGGCTTCGATATCAATGTTCTTCGAGGCGCACGGAATGCATTGGAAAGGGGTGCGATCAAGATGATACAATTCGAATTCATTCCAGCCGATATCGCGATGCGTGTTTCGATGCGCGACTTTTTCGAATTACTCGGCTCGTACAGTTTGTATCGACTATGCCTTAACGGCTCTCTGCTGCCTCTCGAAACCTATAGCGTGAAGCGCTGCGAAGTTTATGTCACGCATAATATTGTTGCCATACACAACGAAGCTCAAGCGTCATGAGACTTTAGTTGATTGAAGGTCTGCTGGATCTGGCCGCGTAGCGGACCGGTGCTGACGAACCGCCAGTTCTATGAACGGACGTTCCAGTAAAGATACCTTTGGGATCCCGTGGCCGGCGAGGTAGTCGCGAATCATATCATCCGCGAACGCCGGCAACGCCGCGTAGCCACGGCTGTAGATGATCTGCTTGACGGCTTCGTTCTCGATCCTGCCGCGCATTTGCCGGACCTTACGGCGGAATTGCCGACGCAGATCGCGCAAGCGGAACATCGACAGTGACTCGATTTCAAACGTTGCCCCGGCGACGCCAATCATGCGGCTGTTTTTCCAGGGCTGTCCCATCGCGTCCAGGTTATGTGCCGCCATCGATCCGATTAAGCCATCGCCGCGATAAAGGCCGATTGGAAGGCGGATCCCGCCATCGACCATCCGACGGAGGAAGTCCGGCTGAAGCGCGTAGAACTGCCCATGTATAACGCCGCCCACCTCAACCGTCTCGCGCATTGAGCGCGGTTCCGTCCGGCCATTGATGGCGACGCCGGTTGCGGCGACCGCTTCGGGGCATTCAGCGAATTGTTGCGCCATCGCGGCGAGGGCATTTTCGCCGATCGTTGCGTACGCATCGACGCAGAAATACAGCTCAGCGTCCGCGCGAATGGCGCGGTCGTGAAAGAAGCAATTGATCGCGTTCGCCTTGTCCGCCTGCCTGATACGAAAGATTTCGACGGGCGTGCGGAGTGACGCACTTGCCGCGCGCGCCGCGGTCTCGCTGTCGTCCGTCGAACCGTTGATGATGACCGTTATGAGCCCACGCCGTGATCCAATCGCGGCCGAGATGCTTGCCAGACAAGCGCCGATCCTGGCTCCCTCGTTTTGGCAAAAAACCGCCACTTGCCAGTCCAACCCGTCGCGTGTCATGCGCGTCTGGCCCCAATTTGCTCATGTCACGAGATTGCGAAACGACGTTTGCTATCAATCCGATACTTGCTTTTCAAGCAAATTGGTCGCGTGGATAGCAATCTCGTCTATCAGTGAAGGCAGACGGCTGAGGGGCGATCGGCATGGATGCGGCAGACCTCAGGGTATTCGAAGCGGTCGCCCGGCTGGGCAGCATGGGGCGGGCCGCCGAGGCGCTGCATACGGTGCAGTCCAACGTGACGACGCGGATCCGTCAATTGGAGGACGATCTGGGCGTGGCGCTGTTTCGCCGGCACGCGCGCGGCGTTGAGCCAACGGCGGCCGGGCAGCGCCTGCTCCCATACGCGCGGCAAATCGCCCAGCTGCTCGGCGAAGCACGCCGCGCGACCCTGGACGAGGGCACTCCGCAGGGAAAACTGGTCATCGGGGCGCTGGAGACGACGACGGCGCTGCACCTGACCGACGTGCTGTCGACCTACGCCGCCGCATATCCCGAGGTGGACATCACGTTGCAGACCGGCACGACCTGCGAATTGCTGGAGCAGGTGCTCGATCACCGGCTGGAGGGCGCGTTCGTCTGCGGGCCGGTCGCGCATCCGGCCCTGGCGGTCGAGCGGATGTTCGTCGAGGAGCTCGTTCTGCTGACGGCGGCGCCTATCCGCGCGCTGGCCGATCTCGGCAAACGGGACGATTTGCGGCTCGTCGTGCTCCGCCGCGGCTGTTCCTACCGGCAGCGGCTGGAGGAGGTGCTGGCCAGGCATGGCGTCCCGTCGCCGCGGGTTCTTGAGTTCGGCACGCTGGAAGCCGTGTTCGGCTGTGTCGCGGCGGGTCTCGGGATCACCCTGTTGCCGCGAGCGCTGATCGGTCCGGTTTGGCGGGACCAGCGCGTGTCGGCGCTTGCCTTGCCGCCACGCGACGGGGTCGTCGAGACCGTGTTTGTCCGTCGCCGCGACGGGTACGTGTCGAGCGCGCTCGCCGCATTCCTGGCGGCCGTGCCGCGACGGCCGACCCGCGCGTCGGTCCCGGTCGCGGCGGAGTGATCGTCCGCCCATCTCGGCGGCAGATCGCTCCCATCACAAGGTTTCGTTATCGCTGATGAGGTCATCTCGTTAGTCTCTCGTTGCCGTCCCCGCGACGGCGATGCCGGAGATGAGCGAATGGCCTACGACGGGTCCGCCGTGCAGTCGGTTTCTCGCGATCAGCGCGGCCAGAGCGTATCGCTCGCTGTTGGTGGGATGCTGGCGCTTGCCGCCGCGATGGGGATCGGGCGGTTCGTCTACACGCCAATCCTGCCCGCGATGGCGGAGGCGCTCGCGCTGACGAAGGCCGAGGCCGGGCTGATCGCATCGGCGAACTTCGCGGGCTATCTCGTGGGCGCTTTGCTGCTCGCAGTGCCGCGCCTGCCGGGCGGCCGGCGCGCGTGGTTCATCGCCGGGATGCTTGCGGGCGCGGCGACGATGGCTGGGATGGCGGCGGCCGGCAGCATGGCCGCCTTTTTGGCGCTGCGATTTGCCGGCGGCGTCTCCAGCGCGCTCGTGCTCGTGCTCGGCTCGTCGCTGGTGCTTGACCGGCTCGCCGAAGCGGGACGGAGCGGGTTGTCAGCCGTGCATTTCGCCGGCGTCGGCCTCGGCATTGCGGTCTCGGCGGTAATGGTGGACGCGCTGCAAGCGACCGGCGCCGGATGGCGCGCGCTGTGGCTCGCCTCCGCGGTAATCGCGGCCGTGCTGACGCCCATCTGCATCTGGCTCGTTCCCGGCGACGGGCATACCGCGGCGGCCGCCGACGCGGCGGCGACCGATGATGCGGGGCCGGCGCGCGGGCTGCTCAGCCTCAACATCTGCCACGGGCTGTTCGGCTTCGGGTACGTCGTGACCGCGACGTTTCTCGTCGCCGCCGTCCGCACGGCGCCGGGTGCACGGGTGCTCGAGACGGTCGTCTGGGTGGTCGTCGGCCTCGCTGCGATTCCATCGACCGCGCTCTGGGGCAATGTGGCACGGCGTCGTGATCCGCTGCGTGTCTACGGTCTCGCGTCCCTGATCGAGGCGGTGGGCGTCGCGGCGGGCGGTTTGTGGCCGAATGCGGCGGGCGCGCTACTGGCGTCCGTTCTCCTCGGCGGCACGTTCATGGGCATCACAGCGCTCGGCTTCACGGCCGCCCGGGTGTTGGCCCCGGCGCAGCAGCGGCGCGCTTTCGCGGTGATGACGGCGGCGTTCGGCGTCGGTCAGATCGCGGGGCCGATCGGTGCGGGCTGGCTGCTCGACCGCACACATAGTTTCCTATGGCCATCGTTGATCGGGGCGGCGGCACTCGCGTTGGCCTCAGTGATCGCGACGCGGACGGCCACGGCGTTGAGCCGTTAGCCAAGCGACAATTTTCGTTTCCAACTTTCGGCATTGACGGCGCCGTCCGGCATCCGGCCCGCGACGAGCGCGCGGACTTGCGCCACCGTGTCCATCGCCTGCGCCTCGATCGCCGGGGGCGTGAGGCCGCCGACGTGCGGTGTCGCGATCACGTTCGGCAGGGCGGCCATGGAAGGCGAGGGCATCTGATCCGGCGCGCGGCCGACGTCCATCGCGGCGCCGGCGATCCGCCCGTCGCGGAGTGCTGCCGCCAGAGCCGCCTCGTCCACTAGATTGCCGCGCGAGAGGTTGATGAACACGGCGTCCGGCTTCATGCGGGCGAGCTGGTCGGCGCCGATCAGGTTCTCCGTCTCCTCCGTCGCGACGGCGAGGCAGACGACGTGGTCCGCGCGAGACAGCAACGCGTCGAGCGGAACCTGTTCGAGACCGGGCTGATCGACCGTGACGTACGGGTCGGCGATCAGAACGGTCATGTCCAGCGCCTGCGCGATCCGCGCCAGCGAGCGGCCGATCATGCCGTAGCCGATGATGCCGATCGTGCTGCCCGCGAGCTGCCTTCCCATGCGGATCTCTGGCGCGCGGCCCGCCTGATAGGCGGCGGTTGCGCGGGAGACGCCGCGGGCGAGGTCGACGAGAAAGCCAAGGGCGAGCTCCGTGACTGAGGCGACGAAACCCGGCCGAGCATGCGTGACCAGAACGCCGTGCGCGGAGGCCGCGGCAACGTCGATGTTGCGGATGTCAACGGCGCAGCGCAGCACCACGCGCAGCCGTGGCAGCGCCACGAAGACCGATCCGGGCACTGGCGTCATGCGGTCGGTGACGATGAGATCGGCGTCGCGCGCCGCTTCCGCCAGAGCCTCGGCGGACAGGGGTTCGGCGCGCTCATGCAGCAGGACGTCACCAAGCGCGCGTAGCTCGGCGAGCGCCCGGTCGCCGTAATAGTCGGCCCGCATTTGCGGCGTGTGGGTCAGAAGGATCTTCATCGGCCATACCCCATGGCGTGCGGCAGGAATGTGCTTATGACGGGGACGAAGGCAATCAGCAGCAGGCAGGCCAGCAGCAGGCCGAGATAGCCCAGCATCGGCCGCACCGTCTGCTCGACCGGCACCTTTCCGATCAGGCAGGCGCCGTAGAGACCAAGCCCGAGCGGCGGCGCGAACAGGCCGATGCCCATCGCGATCACCAGCACGACGCCGAAATGCAGCGGCGCGATCCCGAGACGCTCAGCCACCGGCACGAGCAGCGGGCCGAAGATGATGAGCGCCGCAGCGCCCTCCAAGACCGACCCCATCGTGATGAGAATCACGATGGAGAGCAGCATGAACAGCCACGTGCCGCTCCCGTGTGACAGCGACAGCATGAACACTCCGACGTCGTGCGGCACCTGCTGCAACGTGAGAACGAAGGCGAGCGATTGCGCGGCGGCGACGATGAACAGCACGAGGCCCGAGCGCGCCGCCGCGAGCACGAAGGCGCGCCGTGCGGCCGGCCAGCCAAGCTCGCCGAACACGACGGTGCCGGCCACGAGCGCGTAGAGGACGGCGAAGGCGGAGATCTCGGTCGCGGTCGCGAAGCCGAACTTGAAGCCGATGAAGATCATCAGGATCAGCCCGAGCGAGACCGCCGCGCCGAACCACATCCGCCGCAGCGCGACCCGCGACATCGGGGGCGGGCGCGGTCCGGTCTCGCGCGTGCCGAACAGGATCGATACCGCGATCAGTGCCGCCGCCATCAGTCCCGCCGGCAGCAGCCCGGCCGCGAAAAGGCCGCCGATGGAGAGGTTCGCGACAAAGCCCAGGATAATGAGGTTGATGCAGGGTGGGATCGTCTCGGCCATCACTGCTGATGCGGCGAGCAGCGCAACCGCCGAGCCGGGGTTCTTGCCCGTCTTGCGCGCCGCCGGAATCAGCACGGAGCCGACCGCGGCGACGTCCGCCATCTTGGAGCCCGAGATGCCGGAGAAGAGCACCATCGCCGCGACCATCACGACATTCAGCCCGCCGCGCGCCCGGCCGACGAGCCGTTGCAGCAGCGCGATCAGGCGCACGGACATGCCGTTCGCCTCCATCACGTAGCCGACCAGGATAAAGAACGGGATCGCGAGCAGGACGAAATTGTCGATCCCGCGCGCCATTTGCTGCGCGAAGATCACACCGGGCAGCGTTCCCTCGGTCCAGATGAAGATCAGCGCCGCGAGCGCGAGCGCGAAGCCGATCGGCAATCCGCCGGCCAGCGTTATCGCGAACCCCACCAGCATCAGCATGCCTGAGGACGGCGTCGCGTCAGGGGCGAGCGTCGCGGCGGCGAGGTAACAGGCGGCCAGCACGACGAGCACGGCGAGTGCTGCCAGCATTTCCCGCACCGGGCGGGCAAGAAAGATATCAATCGCAAACACGGCCATGCAGGCGGCGCCGGCGCCCATCGGGTAGAACGTCCACTGCAACGGCAAGCCCGAGCCCGTCGTCTGCCCTGTCGTAAGCCAGCCGAGCTTCAGGCCGTTCCAGGCCACCAGAACCGCGATGACCGTCACCAGCGCCGCGCCGACGCCGTCGGCCAAGCGCTGCGTGGCGGGGCCGAGTCGCTCGCGGACGAAGGCGACGCCCGGATTTTCGCCCCGCGCGACGGCGGAGGCTGCGCCGAAGAAGCTCGACGCGACCATCAGCCCGCGCGCGATGTCGTCGGCCGATTCCACCGGCGCGTTGAACAGCGAGCGTGCAAGCACCGAGACGATGACGATCAGGAGGTCCGCCGCGAGTAGGATCGCGGCCGCGCCGTCGGTCACCGGCAGGAGCGCGCGCCCGGCCCGGCTGAGGGCTAGGGGCGGGCGGTCGGGCCCCACAGTCACGCGGAAGCGGTGGCGCGGATGAGATCGACGACCGGCTTCGCCTCCGGGTGCGCGCGGACGAATGCGTCGGTCTGCGGCAGTACGCGCTGGCGGAACGCCTCGCGATCACAGTCGCCCACCGTCACGCCGTCGGCGGCGAGTTGCGCCAGCGCCTCCTTCTCGACCGCGAGTCCGTGCGCGCGCGTCTCGACGGCCGCCTTGTGCGCGGCATCGAGGAAGCCCTCCTGAAGCTTGCCCGGCATCCGCTGGAACGTCGCGTCGGAGAAGTAGATCGCGAGCGGCGAGAAGTTATGTTGCGTCAACGAATAGAATTTCGCCGTCTCGAAGAATTTCGATGCGACGATCGTTGGCGGGTCGTGCTCCAGCCCGTCGAGAACGCCCGCCTGCAGCGCGGTATAGATTTCACCGAACGCGAGCGGCGTTGCGGCGGCGCCCATCAGGCGCAGGCACTCGGTAATGATGGGGTTGGGCAGCGTGCGGATCTTCAGCCCGGCCAGATCGGCGGGCCCTTTGACTGGCTTGCGCGCCAGCACCGAGCGGCTGCCGAAATTGTACGCCCAGGCGATGATGCGGATGTTTGCCCCCTTCAGCAGCGCCGCCTCGATCGCCGCGGCGGCGCCCGCATCGAAGGCCTTGGTTTGCTGGGGGAACGAGGTGAACAGGTAGCCGAGGTCATACGTGCCGACCAGCGGCACCAGATTGGCCGAGATCGACGAGCCGGAGACCATCATGTCGATGACGCCGAGCTTCACCGAGTTGATGACGTCGATTTCCTGGCC
>CAYSTX010000141.1:0-9609 GCA_964434035.1 uncultured Acetobacteraceae bacterium
GACGCGATCCGGATGCTCAATCGGTATCGGGACAAGGTCCTGTGCTACAACGATGACATCCAGGGTACTGCCAGCATCGTGCTCGCGGGCCTGATCACCGCGCTCCAGATCATTGAGACGCCATTGACCGAGCAGCGGATCCTGTTCCTCGGCGCCGGCTCGGCCGGAATCGGTATCGCCAACATGATCGTCTCGGCGATGCAGATGAAGGGGCTGTCGAAGGAGGCCGCGCAGAGCCGCATTTCGCTGTTCGACATCAATGGCCTGTTGGAACCGTCCCGCACCGATCTCTCGGCGGCGCAGAAGCCGTACGCGCACACGGCACAGCCGTCGAAGGATCTGGTCAAGACCATTGAGAATTTCAGGCCGACCACCCTGGTCGGCGTCAGCACCAAGGGTGGCGCGTTCACGCAGCAGGTCGTCGAAGCGATGAGCCGGACCAATGAGCGGCCGATCATCTTCGCGTTGTCCAACCCGACCAGCAAAGCCGAATGCTCGGCCGAGCAGGCTTATACGTGGTCGAACGGCAAGGCGCTCTATGGGGCGGGTGTGCAATTTCCGGACGTAACGATCGGCGAGAAGGTCTTTCACCCGGGTCAGGCCAACAACTTCTACATCTACCCGGCGATCGGGTTGGCAACCTATGTGGCGCGCCCGAAGCGGCTCACCGATGAGTGCTTCATCGTTGCGGCCCAAGCGACTGCCGATCAGGTCGACGAAAATCTCCGTGCGAAGGGCATGCTGTATCCGAGCCAGTCGCAGATCCTCGAGACCGAGGTCACGACGGCGACGCGGATCGCGGAGTTCATGTTCGACCAGGGGCTCGCACAGGCCGAGCGTCCACGCGACGTCCGCAGCTGGATCGAAGGACAGCTCTACAAGCCGACGTACTAGTCTCGACTTCGCAACCACGGTTATGCGTGATCCGCCGCTCAGTGGGGCGGATCACCGGAGATCACCCATGCACGCGCTCGTCGCCACTTTGCAGCAGCACCCGGAAATCGCGCTGATCCTTTCGCTGCCCATCGGGTTCTGGTTCGGCAGCCTGAAATTCGGTTCGTTCAGTCGGCATCGCAACCACGGCCAACGCGCGATGCGTCGCGCAGTGCGGCGGATCACCGGAGAATAAATATTCGCGTCCGAACGCGTCGCCCGTCGATCAGGAGAGGTAGCGGGCGATCGTTCGGGCCATCGCGGCGCTGCTGTCCGTCGCTTTGATCGGCGCGATGAAGCGGCCGTCCGGCGCCATCAGGTAGAGCACCGCGCTGTGCTGGATCTCGTAGGCGCCCGGGCCGTGATCGTCCCGCTGGATCGCGCTGCTGACGCGGTATGCGTCGGCGACGCGGCGGATGTCCTCCGGAGCGCCGCTGAGGCCGATCAGCAGCGGCGTGAAGGCGCGCGCATAACGCTCCGCGACCGGCGGCGTGTCCCGCCATGGATCGAGGGTGATGAATAACGGCTGCACTTTCGCCGCGCCAGGCCCGAGCGCGTCGAGGGCACCAGCGAGCGCCGTGAGGGTCGTCGGGCAAACGTCGGGGCACGACGTGTAGCCGAAATAGATCAGCAGATACTTGCCATCGAAACTACGATCCGTGACCCGTCGTCCGTCGCCCTCGATCAGAGCGAACGGCCCGCCGATCGTATCCGGGCGCGGCGTGACGCCACCGCCGGCTCCTATCAGCCAGAGATAGAGGCTCGTTGCGAGAAACAGGAAGGCCACGGCGCCAGCGCCCGCGAGGAGCGCGGTCCGCGTCGGTTGCGGTTGGACCGAGGTGCGCCGAGATTTCATGCGGGCATCCTACATCTTCATATTCATCGGCATGCTCATTCCGGCGCGAGCGGCAACCGGGTGGGCCTCAAGGTCCTGGATCGCGGCGGTCAGCGCGCGCGGATCGTTCCAGTTGGCCGGGCCGTTGGACCGACCAACTGCGCGGAGCCATCCGGCGCCGTCGATCAGTATCTGCGTGCCGGGCAGGGCGCTTCCGTCGATGCCGGTGACGACGCCGTAGGCGCGGGCGACCGTTTCATCGCTGACCACGCAGTCACCCGCCGGAACCGTCGGACCATCGGGATCGGCAACGATGGTGACGAGATCGGGGCGCGTCGAGGCGGTCACAGGCCCGCCGAACACCAGACGGACAGGCCGGCCGCGTAGGTCATCGAGCGTCACCGTCCGATTGCCGCACGTGGCGCTCAGCGCCGGTGCCTGCACGGGAGTCGGCCATGTGCCGGTCTTGCGCCGTACCGTGCCGGCGTTGAGCGCGTGGATGTAGTCGATCAGCGCCCAGCGTTGGCTCTCCGACAGGGAAGCCGCGAAGCCCGGCATGACGAGCCCGCCGTCTGGTCCGTCGATCCCGTGCGAGAGCCACCAGAACAGCTCGCCATCGCTGTGCATCCAGAGATGATCCGCTGTCAGGTCGGCGGGCGGGATCGGCAGGGTTTTCGCGGCCCGCCCATCCCCCGCGCCGCCGGTCCCGTGGCACACTGCGCAGTGCTGTGGAAAAAGCGCCGCGCCGTCCACGATGGCCGTCGCGGCGAAGCCGGTCGGCGAGTGGTAGAAACTGGTCGGATACGCATCGACCAACAGCAGCGACAGGTGCGGCACCGCGAACCAGGCGATAGCGACCGCGGCCGCGACGAGTAACCAGCGTGCCCGCCGCGCGAGGATTGCCACCAGCAGGAGCGTCGCTGCGCCGGCCACCGCCAGCACGGCGCCGATCACTTCGCGCTGGAAATCCGGATCCTCGCGGATCGTGTCGAAGCTGAGTTGCTGCGCGAACGGCCAGACTGGTTGGACATGCATAGAAGGCGGCAGGCTGGTCAGCACGCCGGCCGCGAGAACTACCAGTAGGCCGACGCCGGTTTCGAGCCCGATGCTGCGGCATAGATGCCGCTTGGCCGACGCGCCGAAAACGCTGCTGAGCGCCGGCGTCAGCTTGAATCGGTTGACCACCGCGAAGCCAAGGAGGACCGCGAACAGCATCAGCTTGACGAGCGCCATCAGCCCGTAACCGGTGCCGATCAACCCCGGCAGACTGCCGATTAGTACCCAGAATTGCGCGGCGGCGGTAATCGCGAGCAGCACGACGGCGACGGTCGCCATCGTCGAAAACCGTCTGGACGCAAGCAGTGCCCCATCGGGTGAGGCGGTGTCGACGAGGAGGAGCAGCGGGATTAGTCCGCCGAGCCACGCACCGGCCGACAGCAGATGGACGATGTCGGACAGCAGCAGCAGGCTCGGCCCGTCATACATCGACGCCGCATGGCTGTGCTCGCCCTGGAGCGCCGTCGCGAAGACCGCGAGCGCGACCGCGCTCCAGGTCCGCCGCCACCCGCGCGCGCGCCACAACAGAACCGGCGCGATCAGCAGCAGCACAAGAAAGCGGAGCGCCAGCACATGGCCGAAGAACGTATCGGTCAGCACGGTCGGCAGCGCCGCCGCCGTCGCCTGCATCGTGTCAGCGCCGGAAATATTCGCCGTCTCCGCAACGAGCCATGCGAGCGCCGTCAGGATCGACGCCGCCCAGCTGGCCCAGAACACGATCCGCCACCGCCGCTCGAACACGTCGGGGTCCGACCGCATCGACGCGAGCACCGGCGGCGCGATCACGGCGCGGAACAGCAGCGCCCCGAAGACGGAGAACAGGGACGCGACCGACAGCCCGCGAACGAGGGCGAGCACGAACCCGCCCTCGATCTGGAACCCCGGCAGCGCGCCGCTGCTCATCGTCCCGAGCCTACTTACCGACCGTAAACGTGTACGAGCCTTCGGTCTTGTGTGTGTCGGTCGACGTCACGTGCCACGTCACCTTGTACGTGCCGGCCGACAGAGGCTTGAGTGGGACCACAAGCTCCGCATCATTGCCGGGCGCGGTCTTCAGCGGGCCGTTGTCCATCCGCGCGCCGGCGGCATTTACCACCGTAACACTGCTGAATTTGGGCTCAACGCCCTCGGTATAGTCGATCACGAGCTGCTTCGGCGGCGTCGCCACGGTGCTGCCGACGCTCGGTGTCGCGTTCTTGAGGAAGGCGTGGGCGGATGCTGCGGCCGGAATCGCTGCGGATGCAACTAGTGCTGCGAGCAGCAGCGTAGTACGGTTCATTGTACGATCTCCATTTGAATGGTATGGCGACTTAGTAGTCGAGCAGCGGCTTGCCCAGTGTGTTGGGGAACAAATCGTCGAAGAACAAATGAAACTGCGCGATCACGCCAACATTGGTGCCGGCGGCTTTGGTGGCCGGTATCAGGGCTTCGACGCCGACCTGATACCAGTCGCCCTCGTAGATCACGCCAGGCGCGACTTGCAGCTGCGTGCCGAGATTGTTCGGTCGGGCGGCCGGCGACGAATAAGCGATCTCGACCAGCGGGATCAACCGCCCGAAGAAATTGCCCGCACCGACATCCCGTACCTGCGACTGCAGATATGGGATGCTGTACTGGATCGAGAGGCCGCCGACATAGCGATTGGCATAGCCGTTGTTGAACTGCTGTGTCGCCATGCCGGACATGTCGCCGCCTTGGCTTGACGACGGCGGTAGCGCCTTTAGCTCTTTATCGGCGATCGAGTAGCCGGCTGTCCCGGTGATCGCGAGCGGCCGCAGGAAGCCGATCGGCAGATCGCCGAGCCCTTTGCCCCAATAGAGCGTGGGCGTTGTGTTGCCGGCGGTGTCGGCGCCGATCGCCGGGTTGCCGGTGCGGGCGAATTCGCGGATCAGGCCGAGCGAGACGATGAACTCGTGCGGCGCGTTGACGTACGTCTGGAACTTGACGCCTCCGACAACGTCCTGAAAGCCATAATGGCCTTTGCCCTCCGTGTAGTCCTGGATGACATAGCTGTCGTTGATAAAGATGCCGAGCCGTTCGGTGATGCGCTTATCGAACTCGGCGCCAAACGTGTACTGATTGTACGACGACGGGCCACCGTTCGCGCCGAAGCGCTGCCATGTGAAGGTCGGTATCGACGCTTCGTCGGCGACACCGGGATCATCGATCGTGAGCGTGACGGGAAAGACGCGGTCGCCGGCGACCGCGTGCGCGGCGGCATCCGGCGACCGGGCGACAAGCAGGCTTGCGCAGACGAGCGCCGCCTTTGGCATTAGTCGGTTCATAGGTCTGTCCTAGGCAGAGAGCGATCACGCGCGACGACGCACACGCGCCGCCGCCGACGGAACTGGGCTCAGGCCAGGATGGAAGGGGGGCCGCGCGGATACGCGGCCTCGACGACCCGCCCCGGCGGCGCGCGCACCGGCGGCCGCGCGCCGGTCCGCAGGATCACGCCGCCGCCGGGCGCCGGGAGAACCGGCGCCGGCGTCAGAACGAGGGCCTGGAGACCGAGCGCGGCGTCGAGCGGGCAGAGTGCGCAATCGGGTGCGCGGCGCGGGTGCGCCGGCGCGTCAGGACCGTGCGGCGGATGACCCGGCTGGCACAGCACGCTCGCCGCATCGAGGGCCGCGAGCTGCGTCGGAATCGTCGCGGCCGGCACGATGACCGCGCCGAACGCCAGCTGACCAACCAACGCGACCACAACGGCGAACAAGCCGGACAGTCGCGTGGGGCGCCGGAAGCGCGGAGCAAAGACAAAGGTCATCACGACCGACGCTATCACGTCGACGTTAACCCACAAGCCCGCGGACGCGACACGATTGACCTGTTCGCATTCATCATAATCGGACCGCGCCCGAGGGTATCAGCTACTTAGTCATGGTTGGCGGATGGGGTGGGATTCGAACCCACGGTACGCTTGCACGTACGGCGGTTTTCAAGACCGCTGCCTTAAACCGCTCGGCCACCCATCCGTCCGGCGCCGGTAACCAAGATCTAGCCGGCGCGGCAACGGGGCGTCTATCAGGGGTAGCGGCGTCGCGCTATCAGCGATAACGCACCATCGCCACGTGAGGGACGAGACCGGCCGATGACCATCATGCTTAACCGCCTGCTTGGCCTCGCCGCCGCAACCCTTGCGATCGGAGCCGCCACGGACCCCCACCGCGCCTGGGCCGATCCGCCGTCCGACCCCTATTCGATCATCACCCTGCAGGGCGAGAACGCGTCGATTTCGACGTCGTCGCTGACCGACCGCTATTACGTCAACGGCCTCCGCGCCAGTTACACCTCACCGACCGACGACCTGCCGGAGTTCCTGGCCGACGCCGACCGGACGATTTGGGGCGATGGGCGGCAGCGGATTGCGATCGACGTTTTCCAGCAGATTTTCACCCCGGCGAACACGCAGCTGGCGGTTCCGCCGCCCGACGACCGGCCCTATGCCGGCGTCCTCGCCGCGACCGGCACGCTGCTGAACGACACCGACCACACCCGCTCGACCCTTGGTCTCACCCTCGGCCTCGTCGGGCCGGACGCCTACGCGAACCAGGTTCAGAACGGCTTCCACAATATCATCGGTCAGGGCCGCACCCACGGCTGGGGCTCTCAGCTGCGTGACGAGCCGATCATCGAGATCCTGCCGCAGCGCATCTGGCGAGTTGATCTTGGCACGGTCGGCGGGTTCGAGACCGACGCGCTGCCGGCGGTCTCCGTGGGCGTCGGCAACTACCGTCTCTTTGCGCAGACGGGGGTGCGGCTGCGGTTTGGCGAAGGGTTGCATTCGGATTTCGGACCGGCCCGACTCATCCCCGGTATGAGCGGGTCTGACGCTTACACCGCCGTTCGCCCCTTTGCCTGGTACGTGTTCGGCGGCGTTGACGGGCAGGCGGTCGGCAAGGACATCACGCTCAACGGCAACTCCTTCCAGTCGAGCGCCGAGGTGACGCCGAAGCCGTTCGTTGGTGAGTTTGAGATCGGGCTCGCGCTGTTGTTCGCGGGCTTTCGCCTGTCGTACACGCAGGTGTTCCAGACGCAGGAGTTCAAGCATCAGCATGGCGGTCTGCATCAGTTCGGGTCGTTCGCGCTGTCGGCGCATTTCTGAGGCATGGGCGTGCTGACGCGGCGACGATTGGGCGCGGCGGCCGGGGCGGGGCTCCTCGCCGCCGGCGCGCCGGGCTTGGCGGCGGCGCAGGATGGGCGCGAGTTCGCCCGGTTTCTCGACGGGGTCCGCGCGGATGCGCGCCGTCGGGGCGTGCGGGACACGACGCTCGACCGGGCGTTCGGCGGCCTCCGGCTCGACCCGCACGTGCTAGAGCTTGACCGCCATCAGCCGGAATTCACGCTGACCTGGGCCGAATACCGGGCGAAAGTGGTGGGGAGCCAGCGATTGGCCGATGCGCGCGCGGCATCGGAGCACAACCGTGCGCTGCTGCTGCGGGTGCGTGACCGGTATGGCGTGGACCCGGGCGCGATCGTTGGCATCTGGGGCCTCGAGTCGAACTTCGGCGCCCGCACCGGCAGCTTTAACGTGGTGCAGTCGCTCGCGACTCTCGCCTATGACGGCCGCCGCGCGTCCTATTTCCGGGGCCAGCTGGTGGATAGCCTCCGCATCCTCGACCACGGCGACGTGGCGCCATCGCAGATGACCGGCAGCTGGGCCGGGGCCATGGGGCAGCCGCAATTCATGCCGGACAGCTATCTCGCGTATGCAGTCGATTTCGACGGCACCGGGCGGCGCGACATCTGGACCAACCGGGCCGACGTGTTCGCGTCCATCGCCAACTATCTCGCCCGCTCCGGCTGGCGGCCGGAGACGCCGATCGCGCAACCCATCCGCGTGCCTGACGGGCTCGACACGGCAAGCACGGGGCGGGAGCGGGCGCGGCCGCTCGGTGAGTGGATGCGTGACGGCGTGCGGCGGGATGACGGCTCCCGCTTCTCCCGCACCGAGCCGATGGGCGCCGTTGTGCTGCCGGACGGGCCGGGCGGCGAGGCGTTTATGACGTACGCGAATTTCCGCGCGGTCCGGCGCTACAACCCATCTGATTTCTACGCGCTCGCGGTCGCTTTGATTGGGGACGCCGTGCCTCTGTGACTTCGTTCCGATGAAACCCTGGCGGCGCCGCGGTGCGTGGGTCGTGGCGGCGGTGCTCTGCGGGGTCGCGCTTTTGTCCGGCTGCGCGCGCCGCCCGGCGCTACAGCCCGAGCCGCGGGTCGTGGTTGGCGCGCCGTGGCCTGGGCAAGACGGCGTCTGGTTCTATCCGCGCGAGGACTACGCGCTGAATGAAACGGGTCTCGCCGAAGCCTACCCGGACAAGGCACGCGCTGGAACGCGGACGGCGGACGGCGAGGTTTATGACCCGACGGCGCTCAGCGTTGCGCATCAAACCCTGCAACTGCCGGCGATCGCCACGCTGACCGACCTCGACACTGGCCGCTCGGTCAACGTCCGCGTCAATGACCGTGGCCCGACCGACCCAGCGCGGATTGTGATGATGAGCCCGCGTGTTGCGACGCTTCTGGGCGTGCCGAAGGGCGGCGTCGCCCGCGTGCGGCTCCGTGTGCTGGAGAGCGAGAGCCGGGCGGCTGTGGATGCGCTCGGCGGTGGTCCGTCGCGACTGACGATCGAAAGCGCACCGGTGGGCACCGTCACCGCAACCGCCCTGCCACCACCGCCAGGCGCGCGGGGGGACGCATCCGGCCCGAGCGGTGCCGTGACGAGCGCGGCCGTCGCCCCATCGGCCGCGACAGCGCCACCGCTGCGTCTGCCGGAAAACGTCATTGCCGGGTCGCCCTCGGCCGCGCCGCTGATGATCGATCTCGGCCGCTTCAGCGTCCCCGCCTATGCCGAACGGCAGGCGGCGCGCTCGAATGAGCCGGGTGCGCGCGTGCGTGCGATGAGGGATGGGAGGCGACTCGTCTATGATGTGGTTGCTGGTCCGTATGGCGACGTGGCCGAGGCCGACGCCGCGCTCCGCCGCATGGTGCGGAACGGCGTGCTCGACGCACGGATCGTCGTCGATGAGGAGACTGCCCGATGACCGCACCCCGCCGCCTGTTCCTCCGCGCCGCGACGGCGCTCGTCTCGGCGGCCGCGACCGGGCTGCCGGCGCTCGCCGCGCCAAAGCATCCGCCCCACGCAGGCGCCAAGGGCGCGGCTAAAGGCGGGGCAGCGGCCGAGGCGGCGCCGACCGGCACGCCCGCAACAACGCCACTCGGCCCGCTCGACACTGCCGCGCGCTGGGCGGTCGTGATCGATTATGCGACCGGGCAGACGCTACTGGATAAGAACGCCGACGAGCCGATGCCGCCGTCGTCCATGACGAAGCTGATGACGGCGTATCTCGTCTATTCGGCGCTGAAGAGCGGCAAGCTGAAGCTCGATGACAAGCTGACCGTCAGCGAGAAGGCGTGGCGGACGGGCGGCTCGAAGATGTTCGTCCAGGTCGGCGATCAGGTGCCCGTCGAGGATCTGATCCGCGGGATGATCGTGCAGTCGGGCAACGATGCCTGCATCGTGCTCGCCGAAGGCATCGCCGGGTCGGAAGAGCAGTTCGTCGTAATGATGAACGACAAGGCGAAGGAACTCGGCCTTACGCATTCCACGTTCATGGACTGCACCGGCTGGCCGGCGGACGGGCATGTCATGTCCTGCCGAGACATCGCGACGCTCGCGCAGCGGATCATTAGCGACTTCCCGATGTACTATCATTACGATAGCGAGAAATCATTCAAGTACGACAACATCGACCAGATGAACCGCAACCCGCTGGTGCAGCGCGGCA
>CAYSTX010000142.1:0-9554 GCA_964434035.1 uncultured Acetobacteraceae bacterium
CGTCAGCTACGACCCGACCTACTCGTACGAGGTCGCGACGATCATCCAGGACGGCCTGCGACGGATGCTGCACGAGCAGGAAGACGTCTTCTACTACATCACGCTGATGAACGAGAACTACGAGCACCCGGCGATGCCCGAGGCTGCGGAGCACGGCATCCTTAAAGGCATGTACCTGCTGCGCGAGGGCGACGCCGCGGCGAAGCGCCGCGTGCAGCTGCTCGGCAGCGGCACGATCCTGCGCGAGGTGATCGCCGGCGCCGATCTTCTCGCGCAGGACTATGGCATCAGTGCCGACATCTGGAGCTGCCCGAGCTTCACCGAGCTGCGCCGCGAGGCGATGGACATTGAGCGCTGGAACATGCTGCACCCCGAGGAGACCGCGAAGGTGCCGTGGGTCACCAAGTGTCTCGGCGGCCGTCCCGGCCCGGTGGTCGCATCGACCGACTACATCAAGATGTTCGCCGACCAGATCCGCGCCTGGGTCCCCGCGCGCTACCGCGTGCTGGGCACGGACGGGTTCGGGCGTTCCGACTACCGCAGGAAGCTGCGCTCGTTCTTCGAGGTGGACCGGCACTTCGTGGCGCTGGCGGCATTGCAGTCGCTCGCCGCCGAGGGCGCGGTGCCGCCCGCCACCTGCGCGGATGCTATCAAGCGTTACCAGATCGACCCTGAGCGCCGTAACCCGGCACGCAGCTGAAGGGGAAACGCCATGGACACGCAAACGGCCGCTGCGACCGAGGTGAAGGTCCCGGACATCGGCGACTTCAAGGACGTGCCGATCATCGACATCCACGTGAAGGTCGGCGATCCGGTCAACGCCGAGGACCCGCTGATCACGCTGGAGAGCGACAAGGCGACGATGGACGTACCGGCGCCGTGGGCCGGAACGGTGCGTCAGGTGCTGGTGAAGGTCGGCGACCGCGTCAGCGAGGGCACGCCCATCCTGCTGCTCGCCGGCAACGAGGAGGGCGCGATGCAGCAGCCGACCTCGCTGCTGCCGCAACAAGAACCGGCCTCCTCCGCCGCCACATCGCCCACGCCGGCACCAACCGCACCGCCGCCGGCCGCCACCCCAACGCCCGTGGCCGCGCAGGCCGACTTCTCCGGCGTGCATGCCGGACCGAGCGTGCGCCGCATCGCGCGGGAGATGGGCGTGGATCTGACCAAGGTGACAGGCACGGGCGAGAAGGGCCGCATCACCAAGGACGACATCGTGGCGTTCCTGCGCGGCCCCGCGGCAGCGCCCGCAGGCGTACCAGCGGCTGCGGCGGGCGCCGGCATTCCGGAGATCCCCGCGCAGGACTTCTCCAAGTTCGGTCCGATCGAAACCAAGCCGCTCTCGCGCATCAAGCGCCTGTCCGGCCCGTTCCTGCACCGCTCGTGGCTCAACGTGCCGCACGTCACCCAGAACGACGAGGCGGATATCACCGAGACCGATGCCTACCGCCGCGAGCTCGACGCAGCGGGCAAGGAGAAGGGCTACCGCGTCACGCTGCTGGCCTTTCTGATCAAGGCCAGCGTCTCCGCGCTCAAGCAATTCCCCGACTTCAACGCCTCGCTTTCGCCGGAGAAGGACGCGCTGATCTACAAGCGCTACTACAATATCGGCGTGGCAGTGGACACGCCGGACGGGCTGGTCGTGCCGGTCATCAAGGACGCCGACTGCAAAGGCATCGTCGAGATCAGCCTGGAGCTCGGCGCGATCTCCAAGAAGGCGCGCGACGGCAAGCTATCGCCGACCGACATGGCCGGTGCGAGCTTCACCATCTCCTCGCTCGGCGGTATCGGCGGCACCGCGTTCACGCCGATCGTCAATGCGCCCGAGGTGGCGATCCTCGGCGTGGTGCGGTCGAAGATGGCGCCGGTGTGGGACGGCAGCGAGTTCAAGCCGCGGCTGATGCTGCCCGTGTGCGTGTCGTACGACCACCGCGTGATCGACGGCGCACTCGCCGCCCGCTTCACCCGCCACCTGTGCCACGTCCTGGAGGACGTGCGCCGCATCATGCTCTGACGGGAGACGACAGTGCCGATCGAAATCGCCGTCCCCGACATCGGGGACTTCAAGGACGTCCCCGTCATCGAGGTGCACGTCAAGCCGGGTGATGCGGTCAACGCCGAAGACCCGCTGCTGACGCTGGAGAGCGACAAGGCGACGATGGACGTGCCCGCCCCGCAGGCGGGGAAGGTTGCCGAGCTGCGCGTCAAAGTCGGCGACCGCGTCAGCCAGGGCAGCGTGATCCTGCTGCTGGAGGCCGAGGGCGCCACGCCGGTCAAGCCGAAGGAAACCGTCCACGAGGATGCCACGCCTGCACCGGACACCAAGCCCAACTACGGCTCGCCGAGCGGCGTGTACGAGACGATCGACGTCGTCGTGCCCGACATCGGCGACTTCAAGGACGTGCCGGTCATCGAAGTGCACGCCAAGGTCGGCGAGGCCGTGAAGGCGGAGGACCCGCTGATCACGCTGGAGAGCGACAAGGCGACGATGGACGTCCCGTCGCCCGCCGCCGGCACGATATCGGAAATCGCCGTGACGGTCGGCGACCGCGTCTCGCAGGGCAGCGTGATCGCCAAGCTGTCCACCGGCGTGAAGAAGGAAGCGGTCGCCACCGTCTCGATGCCGCATGCCGCCCCTGCGCCGCGCCCGCCTTCCACCAGCCCCGGCGACGTGCATGCCGAGGTGCTGGTGCTCGGCTCCGGCCCCGGCGGCTACACCGCGGCGTTCCGCGCCGCCGACCTCGGCAAGAAGGTCGTCCTCGTCGAACGCTGGCCGATGCTAGGCGGCGTGTGCCTGAACGTCGGCTGCATCCCGTCCAAGGCGCTGCTGCATGCGGCGCGAGTGATCGAGGAGACGCACGAGATGTCGGCGCACGGCCTCTCGTTCGTCAGCCCCGAGATCGACATCGACAAGCTGCGCGACTGGAAGGAGGGCGTGGTCAAACGCCTCACCGGCGGCCTGTCGGGACTCGCCAGGCAGCGCAAGGTCACGGTGGTCGAGGGGGTCGGAAAATTCGTCTCGCTCAACCAGGTCGAAGTGACGGGCAAGGACGGTGGCACCAAGACCGTGAGCTTTGAGCAGGCGATCATAGCCGCCGGCTCCGAGCCCGTGACGTTGCCGTTCATCCCGCACAGCGACCCGCGCGTCATCGACAGCACCGGCGCACTCGAGCTGGACGGCATCCCGAAGCGGCTGCTGGTGCTGGGCGGCGGGATCATCGGGCTGGAGATGGCGACCGTGTATCACGCGCTCGGCGCCCGCGTGACGGTGGTCGAGCTGATGGACCAGATCATCCCCGGTGCAGACCGCGACATCATCACGCCGCTGCACAAGCGGATCGAGAAGCGGTACGAGAACATCTACCTGAAAACGAAGGTGACGAACGTGCAGGCCACGCATGACGGGCTGATCGCCTTCTTCGAGGGCGGCAAGGCGCCGGCCTCCGACACGTTCGACCGCATGCTGGTCGCCGTTGGCCGCCGCCCGAACGGAAGGGTGATCGGCGCCGAGAACGCCGGTGTGCGCGTCGACGAGCGCGGCTTCATCCCGGTCGACCGCCAGCAGCGCACCAACGTGCCGACCATCTACGCGATCGGCGACATCGTCGGCCAGCCGATGCTCGCCCACAAGGCGACGCACGAGGGCAAGGTCGCGGCCGAGGCTGCGGCCGGGCGCAACAGCTTCTTCGACGCCAAAGTGATCCCGTCGGTCGCCTATACCGACCCCGAGGTCGCCTGGGCCGGCATGACCGAGAACGAGGCCCGCGCGAATGGCGTCAAATACGGCAAGGGCGTGTTTCCTTGGGCCGCGAGCGGCCGCTCGCTCTCGCTCGGCCGCGACGAGGGCGTGACCAAGCTGCTGTTCGACGAAGCCACCAATCGCCTGCTCGGCTGCGGCATCGTTGGCCCCAACGCGGGCGACCTGATCGCCGAGGCGGCGCTCGCGATCGAGATGGGGGCGGATGCCGAGGACATCGGCCTGACCGTGCATCCGCACCCGACCCTGTCGGAGACGGTAGCGTTTGCCGCTGAGATGTTCGAAGGCACCATCACCGACCTGATGCCGCCGCGCCGGCCGGCGCACTGACAACATACGACGGAGTAGTTACGGACGCAGCAAGCGCCTCAGATCTCCACCTCCAGCCCGACCTCGACGACCTGCCCGGTCGGCACCCCGAAATAGGCGGCGGGCAAATTAGCGTTCAGGTGCATCGCCGAGAACAGCGACTTGCGCCACAGCGCCATGCCCGGCCGGTCGGGCCTGGGGATCACCATCACCCGGCGGAAATAGTACGAGATCTCGTTCAGGTCGATATCGGCCAGGGCCGGATCGCGGCAGGCGAGCTGCAGGCCCTCCACCACGTCCGGCGTCTCCATGAAGCCGTTGTACAGGATCACGCGGGCGATTCCCTCGCCGATCGGCACGATCTTGACGCGCGCCTCCGGCTCCACGTGCGGCTCCTCGGTGGTGACGGTGCAGACCAGCAGCACGCGCTCCTGCAGCACCCGGTTGTGCTTAATGTGATGCGTCAGCGCGAGCGGGATGCCGGACGTCGCCGCGGTGAAGATCGCCGCCGTCCCCTTCACCCGGAAGGGGCGGTTCGACAGCACCCACTCGATGAACTCCTCCTCGCGTTGCCGCAGTTTGGACCGCTGGCCCTCCAGCAGCATCCAGCCACTTCGCCAGGTGAGCATCATGAACGCGACCAGGCAGGCCATCGCCAGCGGGAACCAGCCGCCCTGGAACAGCTTCGTCGCGTTGGAGACGACGAAGACCAGATCGATCGCCAGGAAGCCGCCGTTGACGGCGAATACCAGCACCGGGTTGTAGCCCCATTTCAGGGCGATGAGCGCCGCCAGGCAGGTCGTGATCGCCATCAGCATCGACACCGCGATGCCGTACGCCCCGCCCAGCGCATCCGACGAGCCAAACGCCAGCACCGCGCCCAGCGTACCAGCCGCCAGCAGCCAGTTGACCATCGGCATGTAGATCTGCCCGCGCTCGTGGCTCGCGGTGTGCAGCACGCGCATGCGCGGCAGGAAGCCCAGCTGCATCGCCTGTTGTGTCAAGGAGTAGGCGCCAGAGATGATCGCCTGCGAGGCGATGATCGTCGCCAGCGTTGCGAACAGCACCAGCGGGTAGTGCATCCAGCTCGGGGCCAGCAGGTAGAACGGGTTGGCGACGTTCTTCGGATCCGCCAGCAGCAAGCCGCCCTGGCCGAAATAGTTGAGCATCAGCATCGGCAGGCAGACCGCGAACCAGCCCAGCCGGATCGGATAGGCGCCGAAATGCCCCATGTCGGCATACATCGCCTCGCCGCCGGTCAGTACGAGGAACGTCGCCCCGATCACCGCGAACGCGATCCCCGGCCCGGCATGCGTCAGGTAGCCGATGGCATGGAGCGGACTGATCGCCGCCAGCACGCCCGGCGCCTGCACGATCCCGCGCAGGCCAAGCAGGCCGATCGCGATGAACCACACCAGCATGATCGGCCCGAACACGTTGCCGATGGCCATCGTGCCGTGGCGCTGCACCAGGAACAACCCCAGCAGGATCACGACGCTGAGTGGCACCACCACGGGTGCCAGTTGCGGCGCGTCGAGCTTCAGCCCCTCGACGGCGCTCAGCACCGAAATCGCTGGCGTGATGACGCCGTCGCCGTACAGCAGCGCGGCGCCGACCAAGCCCACGATGAGCAGGGAGGCTCGCCAGCTCCCCTTCGCCGCGTGGCGGACGTCGAGCAGCGCCAGCATCGCGACGATGCCGCCCTCGCCGTGGTTGTCGGCGCGCATGATTAGGATCGCGTATTTCAGCGACACGACCAGGATCAGCGACCACAGGATCAGCGAGACGATGCCGAGCACCGCCTCGGGCGAGGTGCCGCCGGCGGACTCGGCCGCCTGCTTGAACGCATACAGCGGACTGGTCCCGATATCGCCGTAGACGATGCCGAGGGCGGCTAGCGCGCCCGCCGCCACCACCCCTGCGCCGCCCGGCCTGACAGGCGCCGCCGTGCGAAGCGAGTCCGCCATCCTCGTGCCTCCCCAGCGGCGGTTGCGGACGCGATCCTGGGCCAAAACAGCCGGGCCGGTAAACCGTCCTCCCGCGGCGCCCGAGGAAGATCGGTTCGCCCGCGACAGAACTGCTCTACACTCCGCCGGTCAGGCGCCGACGCTCAATCAAACCGGCCTGACCAACGCAGGAGGAAGTCCATGGCAGTCGCGACTGTCACCAAGATCACCGCGTCGTCTCCCGACGGCTTCGATGCCGCGGTCCGCGAGGGCTTGATGCGCGCGAGCAAGACGCTGCGCGGCATCACCGGCTTACGGGTGGATGAGATGAAGGCGGCCGTCGCCAACGGCAAGATCTCGGAATTCCGCGTCACGATGGAAGTGACATTCATTCTCGAGGACTGAGGCGAACCCGGTGGCCGACCCGCACTGGGCCGACCACCGCTTCTCGAGGCCAAGCGGGCGTTGCTGAAGCCGAAGCTCGATGCGCCTGCCCCGCATTGACCTGACCCAGGGCTTGGCGGCGGCCAGATCCTTGAGGGTCGGCCCGGGTGGTCGCGGCAACGTGAGGGGAATAGATATTCTTCGTGGGCGTGCACGTCGTCGTATGGGCAAGAGCTGGAAAGATCAGCGATGGTCGAGACGACAGCGGTTTCTAAGCTCGAGGAGAACATCCCCTCCTTGCGCCGATACGCGTGGTCGCTGCTGCGGAATGCTGCCGACGCGGATGACCTTGTTCAGGATTGCCTGGTGCGTGCGCTCGATCGGATGGATACGCTGCGAACGGAGGGCGACCTCCGGCCGTGGCTCTTCACCATCATGCACAACATCTTTGCAAGCCGATGGCGCCGCATGACCAATCGTGCGCGACTGCGCAGCGCTTGGACTGAGGCTGACGTCGCCGTCGCCCCCGCACAAGAGGCGAGAGCAGAATTTCAGGATGTCCTGCGCGGTCTTGATACGCTTCCCGAAGATCAGCGCGAGGTTCTCCTGCTGGTTGCCGTGGAGGGCTTTCAGTACGACGAAGTCGCGAAAATGCTCGATATTCCGATCGGGACTGTGATGTCGCGATTGAGCCGCGCGAGGGACCGATTGGAGCAGTTTGTGCAGGGGCGTGAACGGCCTTTGCTGCGGAGAGTAAAATGACAACCAACGAGCGGCCGATTAGTGAACAGGATCTCCATGCTTATGTGGATGGATTTCTTGACCCGGTACGACGGACAAGTGTCGATCGGTATCTCGCAGATCACCCCCAAGTGGCCGAGCGGATTGCCCGTTGGCAGACCGCCAACGAGGCACTGCGGAAGGCCGTTGCGTGGAAGGCCGAGGAGCCGGTGCCGGTCACCCTGAACGTCGCCCGGATCTTGAACACGCGCCTGAGTCAGCGTTGGGCGCCGTGGCGCGTGGCAGCCGGTATCCTGATTGCGCTGGCGATAGGCGCCGGATCAGGCTGGATCGCGCATATACCAAGCGCAGGGGGCGGCATCGCAAGCGTTGCGGTGGAAGCATCCATGGCACAACAGGTGTTTGCCGCAGATCCGCTTCATCCGGTTGAGTTCGGCGCCGATGAGCAGTCCCAGCTCGTCAAGTTGGCCTCGTCGCGGCTCGGTCACGCAGTCGTCCCGCCCGATCTTTCCGACTCTGGCTACCGGCTCTTGGGGGGTCGAATCATGGCCACAGAGTACGGCGCCGGATGCATGTTTCTCTACGAAGGTGAGGCTGGCGTCCGCATCACGCTGTTTGTGCGACCCATGCACAACATCGATATGAATGCCAGGATGCGGCCGGTGCAGACGGCTGATACGGCCGGCTTTGTCTGGTCACGCAACGGACTCGGTTTTGGCCTGGTATCGACCAACTCCATGACCACCTTGCATCAGCTCGCCGACAAGGTGCGGAGCGCAATGAACTCCGCAACCTGACGGCGGCCGACGCCCTCCAACAGACGCACAGTCCACCCGCAATCCGTGAAGTGGGGTGTCGCAGCCGGCGTCGCTCATCGTGACGTCCCGCTACAGCGGTCCTGCGCCCACGTGTGTCCGCACGCACATCGCGTTTGATCGGCGAGCCGCAAAAAATTCGCGCCACTACCGGGAATAACATGGCCGACTAGGCGTGAACGCTCCGAACCCGTCCGATTTCCGCGTGGCAAGGAGAGTGAGATGCGACCGATTTCGCGAAGGCGATGGCAACCGATCGTCGCGACAGTGGCTGTGTGCTTCTCGGCGCTCGCCGTCGCGCATGCCGCCGTAACAAATACACCTGCGCCAGAAGCAGCGTTTCTCGCCGAAAACCAAGCTGCGATGGACACGATGATGGCCGGCATGGCCATCAAGCCGATCGGCGATGTCGACCACGACTTCACGGCCATGATGATCCCGCATCATCAGGGTGCGATCGATATGGCACAGGCCGAACTGCGCTACGGGCACAACGAGCAACTGCGCCGGATCGCACAGGAAATCATCGTGGAGCAGCAACAAGAGATCGTTGCGATGCGACTGGCGCTCGGCGAACCGCTACCGCAGTCAACCGCCGCGCCCGATCAGCCATCGGATCTCGGAGCATCGCCGCCTCAGTCCTCACCATGTCGATGATGACCATGCAAAGGAGCCAAAAGTAATGCGAAACCTGTTTGCAGCCATGTTGCTGGCCGGCACGGCCCTGGCCGGTGCCACGGCTGCGTGGGCTGGCCAAGCGCCGGCGGCAGCGTCCTCGCCGGACATTCCGGTCAGCCACCACGACCGTGTCTATGCTGCCGAGCAATTCTCAAACACGGTGTCCGTCATCGATCCCGCAAGCAATAAGCTGCTTGGCGTGATCCGGTTGGGTGATCCGAGCCCGACGAACTTCAGCCCGCTGTACAAGGGGCAATTGCTGGTTCACGGCATGGGCTTCTCGCCCGACCATCGCACAATCGCCGTGGTCTCCATTGGCTCGAACTCGGTTGCGTTCATCGATACCGCAACCAACAAGGTGAAGCACATCACCTATGTCGGACGGGCGCCACATGAGCCCTTCTTCACGCCCGACGGCAAAGAGGTCTGGGTCACCGTGCGCGGCGAGAACTACGTCGATGTGTTGGACGGCAAGACGTTCGAGGAAAAGACAAGGATCGTCGTGCCCGCCGGTCCCGGCATGCAGATGTTCTCGCCTGACGGGAAGTACGGATACGTGTGCTCCTCGTTCAATCCAGAGACCGACGTCATCACCGTTGCGGACCATAAGATCGTCGCCAAGGTCGCGCAGGCCAGCCCGTTCTGCCCGAACATCGCCGTCACGCCGGACGGTTCACAGGTCTGGTTCACGCTCAAGGACACCGGGAAGACCGAGGTCTTCGATGGACGGCCACCATTCAAGGTGCTCAAGACCCTCGACACCGGTCCCATCACCAACCACGTCAACATCGTGCGCAACGCGCATGGCCAGTTCGCCTATGTCACTATCGGCGGGCTGAACGAGGTACAGGTGTTTCGAACGGACAATTTCAGCAAGGTCGCCACGATCCCGGTCGGGAAGCTGCCGCATGGCGTCTGGCCGTC
>CAYSTX010000143.1:0-9551 GCA_964434035.1 uncultured Acetobacteraceae bacterium
CCGCTATTTTGGCCAGGCTGCGCCCTCATCGTGGTGGGCCTGATCCTCACCCAATTGGGGCGTGCAGGTTGACCGCAGAATCTGACTGACGGGCAACCCTGCTACGGGTGACTTTCGGGGACGCTGCGTGGCGCAAATGGCCGGATCGGCGCGGTGCGGGGTCGAGGCGCCCGCGTCCGGAAACCGGCTTCTTGTTCCGGGGTGAGCCCTTGAGTTAATACAACCGCAAAAGCGGCGCGACGGAGGGTACTTCCGATGCGGGCGGTTTGGTTCGTTATCCCAGCGTATAACGAGGGCGAGAAGATCGCGGCGGTTGTGTCCGACGTGGTCCCTCACGGAAACGTCGTCGTCATCGACGACGGATCGACCGACGCAACGGGGGACCAGGCGCATCGCGCCGGTGCCCATGTGCTGCGTCACGCGATCAATCGCGGTCAGGGAGCCGGGCTGGGGACCGGCATCGCTTACGCCCTTAAGGAAGGCGCCACGCACATTGTGACCTTTGATTCCGACGGCCAGCACAGACTGTCGGATGCGCTGGCGATGCTGGCGACGCTTGATTCCGGTGGCTACGACGTCGTGCTCGGTTCCCGTTTCCTGGGCGAGGCGCGCAACATCGCGCGGACGCGGCGGCTCGTGCTGAAGGCTGCGACCCTGTTCACGAACTTCACGACGGGGCTCAAGCTCACCGACACACACAATGGGCTGCGCGCTATGTCGCGCGAAGCCGCGCAGAAGATTCATCTGCGCCAGGATAGAATGGCGCATGCGTCCGAATTACTAAGCATCATTGCCGATCTCAATATGCGCTACGTCGAGGTGCCGGTAACGATAGAGTACACACCCTATTCGATGCGGAAGGGCCAGCGTCTCGGTAACGCGGCACGTATCCTCGAGGACATCTTGTTGCAGGAGTTGGGTCGTTGATCCTGCAGGTAGTGCTCTCAGGTCTGCTGGCCGGCGGGCTAATCTTCCTGAGCCTCCGGACCTTTGATTTCCGCGGGCTTAAGTACACGCTCTGCATCTTCGCTGCCGCTGGCATCTTCTTCGTCTGGACGCCGGACACGTTAACTGCGCTCGCCAATGTGCTTGGTATCGGGCGCGGTGCCGATCTGATCATTTATGGGCTGACCCTGATCGTCTTCCTGATGACAATCAGCATGGCGCTTCAGAACCGTGCCACGAACGAGAAGATCACCGCGCTCGTCCGAGCGCTCGCGATCCAAAGCGCACGGCGTCCCGAACAGCGCTGAGCTTTGCACGGGCGGAGGTCGAGGCCGCCCTTTAAGGAGCGGCAAATCGACGTTTGCTGGGCGGAGGTTGAGCTAACGCGAAAGCGCTTTGCCGCTTCGGAGCTGCATGAGCGCGAGCGATGACCAGTTGCGCACCGCGTATTCCAAGTGTTCGTAGTCATTCTAAGAGACGTCTTTGCAATCGGAGCATATCTCCCTCGGCGATCTTTTCGCTGGCGAATGGACCTATACGGTTCCCTTATTTCAAAGGCCCTACGTCTGGGACGACACGCGATGGAAGCCCCTATGGGAGGACGTCGAGCGTGTCGCGGAGGAAGCCTTCCGCAACGTGCCGAAGGTACACCCAATCTGCCCCATGGCGTCGGCGTCGGATGCCGGCGTGACCGCGCAGCGCCGCCGCGGGATGGCGGCCGCTCGCCACCGTTGGTTTAGGGTGCTGCCAGACAGCCCTTGAGAAACAGCGCCGCACAGAGTTTTGCCCGCTCGGCGATGGCGGCCGCATCGGGGACAGGGGCCTGTCCCAACATGGCGGCGCGCTGTGGCTCCATGCTCATCATGCCGCGCAGCATTTCGGCGACAGTATGCGGGTCGTCGAAGGCAATGAGACCACGCCGGCGCTGGCGATCCAGCCATCCAGCCATGGCGTCACTCGTGCGCTTTACGGCCCCCTCATAGAAAGCCTGCGCGACTTCCGGGAAGCGGCCACATTCCCCGAGAACCAATTTGTAAACCGCGATCACCTCGGGATCGAGGGTTAGGCTGGCGTATGCGATGAGCATGCGCTCGAGCCCCGCGACCAAGTCGAGATGGCCACCGTCCGGCTCGTCGACGGCCAGCATGAATCGTCCAATCCGATCGGAGATGACGCTCTTGAAGAGGTCCGCCTTGGTCGGAACCAGCCGGTAGAGCGTCTTCGTCGAGACGCCGGCGCGTTGCGCGACGGCAGCCATGCCCGTGCCGGCATAGCCACCTTCCCGAAAGGCCTGTGCGGCCGCCTGGATGATCAGGCGGAGCGTCTCGTCGTCAGGACGGACCGACGGACGGCCAGGCCCCCGGCGGACCGCCTCCGCATTTTGGACCATACTCATTTTCCAATTTCTCCTTGACAGGCATCGGGCGAGGTGTAATTTGGAAACTACAGGTTTTCCTAAAAAGAGGCAAGCCCGTAGTTTCAACCCGCTGTCCGACAAGGAAAGTTCCCATGGCGACCTACGCAGACGTCCTGACCCGGCCAAGCCCAGCCCCATTTAGTGGAACAGCCGCGACACTCCGGGACGGCTCAGCATTCGACCCCGGGCCAGATACGTCCGCCGCCTCAGAGGCACCTCTCACTCAAGGCCAGGAGAGAGGAACGCCGGGCCCGGCGCGGGCGAAACGTCGGTCCCGCAAGCTGCTCCTGGGCGGCGGGGCGGTCTTGGCCCTGGCGGCGGCCGGGTATTTCGGCTGGCAGTACTGGACTGTAGGCAGGTTCGAAGTCTCGACCGACGATGCCTATGTTCAGGCAGACAACACGACTGTCGCGCCCAAAGTCTCGGGCTATCTCCAGACCGTGCTCGTCAACGACAACGAGCAGGTCAAAGCAGGCCAAGTGCTGGCGCGCATTGACGACCGGGACTTCAGGACCGCACTTGATCAGGCCAATGCCGACGTCGCCGCCGCCCGGGCGGTGGTCGCTGACAAGCAGGCAGCGCTCAAGACGCAGCAGTCGATCATTGACGCCGCCAAGGCGACGATCGCGGTCGATGTCGCAAGCCAGGCTTTCGCCGCGCAGGACGACAGGCGCTATTCCACGCTCGCGAAGGACGGCTGGGGCACGGTGCAGAACGCCCAGCAGGCCACGTCGCGCATTGCCGCGGCCCGCGCCAGCGTCGCCCGGGACACGGCGGCGCTCATCACCGCGGAGAGACAGGTCGACTCGCTCACGGCCCAGTTGGCGCAGGCACAGGCGACGCTGGCCCACGACCAAGCCGCCGCCCACCAGGCCGAACTTAACCTGTCCTACACGACCATCGTCGCCGCCGTGGACGGCGTGGTCGGCAACCGCACTTTGCGTGTCGGGCAGTACGTGCAGGCTGGCACCCAGTTGATGGCGGTCGTGCCGGTCCAGGCGGCCTACATCGTCGCGAACTTCAAGGAAACGCAGCTGACCCATGTCCGCGCCGGCCAGCCGGTCGCGGTCGAGGTCGACACGTTCCCGGGTGTCGTGGCGCATGGCCATGTCGACAGCCTGGCGCCGGCGAGCGGGCAGGAATTCGCCCTGCTGCCGCCGGACAACGCGACCGGCAACTTCACCAAGATCGTCCAGCGCATCCCGGTCAAGATCGTGCTCGACGCCGGCAGCCCACTCGCGGGCGAGCTCCGTCCGGGCATGTCGGTCGATCCGACGATCATGACCAAGTCCTTGCCCGCGATCAGGGCTGCCGCCGCGACGCCGGCGCACGCCGGCTGAGCGTCATCGAGGGTCCCGTCCAAGAGCCATCGTCAAGAGGCATCACCATGTCGACTGTCGCAGGAGCCGTTTCCTTCGGCGTGCCGCGCGCCGCTGCCGCCCCGGTCAAGGCGCCGGACAAGGCAAGCCTGACCGCCTGGATCGCCGTGCTCGCCGCCATGATCGGCGCTTTCATGGCGATCCTGAACATCCAGATCACCAACGCCTCGCTGCTCGACATCGAAGGCGGCATCGGCACCGGCATCGACAACGGCGCCTGGATCTCGACCTCGTATCTGATCGGCGAAATCATCGTCATTCCGCTGACCGACTATCTGAGCCGGGTGTTCTCGTTCAAGCGCTATATGATCGCCAACGCGATCCTGTTCGCGCTGTTCTCCATGGCCTGCTCCACGGCCCACGACCTCGGCACGATGATCGTCCTGCGCGGCCTTCAGGGCTTCGCCGGCGGCATCCTGATCCCCATGGCCTTCACCATGGTGCTGACCAAGCTGCCGAAGCCGCAGCAGCCGATCGGGCTCGCGCTCTTCGCCCTCTCGGTCACCTTCGCGCCGGCGATCGGGCCGACCATCGGCGGCTATCTGACCGAGAATTACGGCTGGCAAACCATCTTCTTCGTCAACACGCCGCCGACCATCCTCATGGTCATAGCGCTTGCCCTCACGCTCGAGGCGTCGCCGATGAAGCTCGCCCTGCTCAAGGAAGGCGATTGGGCCGGCATCGTCACAATGTCGATTGGCCTCGCCTCGCTGCAGACCGTGCTCGAGGAAAGCAACAAGGACGACTGGTTTGGCTCGCCCTTCATCCTCCGCCTGGCGGTGACCGCCGCCGTGTTCCTCTCGGCCTTCGTCGCGATTGAGCTCACCGTCAAGAAGCCGCTCGTCAACCTGCGCCTGCTCGTCGAGCGCAACTTCGGCATCGGCGTGCTTGTCAACACGCTGGTGGGATTCGCCCTGTTCGGTTCGGTCTATATCCTGCCGCAGTATCTGGGCCAGGTGCAGCGCTACAATGCCGAGCAGATCGGCAACGTGCTGGCCTGGACCGGCCTGCCGCAACTCCTGCTAATCCCGCTGGTGCCGGTGCTGATGAAGCGGTTCGACGCCAGGCTCATCGGCTCGCTCGGCATCGCCATATTCGCCGCGAGCTGCTTCATGGACACGACGCTCTCGCTCGACATCGCGGGCGACCAGTTCTTCGTCCCGAATGTCGTGCGTGCCATTGGCCAGGCACTCGTGCTGACGCCGATCAGCGCCATCACCACCGCCGGCATCTCTCCCAGCGAAGCGGGCTCGGCATCAGGCCTGTCGAACATGCTGCGCAACCTCGGCGGCGCCGTCGGCACGGCCACGCTCCAGACGATCATCACCAAGCGCGAGCAGTTCCATTCCAACATCATCGGCCAGTCGGTGACCATCTATCGCGAGGAGGTGCGCGACAGGATCGCCCAGCTGACGGGCTATTTCCTATCGCACGGCGTCTCCGACGTAGCCGCAGCCCAGCATCAGGCGATCATCGCCATCGGTCAGATCGTCAAGCGCCAGGCCCTCGTCATGGGCTTCGCCGACGCCTTCGGCGCCATCGGCGTCATACTGTCGATCGCCGCTGTGGCACTGCTGTTTGCCCGCAAGGTGACGCCGGGCGCCGGAGGCGCTGGCGGGCACTGACCGGGCACGTCAAATCTCCTACGCAGAATGGAGCGGGGCACCTCCGGGAAAACCGTGGCGACGAGGCCGACGGTGCTTAGTTCGTTCTGAAAATACGTGCCGTTCGACCCCTGCCGGCAATCAGAGTGGTGCAGGGAACGCGAAGGCGACGTAGCAGCCGGTGCGACCCGGAAGCCTGACGGGTGACAGCGGCCGTGCGGCGCCGATCGCGGCGGCCCACAAACATCCCCGCCCGATTAAGCCTTCGCTCACCCGCGCCATGCACACTCGCATCCGCGTCGATACGACAGGGGGATGTGCGTGCGATGGCCAACGATATTTTTGCACTGGCGGAGCGGCGGCTCAGCTATCTCGATCAGCGGCAGCAGGTTCTCGCGCAGAACATCGCGAACGCGAACACGCCGAAATATCTGCCGCAGGACCTCTCGGCGTTCTCGGCGACGCTCGACGGGCTGACCGCGGCGCGGCAGCTCACGCGGACGTCGCCCGCGCATCTGCCGGCGCCGAGCAGCGCGGGCGGCCCGGCCGCGCTCGTCACCGACCGGACGGAGGGACGATCGGTCGACGGCAACGGTGTGGCGCTCGATACGCAGCTCGTGCGGATCGCCGATACCGAAACGTCGCAGCAGCTCGTCGCCGGCCTCTATACGTCCTACACGGGCATGATGCGGACGGCGCTCGGCACCAACGGCGCGGCCGGGGGCTGACGTCGATGGACCTCACACGCGCGCTGTCGATTTCGGCGGCCGGCATGGACGCGCAGGGCACGCGGCTCCGCGTCATCGCCGAAAACCTCGCTAACCAGGACACGACCGCGACCAGCCCCGGCGGCACGCCGTATCGGCGGCAGACTGTCACGTTCGAGGACCGAATGAACAGCGCCCTCGGCCTCAACACCGTGGAGGTTGCGCGGATCGCGCTGGACATGTCGCCGCTGCCACTCCGCTACGAACCGTCGCACCCGGCGGCCGACCCGAACGGCTACGTGCAGACGCCAAACGTCAACAGTTTCGTCGAGGTCATGGACATGCGTGAGGCTGAGCGTTCCTACTCCGCCAACCTGCAAGTGCTACAGACGACGCGGGGCATGCTGTCGCGCACGATCGGGCTGCTGAAATGAGCGGTCCGATCAATCCGCCGGGCTCAATCCCGACACTGACCGTGACCGCGCCGCGCATGACGCCGGCCGGCGCGGCGGCGGCGTACGACGCGGCGTCCGGCGCCGGCGCGGCTGGGGGCGGCGATTTCGGAACGGCATTGTCACGGGCGGTGCAGGACGGGCTGCAAGGCGCGCTCGATGCCGGTCGCGCCGCCGACGTCGCTGCGACCAACGGCATCGAGGGGCGTGGCAACCTGACGCAGGTCGTGACCGCAGTGTCCCGCGCGGAACTCGCGCTGCAATCGACCGTCGCGATCCGTGACCGGGTGGTTTCAGCCTATCAGCAAATCATGCAGATGCCGATCTGATGACCGATACCGACGTCGCCGGCATTCTGCGCGACGCGATGGTCGTCATGGCGAAACTCGGCGGCCCGGTCCTGATCGCGGCGCTCGCTGTCGGATTGGTTGTTTCGCTGTTGCAGGCGGTGACGCAGATCAACGAGGCAACGCTGGTGTTCGTGCCGAAAGCGGCGGCCATCGGGGTCGTGCTCGTTCTGATGCTGCCGTTCATGCTGGCGACGCTCGGCGACTTCATGCGGCTGATGATGGACCGCCTCATCACCGCCGGCGGCACGTGACGCCGACCGACGCGCTGCTCGACACGCTCCCCGTAACGGCCTGGGCGTTCGGCCTCGTTCTGGCGCGGGTCGGCTCCGCCGTTTTGCTGATGCCCGGAATCGCCGAGGCTGAAATCCCGCCGATGCCGCGCATGGGCATCGCCGCGGCCATCGCCATCATGCTGCTGGAGCCGCTCCGCTCCGCGCTGCCGCCGGTGCCGGACAGCCCACTGAACGCGGCGGCGATATTGATCGCCGAGATCGCGACCGGGCTCTGGTTCGGCTGGCTCGCGCGGCTGCCCGCGCTCGCACTGCCGATCGCGGGGCAGATGATGTCGTTCCTGCTCGGCCTGTCGAGCGTGCTGGTGCCGGCAGCGGGCGGGCAGGAGCAGACGGCGCTTGCGCGACTGTTCGGCCTCGCTGCCCCAGTGCTGGTGTTTGCGGCCGGGCTGCATCGGCTGGCGCTGGCGGCGCTTGCCGGTAGTTACCACGTCATTCCGCCCGGCACGCTGTTGCCCGCGGGCGACGCGGCGGAGACGGTGGTGGGCGGTGTCGCGACGTGTTTCGCGCTGGCGTTTCGGCTCGCCGCGCCGTTCGTGATCGCGTCCGTCCTGTGGCAGGTGGCGATCGGGCTCGCCTCGCGACTCGTGCCACGGCTGCAGATCTACGTGGTCTCGCTGCCGGGGCAGATTCTCGGCGGGTTCTTGCTGCTCGGCCTGGTCGGCAGCGCGCTGCTCTCGACGTGGTCGGAAGCGGCAAGGCAGGCGACGCTGCGTTTGCCCGGACTCTGATCGGTGGCGGAGGGGCACGGCTTCGAAGACCGCACGGAAGCGGCGACCGACAAGCGTCTTCGATCGGCGCGGGAAGAGGGGCGGGTGCCGCTGTCGCGGGAGGCGGCGTCGGCCGCCGGGCTTGCCGCCGCGGCGGTCGCGATGGCGCTCGCACTGCCACCGGCGACGGCGCGGCTCGCGCGCGCGCTCTCAGTCTTCCTCGCCAACGCGCATCGGCTGGATGCGGCGAGCGGCGGCGGGCGTGCGCTGTTTGGCGCGTTGGTTGCGGCGTCGCTCGTGCTCGCGCCGGTTCTGCTCGGCATCCTGGTCGCATCCGTCGCGGCGACGTTGTTTCAGACGGGCGGTCTGTTGTCGCTCCGTGGCCTGCAGCCGGATTTCGCCCGGATCGATCCGCGAACCGGACTCGCCCGCCTCTTCAAGCCGGAAACGCTGCGCTCGGCCGGCGCCTCGGCGCTAAAGGTGGTCGCGGTCGGAATGGCACTTTGGCGGCCGGTCCGGGACAGCGCGGCGATGCTCGAACGTGCGCTGTCCCTCTCGCCGGCCGGGGTCGTGCAGCTGATCGGGACCCTCGTGACGCGCGTCCTTGTCGCGGTGCTCGTGGTGCAGATGGTCCTCGCCGTCGCCGACCTTTTCCTCGTCCGTCGCCGGCACGCAAAGGGTCTGCGGATGTCGCGAGAGGAGGTGCGACAGGAGCGGCGCGAGGAGGACGGCGACCCGCATGTGCGCGCCCGCATCCGCGCGATCCGCAACGCACGGGCGAAGCGCCGCATGTTGGCGGCCGTGCCGACGGCCACCGTAGTCGTGACCAACCCGACGCATTACGCGGTCGCCCTCGCCTACGACCGCGCAACCAGCGTGGCGCCGCGCGTGGTCGCCAAGGGCGTCGATGAGTCGGCGGCCGCCATCCGCGCGGCGGCGGAGGCGGCGCGGGTGCCGCTGGTCTCAAACCCGCCGCTCGCGCGCGCGCTGTTTCGGGTCGAGCTGGATGCGAACATCCCGCCCGAGCATTTTCAGGCGGTCGCCGAAATCATCGCCTATGTCTGGCGGATCGACCGCCGCGCCCGCACCGCGCGCCGCCGGGCCGGCTGAACGGCGCGCCACAACGGGCTTCCAGCATTACATTGAGGACTGCGGCACCCTGTCATCCGCTTCCGATCCTAGTGCGCCAGCGCCGCCGGTTCGCCCGCCGGCTCATCTGCCGCAATGGTGCGCAGTGGCAGGTCCCGCATCCCCAGCGCGATCACCACCGCGACCGCCATCACCACGGCGCAGGCCAGGAACGCCAAATGGAAAGCGTCCGCCAGCGCGACATGCACCTGCGGGATCATCGCCGCCGGTACGTTGGTAAGCGCACCGCTGTGTTGGCGGATCTCACCCAGGTCGATATGCGCGGTGACGCCGATCGCCGCCAGATGCGAGGCGAAGCCGCTGGCTAGTAGCGCTCCCACCATCGTGCTTCCGAACGCGCCGCCCATGGAGCGCAGGAACAGCAGGCAGCCGGTCGCAGCGCCGATATCCCGCCGCTCCGCCGCATTCTGCGCTGTCACGAGGCTGCTCGGCATCACCAGCCCGAGAGCGCCGCCGAGAACGGTCTGGTACAGTATAACCATGAAACGCGGCGTGCTGGCGCTCAGCAGCGTGAGGAGCCCAAAGCCAAGCAGGCAACCCAGCAGCCC
>CAYSTX010000144.1:0-5224 GCA_964434035.1 uncultured Acetobacteraceae bacterium
TTCGGCGCCGTGCTGGTGATCTCGTTCCTCCAATTTCACGGGCCGGTGCTGAGCTGGGAGGTAGGCTTCGGCAATTACGCGGCCTTGCTCGGCGGCTCCTACCAGCCGCTCTACAACACCGGCATCCTTGCAACGATCGCCGCCGTCGTCACCACCATTCTCGGCGCCCCGATCGGCTATGTGCTTGTCCGCCATCGCAGCCAGCTTGCAGCGCTGCTCGACGTGGTGGGCATCGTGCCTTTCGCCGTCTCTGGCACCGTCCTCGGCATCGGACTGATCATGGCCTTCAACAGTGGTTGGGTGGTGCTCACTGGCGGTTGGTTCATTCTCGTCGTCGCCTACACGGTCCGTAAGCTGCCATTCAGCATCCGTTCGTCGAGCGCAGTGGTTCACCAAATTGATCCGAGCCTTGAGGAGGCCTCGATCAATCTTGGTGTCTCGCCGCTCAGGACCTTCATCACGCTCACGGTCCCGATGATGTCTGATGGGCTCGTAGGCGGCATGGTGCTGATCTGGGTCACGGTCGCGTCCGAGCTAAGCTCGACCATCGTGCTCTATAGTAGCCATTGGGTGACGATGACCGTGCTGATGTTCCAGACGCTGGAGGGCACCGCGCCTGGTGAGTCGGCGGCCGCCGCCGCTATCCTCACGTTGTTCGCCGCGATCCCGCTGCTGCTGGTCCATCGGCTGCTCCGCCGGCAGAACAATTCAATGCTATGAAGGTCGCCATGAATTCGATCAATTTCCGCAGCGACAATGTCGCAACCGCGAGTCCCGAGATCCTTCGTGCGCTGGAGGCCGCGAACCATGGTGCGGCCGCCTCCTATGGCGAAGACGACTACAGCAAGCGCCTGAACGAAGCCTTCTCCGCTCTGTTCGAACGGGAGGTGATCGTCTTTCCCGTCTCCACCGGGACGGCGGCGAACGCGCTCGGGCTTGCCGCCTGCGTCCGCCCCTACGGTGGTATCTACTGTCACGAGTTTGCCCATGTCCATACCGCCGAAGGCGGCGCCACGGAAGCGTTCACCGGCGGCGCCAAATTGATCGCGCTTCCGGGAGAAGGATTCCGACTCACGCCGGAGAGCCTTCGTCATGCCGTCGCACAAGCGGAATGGGGTGTGCGCAACCGCCCGCAGCCGGATGCCGTCTCCATCACTCAGGCGAGCGAGTATGGCACTGTCTATCGCTTGGACGAGATCGCGGCCATCGGCGAGATTGCGAAGAAGGCCAACATCAAGTTCCACATGGACGGCGCGCGCTTTGCCAACGCGCTCGCGACCCTCGGCTGCAGTCCCGCCGAGATGACGTGGCGGCGTGGCGTGGACATCCTCTCCTTCGGGGCCACCAAGGGCGGCGCAATGAACACCGAGGCGATTGTGTTGTTCGACCATGGGCTGGCGGAACCGCTTTCGTACCGCCTCCGCCGCGCGGGACAGACCTGGTCCAAGATGCGTTTCGCCGCCGCCCAGCTGATCGCCTATGTGGAGGACGGCCTGTATCTCCACCTCGCCGCGCGCGCGAATGCGCTTGCCATGCGCCTAGCGGCGGGCCTCTCCGCCATCCCTGGCGTCAGTCTGGTCGCTCCTGTTGAAGCGAACTTGCTGTTCGTTACCTTGCCATCGGCGCTCATTGACGCGCTCGCAGCGGCGAATATCCGCTTTGCTCGCCGGGGCGACACACTGATCCGCCTCGTCACCCGGTTCGACAACCGGGATGAGGATATCGACTTCCTGCTTGGTGTTGTTCGCGATCACCGGCTGCTCCCGCACTGATGCCGCTTAGCCTCCGCGATCGACTGCCCCTGGCCGGGGGCGGGCGTCGTAGCGAGGTCAGCCTCGAGGTGCGTGGTGCCGCTCGTCCGGCCGGGCGCAGGTTCTGTCAGCCATCTTGCCGGCCGACGGTTTCTAGCGGGCGCTAAGCCGCGGCCTGCACGAGGAGTTGCAGCGGCACCTGCAGGTTGCCGACCATCGCGGCATCGATCGGCCGTCCAGCACGGATCAGAGACTGAGCTACTCGCACCTCACGCGGCGCATTGACACCGGCGACGCCGATCAACCCGCCATCGGCATCGAAGTACCATACCGAAAAGGACGCGTTCCGCATGTCACCGCGGAGCACCGTCCGGACAACCCCATCCGTGGTGCCGGCGACCTGTAGATTGGCACCGTGCTGGTCCGTCCAGAACCAGGGGATTTCGTCATAGGGCTCCCGAACGCCCGCCATCGACCGGCCGACAGCGATCCCATGATTCTGCGCGTGTCGCCAGGATTCCAGCCGCATCGTGCGTTGCAGCCGGGGCATCCAGAACGCTGCCACGTCTCCGGCGGCGTAGATGTCCGGCGCGCTGGTATGGCCGAATTCGTCCACGACGATCCCGCCATTGACCGTCAGGCCGGCGGCTTCGGCCAAATGAAGATTCCGCTCCATGCCGATGCCGGCGATGACCGTGTCTGCCGGCATGAGCGAGCCGTCGGCGCACGCCACGTGGTCCGGCCCGATCTCGGCAACTGTCGTGTTCAGATGCAGGGCTACTCCCGCATCTCGGTGGAGACCTGCCAGCCAATCCGCCATAGCGGGCGTCAGCGACCGTCCCATGAGAACCGGCGCCGCTTCGATCACTGCCACATTGCACCCGCGCGACCTCGCGGAGGACGCGATCTCCAGCCCGATCACCCCTGCACCTATGCATACGACCTGGGTGCCCTGTGTCAGGCGAGCCCGTATCTGGCGCGCATCGTTGATTGTGCGCAGGTAGAGCACCCGTTCAGCGCCGGGAACGCTCAGCCGACGTGCCCTACCGCCTGTTGCCAGCAGCAGTTTGGCGTAATCCAAAGTGCGCCCATCGGCGAGGTGCACGACATGGGCTTCCGGGTGAATTGCGGTGACGGCGGTGCCGCATAGAAGCGTTACCTCCTTGTCCGCGTACTGCGCCTCGCCGTGGAAATAGGAGAGAGCGGGTGGCTCCGCCGCGGTCAGCATCTCCTTCGACAAAGGTGGCCGTTCGTACGGACGTTCGCTCTCGTCACCGATCAATAGAATACGCCCGCCGAAGCCAGCATCCCGCAACGCGATCGCGGCATGGCTACCAGCCTGGCCGGCTCCGACAATGATATGCGTCGATTTGGTCATCGGCTCATGTCAGACGTAGCGAGACAGAGAAAAACCAATCGGGCATGTTGGCACCGGCGAGGAATGAACAAGGACGTTTCTATGAGCGAGGCAGGTCAGTGGGTGCGCGTTGCGTCAACGTCGGATGTGGCCGACGGGGAGGCATTGGCCGTGGAAATCGCAGGCCTCAATCTTGCCGTGTACCACGTGGGCGATGAGTGGTTCTGCACGGACAACGTATGTACCCACGCTTTTGCGTTGCTGACGGAGGGCTGGCTGGAGGGGCATGTCATCGAATGCCCGTTGCATGCCGGGCAGTTCGACATTCGCACTGGCAAAGGTCTGTGCGCGCCGATCGCGGCGGACCTGAAGACCTTTGCGGTTTGTGTCGAGGGTGACGACGTTCTGGTCGAACTCCCATGAACCGTTACACGTCCACCACGATATACTCTTCTTCGACGCGCACCGGCACGGTCTCCGCGACATAAGGTCCTTCGACCACGGTCTTGCCGGGCTCGGCGGTGACCGGGTAGGCCTTGGTGCGGATCCGTTCCGGGTCGCAGTAGGACTGTCCGGTCTTGATGTCGAATTCCCAGCCATGCCAAGGACAGCGCACGATCTCTCCCTTGCGACTGTAGACGTATGTGCCTGGTTGGGGCGATTCCAGCAGACCGGTTGTGACTCCGGCGCACAGACTTCCCCCCTGATGGGGACAGCGATTCAGCAGGCCAAAATACTCGCCGTCCAGGTTGAAGATCGCGATCGGACGGCCCTTGACCGTGAACAGCTTCCGGTTGCCCGGCGGGATGTCGCTGACAGGCGCTACGACGTGACGGCTCATTCTGTGATTCCATGGATTGAAGGCGTGGGCGTTTTGGAGAAAGACGTCGCGTCACTGCGTATCGCTGATGGGCAACGAGCGCGCAGGCGGGATCGTCGGAGGCCCAGTGCGGCATAGATCGGCCAAAGGCCGGCTACGACATGACGGCTCATGTGAGCCCGTAGACCCTCTTCGCGTTTTCCGAGCCTAAGCTTGAGCTCTGACCTGCGGCAGGTACAGTTTCCTTGCGTTGCCGAGAAAGAATGCCTCCCGCTCCTGCGGCGTGATCCGCAGCTTCATGCTCTGCGACGGGTCGTCGTAGTCCCAATGCGGATAGTCGGTGGCAAACAGCAGCCGGTCCCAACCGATCCACTCAATGGTGTCGCGCAGATGTTCCGTCGCTTCCGGCTCTTCCATCGGCTGCGTGGTCAGCCAGAAATGATCGCGGATATAGTCGCTTGGTGACCGCTTCAACCTGGGTGTTTCTGAACGCAGCCTCGTCCACGCACGGTCCAGCCGCCAGGCGAGCGGCGGCAGCCATCCAAACCCGGCCTCGATCAGCACGACGCGCAAGTTTCGAATCTGCTCGAAAACACCCTCAATCACCATGCTGCCGACCAGGGACTGACAGGACTGCGAATGCCCGATCATGTCTTCGATATAGTAGCTGGGCCAGCCGACCCCTGTCGTGGGCTGACCGCCATTGCCGAATGCGTGAATGCCTATTGGCAAGCCGTTGCGCGCCGCAGCCTCGTAGATGGGCCAGTATCGACGATGTCCCAGCGGTTCCACAGTGCGGGAGAGCAGCAGCACCTGCACCATGTCTGGATGGCCAGCCCATCTCTCGATCTCGGCAACCGAAGCCGCGGTATCCTCATACGGCACCACCACCGACGCCTTCAGCCGCTTCTCTGCCTGAGTCCACTCCGCGACCTGCCAGTCGTTGATGGCTCGGCATACGGCGCCGCTCAGGTCGAGATTCTGAAACCCGCCCGGATGCGGCCGGATCATTGTCAGGATGCCTAACTCGATGTTGTTCGCATCCAGATGGTGGGTCTGCATGAACGCAAGATCGCTACCTGGCCGTCCGCCGCCCGGCGGCCACGCGTCGCGTCGGGACGCATCCGGCTGCCCTTTGGGATATTGTGGTCCGCTGTAATTGCCCTGCCGCGCCCGCTGGCCGAACTGGTCCAGATGATCCCGCCACCGCTGTTCCATATACGGATACAGCAGCTTGAAGCTTTTCGGGCTGTGGTGGATATCGCAGTCGGCGATGGCCAGACGCGTCGCTCCGGG
>CAYSTX010000144.1:5324-9504 GCA_964434035.1 uncultured Acetobacteraceae bacterium
GAGACCGTCCCACCGATATACGATCCGAAATTCTGGATGGACGAGACGGAGGCGGCATAGGACTGGGGAGCGATAGCCGTCACCAGGGTCCATTTCCCGGATTGCGCGAAGGCCAGGAAGAACATCGAGGCCGAGATGCAAGTGAGAGCCAGACCCAGGCCGGTCGCGGAGGAGGCAATGGCGCAAAACAGCGCGGACGCCACGTATCCGCAAGCCGCCGGGATCTTGCGGCTGTGAACGATGGACATGCCGCTATGCGCCAGCCGATCCGTCGCGTAGCCGCCGATGAGCGCACCGGCAATCGAGAATGCGAGCGGAATGGTGGCAAGGAACCCGGTTTTACCGATGCTGACATGCTGCTGCATCTCGAGATAGCCTGGCAGCCAAGTCCCATACATCCAGATGGCGTAACCCGAGCAGAACGCGCCCAGGATCATGCCCCAAATGGACCGAAACCGGAACAATTGCTTCCAGTTCTGCACACTCACCGGCTTGGTCTGACCCACCTGGTTCAGCGCCAGGTAGGCGCGGTCAGCTTCCTCCATGCGCGCCGGGTTGGGGTCGCGATACATGGCGAACCAGGCGACCGCACCAACGAGGCCTACAACACCCATGACGACAAACATGGCCCGCCAGCCGAAGGCCAGCATCAACCCGGTCAATACCGGTGTGCCGATGATGCGGCCGAGATCGCCGCCGATCGTGTATACCCCCGTCGGCTTGCCACGATCCCGCGGGTGGAACCAATTCGCGACGGTGCGGACCGCTCCTGGAAAAGCTGGTGACTCGAACAGGCCCAGCGCCACACGGCTCCATAGAAACTGCATGAAACCGCCCAGCAGTCCGCCCGCCGCCTGGGCCACGGACCACAGCACCAGACCCCAGCCCAGCAGCCGCCGCGACCCGATCCTGTCCACCAGGAGGCCCACTGGAAGCTGGGCGAAGGCGAACGAGATCGACCAGGCGGATTGCAGCGCTCCAATCCCAGTGGCGCTGATGCCAAATTCCTCGCGGATCTTCAGATTGCCAATCGCGAGTGTCGACCGATCGATATAATTGAGCGCAATGGCGGCCGTGCAAAGTGCAACCGCAATCCACTGCATTCGCCGCAGATGCGGCGATTTTTCGTGAACCACATTCCCCCTCGCCGCGCTGTTCTGCGCCGGACATGCCCGGTGCGTGCGCGTTTGCGAACATGTCGACACATCGCAGCAACCACATGCAAGGGGGCGTTCGCCAAACCGAAATCACCAAAAGGTCATTTCTGGACGATTTTCCTTTGTTTTGCCGGCGAACCCAAAATTATTGCAACCCAGATATGCTACATTTACACAGCCAAACTGGCGGCGTATTTCGCTGTAGTGTGGACAGACCGGCACGAACGTCCGGCGATGGGGGGATTTTCGATGCTTACCGACAGCTTTCGGGTCACTCGCACGTTTAGCGCGGACGCTCGGATATGACCGGTACGGGCTGGATCGATTCCGACATCCACCCAACGGTCCCGAGCCTCAAGGCCTTGCTGCCGTACCTCGAAGACCATTGGCGCGACATGGTGCAGCAGCGCGGCATGGATGAGCTGAACTCGATCAGCTACCCGGCGAACTCACCGCTGACCGCACGCCCCGACTGGCGTCCGGCGCAGGGAAAACCGGCGGCAACGCTGGAACAGGTGCAGGCTGAGTGCCTGGATCCGTTCGGCACCGAAATTGCGATCTGCAACTGCCTTTATGGCGTTCAGCTATTGTTCAGCGAGGATATGGCCGCCGCCTACGCGCGGGCGATCAACGACTGGATGATTGCCGAATGGCTGGACCGTGATCCGCGTCTGCGGGCGAGCATTGTGGTGCCGATCCAGAACGTCGAACTGGCCGTCGACGAGATTGATCGCTGCGCCGAGGATCCGCGTTTCGTTCAGATCTTGCTGTTGGCCAGCGGCGACCAGCCTTTGGGCAAGCGTGTCTACTGGCCGATCTATGCGGCGGCCCAGCGGCATGGCCTGACCGTCGGCATCCATGCTGGCAGCAACTATCACAATCCGCCCACCGCGGTCGGCTGGCCCAGCTATTACACCGAGGACTACGTGGCCCAGGCTCAGGCCTTTCAGTCGCAACTCACCAGCCTGATCTGTGAAGGCGTGTTTACCCGGTACGGCGACCTCAAGGTTGCGCTGCTGGAGTCCGGATGGACCTGGCTGCCAGCCCATCTCTGGCGCCTGACGAAATATTGGCGAGGCCTGCGGATGGAGATTCCGTGGGTCGACCGGTCCCCAACCGACATCGTCCGCACCAACATCCGCCTGTCGCTTCAGCCGACCGACGGGCCGCCCGACCGCGCCTCTCTGGAGCGGATCATCGAGCATATGCAGTCCGATGACCTGCTGCTGTTCTCGACGGACTATCCGCACTGGCAGTTTGATGGACAGGCCGCGCTGCCGGATGGTCTGTCCCCGGACCTCGTGCGGAAGATCACCGTGGACAATCCGCGGGCGACCTATGCCCGCCTTCTGGAGCCAGTGGGATGACCGTCCAGGCCGCAACCACGTCTGCATCCGTCACTTCAGGCATCAGCCGGCTAGCGATCGCGGATTGCGACATCCACCCTGCGCAACGTACATCCCGCGATCTGGATCCGTGGCTACCGGCGCAGTGGCGAGACCATGTCGCGATCTTCGGGGCCGGTCGCCGGCTCGGCATACTGTCTGGCCCGGCCTACCCCAAGAGCCAGCCCAACGCGTCCCGCCGTGACGCCTACCCGCCTGAAGGTGGGCGGCAGGGAAGCAGCCTCTCTTTCATGCAGGCGCAGCATCTCGACGCGAACAACGTGGCGCTTGGCGTGCTGAACCCGCTGAACAGCGGCCAGGGCGTGTCCAACCCCGACCTCAGTGCAGCTCTGTGCCACGCCATCAATGAATGGCAGGTCGCGGAATGGACCAGCAAAGACAAGCGCCTGAAGGCATCCGTCGTAGTGCCTTACGAGTATGCCGATGTATGCGCGTCGGAAATCCGGCGCTGGGCCGGCCATCCGGACTTCGTTCAGGTCCTGCTGCTCAGCCGGACGGCGCAGCCGCTCGGCAACCGCCGCTATTGGCCGATCTACGAAGCGGCGGCAGAGGCGGGTCTTCCGATCGCGGTGCATGCCTTCGGCTATGGCGGCGCGCCGATCACCAGCGCAGGCTGGCCCAGCCATTACATCGAAGAGATGACGGGCCACGCCCAGAGTTGCCAGGCGGGCCTGACCAGCATGGTCGTGGAAGGCATCTTCGAGCGGTTTCCTGCTTTGAAGGTCGTTATGGTGGAAGCCGGTTTCGCCTGGGCACCATCCTTGGCATGGCGGCTGGACAAGACCTGGAAGACATTACGCAGCGAAACGCCGCACCTGAAGCGCCTGCCGAGTGAAGTGCTGCGCAACCATGTGTGGTGGACAACGCAGCCGATGGAGGAGCCGGAGCCACGCGAGCACCTGCTGGACACCATCGGGTGGATAGGCTGGGACCGGCTTCTGTTCGCCACCGATTACCCGCATTGGGACTTCGACGATCCTGCCTATGCGCTCCCGCTGCGCATCAGCGATACGCAGCGACGCGACTTCTTTCTCCAAAACGCCCGCGCCCTCTATGGGATCACAGAATAGCCGTCACGTCGTAGCGCCTGTCGGAGACATCCCGCCGGGCACCAAGTTGACGGTGCCCTCAGAGGCGTGACGAGCAGCGCTGCCTTGCGTTCCAGCCAGCGCCGTCCTGCGGGGTTCGGTTCGACCGCGAGGGCCTTTGCAATAGGCGGCGCGTGCCGCTTCGGGCCGCTGCGTGCACTCTTCAAGGACGAGATGCGCGCGTTGGGGCGGGGACTTGGTCTGCCGGACGCGCTGATCGGCCGGCACCCGTTCCCCGGCCCCGGCCTCGCCATCCGCATCCGCGGCGCGATCGGCCGCGACAAACTCGACCTGCTGCGGCCGCGCCGACGCGATCTTCCTCGAAGAGATCGTCGCGGCCGGCCTCTACGACGCGATCTGGCAGGCGTCCGCCGTACTGTTGCCGGTGCGGACGGTCGGCGTGATGGATGATTTCAGAACATACGACCAGGCCTGCGCACTCCGCGCCGTCAGCAGCACGAACGGCATGACGGCGGATGCGTATCCGTTCGACCCCGCGTTCCTGTCCCGCGTCGCGTCACGCATCGTC
>CAYSTX010000145.1:0-9464 GCA_964434035.1 uncultured Acetobacteraceae bacterium
GGCGTTCTATCCGCAGCTTGGCGTGCTGAACGTCATGCACCTCGCAACGCCGGAAAGCGCCATCCTGTCGGCGATCATCTTCAACGCGTTGATCATCATCGCGCTCATCCCGCTATCGCTGAAGGGCGTGAAGTACCGTGCGGTCGGCGCCAGCGCACTGCTGCAGCGGAACCTGCTGATCTATGGCGTTGGCGGCATCATCGTGCCGTTCATCGGCATCAAACTGATCGACCTCGTCGTCAGTAATCTCGGCCTCGCGTAAGGAGCAAATCCGTGGTTCGCGAACTTCGTCCGGCTATCGTCCTTATCGTGCTGTTCACCGTCGTGACCGGGCTGGCGTATCCACTCGGCATGACGGGGATCGCACAGCTACTTTTCCCGTATCAGGCCAACGGCAGTCTCGTCTCACGCGACGGCAAGGTCATCGGCTCGATGCTGATCGGCCAGAACTTCACCAAGCCCGAATACTTCCACGGCCGCCCGTCGGCGACGACGGCGACCGACCCGAACGACAGCACGAAGACGGTCCCCGCGCCCTATAACGCGGCGAACTCGTCCGCCTCCAACCTTGGCCCGACCAGCAAGGCGCTGTCCGACCGTGTCGCGGGCGACATCAAGACGCTGCAGGCGGAAAACCCGGGGACGCCCATTCCGGGCGACCTCGTGACGACGTCCGGCAGCGGGCTTGACCCCGACATCTCCCCGGCGGCGGCCGCGTTCCAGGTGCCGCGCGTCGCCAAGGCCCGTCACATGACCGACGCGGCCGTGAGCGCGCTGGTGGCGGAGAACACGAAAGGGCCTTTCCTGGGCCTGATCGGCGAGCCGCGGGTCAACGTGCTGAGGCTCAACTTGGCGCTCGACGCGGCACGGTGATACGACATCGCTGGTGTCGAGAACCAGCGATGTGCCGCAGTGATGGGAGTTGTGTGTAACGATCGGAACGGGCGCCGCGGCGTATGAGCGAGCGCACTACCGAACGCGTCGGGCGCCCCGACCCTGACGCGCTGCTTCGCCAGGCGGCGCAAGAGACGCGGGGCCGCCTGAAGATCTTCCTTGGTGCTGCGCCCGGCGTTGGCAAGACGTTCGAAATGCTGACGGCCGGGCGGGCGCTGCAGGCAGCCGGTAAGCGCGTGGCCGTCGGGATCGTCGAGACCCACGGAAGGCAGGAAACCGAGGCGCTGCTGGCCGGGCTTCACGTCCTGCCGCGGCGCCGGGTTCCGTATAAGGGTAGGGTACTCGAGGAGATGGACCTCGACGCGCTGATGGCCGCGCGCCCGGACGTGGCGCTGGTCGACGAGCTGGCCCATTCCAACGCGCCGGGCAGCCGCCATCCGAAACGCTGGATGGATGTCGATGAGCTGCTCGATGCGGGGATCGACGTCTACACCACCGTCAACATTCAGCACGTCGAAAGCCTGAACGGCGTCGTGGCCAGCATCACGCGCATCCGCGTGCGCGAGACGGTGCCGGACGACGTGATCGACCGCGCCGACGACATCGAACTGATCGACCTCACGCCGAATGACCTGCTGCAGCGGCTGCGCGAGGGCAAGGTCTATGTGTCACAGACGGCCACTCGTGCCATTCAGAACTACTTTTCGCCGGGCAACCTGACGGCGCTGCGCGAACTGGCGCTGCGGCGCACGGCGCAGCGGGTCGACGCACAGCTCCTCGACCACATGAAGGCGAACGCGATTGCCGGGCCGTGGGCGGCCGGTGAGCGCGTGCTTGTCTGCATCACACGGCGCAGCGCCGGCTCCGACCTCGTGCGCTACGGCCGCCGGCTCGCCGAGCAGCTACGGGCGCCGTGGACGGCGCTGCATGTCGAGACGGACGACCCGCCAACCGAGCACGCACAGAAGCTCATCGTCGAGCAGATGACGCTCGCGCAGTCGCTCGGGGCCGAGATCGTCACGGTGCCCGGCCATGACGCCGCGACCGAGGCGCTGAACTACGCGCGCGCACACAATTTCACGCAGATCGTCGTCGCCAACCCCGGCGAGGGCAAGCGTTGGTTCGGCTGGTTCAGGCGGTCCGTGGCGCTCCAAATGATTGCCGCGTCGCCCGATCTGCCCATCCACGTCGTCGGCGAGCGGATGGAGCCGTCGCCGACCGCGTTGATCACCACGACGGTCAATGAGCCTTTCCGCGTCGGTCCTTATCTCGCCAGCGCCGCGATGGTTGCCGCCGCGGTCGTGTTCGGGGTCGGCGTGCAACATGTCATGTCGGTTAACAGCGTCTCACTGGCGTTCCTGACGGCGGTGCTGGCGTCCGCTGCCTGGTTCGGGTTGCGACCGTCCTTGTTCGCGTGTTTGTTGAGCGTGCTCTCCTACAACTTCTTCTTCCTGCCGCCGCTCTACACGTTCGTCATCGAGGACCCCGAGAACATCGTCGCGATGTTTTTCTTCATCGTGACCGCGCTCCTCGCCAGCAATCTGACAGCTCGGATGCGTTCGCAGACGCTCGCGGCCCAGACCCGCAGCCGCGTGACCCTGTCGCTCTATCAGTTCAGCCGGAAACTCGCCGCGACCGCGAAGCTCGACGATCTGCTGTGGGCGACCGCGTATCAGATCGCGTCGCTGCTCGACGTTCGGGTCGTGTTGCTGCTGCCGACCGAGCCCGATCCGACCGACCCCGAAGGATCGCACCGGGGCCTTTCGGTGCGGGCAGGGTACCCGCCGGAGGACACGCTGGACCAGGCGGACATCGCCGCGGCGCGCTGGGCGTGGGAGCACGACAAGAGCGCGGGTCGCGGCTCGGACAATCTGCCGGGCGCGAAATGGCTCTTCATGCCGCTCCGCACCGGACGCGGACCGGTCGCGATCGTCGGCCTCGACTCCGACCGCCAGGGGCCGTGGCTAAGCCCGGATCAGTACCGGCTGCTCTCGGCGCTTGCCGATCAGGCGGCGCTGGCGATTGAGCGGGTCAAGCTCGCCGAGGATCTCGACCGATCCCGTTTGCACGCGGAGGCCGAGCGGTTGCGCGCCGCACTCCTGACTTCGATTTCGCACGATCTTCGGACGCCGCTCGCGTCGATCCTGGGCGCGGCCACTAGCCTCGATAGCTACGGCGCGCAAATCGACGACGCGGGACGGCGCGAGCTGCTCCGGACGATCCGCGAGGAGGCCGAGCGGATGAACCGGTTCGTTGCAAATCTGCTCGACATGACCCGGCTCGAAGCCGGGGCGATCGCGCCGAAGATGGATGCGGCCGATGTCGGGGAGCTGATCGCGAGCGCGCTGTCGCGGGCGGAATTCATTTTGGCGCACCACCGGGTTAGGCTCGACCTGATGCCCGATCTGCCGCCGGCGCGGCTTGATGCCGTGTTGTTTGAACAGGTGCTCTTCAACCTTCTCGACAACGCGGCCAAATATGCGCCCGAAGGTACCGAGGTGCGGGTGACCGCCGCGCGGGCAGAGGCCGGGGTCGTCGTTCAGGTCATGGACGAGGGTCCGGGCCTGCCGCCAGGAGAGACGGATCGCGTGTTCGACAAGTTTACCCGCCTGCACAATGGGGATCGCCAGCGTCCGGGCACGGGGCTCGGCCTCGCGATCTGCCGCGGCTTTGTCGAGGCAATGGGCGGCACGATCACGGCCGGCAACCGGATGGATCGGCATGATCCGAAGCATCCCGGCGCCGTGTTCACGGTGACGCTGCGCCTGGCCTCGACCGCTCCGCAGCAGGCCGCTGCATGAGTGACCCGTGCGTTCTGGTTGCCGACGACGAGCCGGCGATCCGGCGTCTGCTGCGCACAAGCCTGCCGTCACAGGGCTGGCGCGTGATCGAGGCCGAGAACGGCGCCGAGACGCTGGCGGCGCTCGAGCGGGGAGGGGTCGATGTCCTGCTGCTCGACCTCGGCCTGCCAGACACGGACGGGCTCGACATCGTGCGGACGCTCCGCGCGAAGCAATCGACTGTCCCAATCGTCGTGCTCTCAGCGCGGGACGACGAGGGGGGCAAGGTCAACGCGCTCGACCTTGGTGCCGATGATTACGTGACCAAACCGTTCGGCATGGCCGAACTGATCGCCCGCCTCCGCACAGCCATTCGGCACCGTCTCCAGCAGGAGGGCGGCCCGCCGACCTTCGTCTCGCGCGACCTATCGATCGACCTCGTCCGCCGCATCGTCACGCGCGGCGGCACCGAGGTGCACCTGTCGCCGCGGGAATGGGACATCCTTAGGCTGTTCGTCACACATTCCGGCCGTGTGCTGACCCACCGGATGATTTTGAGCAAATTGTGGGGCAGCGGCGGCGATCCGCAGCAATTGCGGGTCTACGTTCGGCAGCTCCGGCAGAAGCTGGAAACTGACCCGGAGCGGCCGGCGCATATTGTGACGGAGACCGGGATCGGCTACCGGCTCGTCGCCCCATCTGTAGAGCCGCTTACAAATACCCCATGACCACGCTCACCGATCTGTTTCCGCCTGACCGCGTTCTGCAATTCCGGGCCGCGGATCAGGCGGCGGCGACAACCGAGTTGGTCCACCGGGCAGCCGCGATCGCCGGCATCCCGCCGGGCCCGATTGGCGCCGCGATTGCCGCCCGTGAGGAGCTCGGCTCCACCGGCGTCGGCGCCGGCATTGCCATTCCGCACGCCCGCCTCGATGGTTTATCGAAAATGATCGGGCTGTTTGCCAGGCTTGAGCGGCCGGTCGACTGGCGGGCGGTTGACGGCAAGCCGGTCGATCTCGTGTTCCTGCTGCTGAGCCCGAACGGCGCGGATAGTGAGCATTTGTCGGCGCTCGCCCTGGTCACGAGGCGGCTTCGCTCGGCCAACGTCGCGGCCCATCTCCGCGCCACAACCGGCGTGCCGGCACTGCGGGACGCGCTGCTGGACGTCGCGGAGCAGCGGCACGGCGCCGCCTAAGCGGCGGTCAGGTCGAAGCGAAGGGTCAGACGGTTCATCCCGTCCCGCCGCTCATATTCCATGCGCTGCGCGAATTGCTTCATCAGGTGAATGCCCTGTCCACCGATCATCGCGTCATCGAGCCCCGCCGGGATCGCGGGGGGCGCGGCTTCGCGGGGGTCGAACGGGATGCCGCTATCTTCGATCGTGACCAGCACATGGCCGTCGCGCCGGTCGACCATGAGGTGAATGTCCTCCTCGCCGGCGACGCGGCCGGCGAGGCCGTGCCGGATGGTGTTGGAGATCGCTTCCTCGAGGCAGAGCTGGATCGCGAAGGACGCGCCCGGCGGCAGGCCGAGCCGTCGGCCCAGCTCCTCGGTCCACGCGCCGACGCGCTCGAGTTCCGACAGCCGGGCCTGAACGACGAGCGTCTCCGGTTCGGAGCGCATGGTGGTTACGTCCCGAACGACGTTAAACATTAAGCGGTGACGGCAGCGAGGGCGGCTTCGAGGTTGTGGGTCATCGGGATAAGCGTGTCCGCGCCGCAGGCGATCAGCACCCTCTCCACGTCCGGCGTCGGCCTCAGGATGCTCATACGGCCGCCCTTCGACTTCACCGTCTTGGCGCCCATGATGAGCGTCCTTATGCCCATCGACGCGAGAAAGGAGACCTGCTCCAGGTCAACGATAAGCTTGCGATGCGAGCCGACCAACACGGAGAAATGGAGGTCGATCTTCTGCGCGCCCGCGATGTCGAGCTTGCCGGCGAGGTTGACCTTGGTCACATCGCCCGCGAGCGTTTCGGTAGTCAGTTCCATTCCGTCGCCTCAACCGATTGTCTCGGCCTGTTCGCCGATGAAAGTCTTTAGCATATGCCTAGAAGACTGGAGGAGCTTCGGTTCCGATATTGTGACGTTTTTGCGAAACTGACGGGCTTCGGTCTTCTGTTCGTTCTCGCCTTGGGTGCGGCCCAGATTTCAGCCACTGCGGCGGAACCGAGTGCGGCGCCGGCCGTGTTCACGACAGAGAATTATGGTCTCACCGTTGACATTCCGCGGGGCCTGTTTCGCTGTTCGTATCCCGCGCCATGGGTCGGGTCCGACCATGGAATCGATATCTATCTCGCCAAACCGAAAGCATGCGATCCGCATAGCCCGTCAGCCTCGGACGCTGAGGCGAACGATCTTCCCCGGGTCCAGATATTCTACGGGCACAATGTCGTAGAGATCTCCACGCGCGGGCAAGAACCTCACGTGCCGACCACCAATGCCGAACTGATGGCAGCGCATTGCACCCCGCCCTCAAATCCGCCGCCGCCCGATCTGACGCTGATGGGAGCGCCTGCGATCGGATGTTCGGTCAGGCAGGGCTCGCGCATCTCGTTGACGATAGGATCGCTCTATTCGCAAGGGCGAGGTGCCGTTGGCCAAGCTCCCGATAGCCTCGTTCTTGTGAGCCTCGATACCTCGGATGACCGCTATGAACGGGACATCCAATCGCTGAGGACGGTCGCCGCCAGCATCCGCGCCTGTGAGCCCGCGGATCGGCGCGGTCAAGCAGACCGACAAAAATGTCCGCCGATGACCGCGTGGTGACGCCGGAGCCGGTCAGCCGATGAGCGGTTAAGCTGTCCGGCTGCTGCGCCGGATCAGATAGATCGAAATGACCATCGTCAGGATCAGCCCGCACAGGACGCCGAGCTCGATCATCGACGACTGAAACATCTGCTCGTTGCCGCCGGTCGGCTTGCCGGGCGTCGACTGCGACGATTCGAGCGTGATGACGAGCACCCGGCGGATCGAGGCGATCAGGCCGACAATCAGGAACGGCTCCGCCGACAGCCCGGCGCGGATCGAGACGCGGACCGTGTGCAGGATCTCCGCCAGCATCAGGACGAACAGCAAACGATCGACGATCAGAAAAGCGCCCAGCCCGCTGCTCCAGTCGACCATGGCGCCCCAGAGGCTCATCGCGGCCGCGGCGAGCGCGATCAGCGCGGTGAGCGACAGCACGATGCCGAGCAGCACGTAGATCGTATGCTCGATCCGCAGGAACATGTCGGAGGAAACCCGAAGTGCGCGGCCCGTATCGCTCATGAATCCGTTCATCCAAACTCCGCTCGCGGTCGTACGCCGTTGGCAACCTTAGCCTAGGTCGGGCGGCCTCTGACAACGACCATCGGCTTGACAAGAATAGGGGGATGCCGGCGGCATCGCATGGGACCAAGGCAGAGGGGACGAGGACGGTGGCGCGCAGCGACGGTGCCGTGACGGGTGAGGCCGTGCGAGGCGCCGATCCGGCCGGAACGCAAGAGTTCGACCTCGCCGTCATCGGTGGCGGGATCAACGGATGCGGCATCGCGCGCGACGCCGCCGGTCGTGGCTGGCGCGTGTTTCTGTGCGAACGGGCCGATTTCGCCGCCGGCACGTCCAGCGCGTCGACCAAGCTGATCCATGGCGGGCTGCGCTATCTGGAACAGTACGAATTCCGGCTGGTGCGCGAAGCGTTGACGGAGCGGGAGGTGCTGTGGAGCATCGCGCCCCATATAGTCTGGCCGCTGCGCTTCGTGTTGCCGCATCACCGACATTTGCGGCCGGCCTGGATGCTGCGCCTCGGCCTGTTCCTCTACGACCACATTGGCGGCCGAAAGCGTTTGCCGCCGACGCGCACGGTGCGCCTGCATCGCGACGCGACCGGGGCGCCGCTGAAGCCGGCGTTTACGCTCGGGTTCGAGTATTCGGATTGTTGGGTCGATGATTCGCGCCTCGTCGTGCTCAATGCGCGTGACGCGGCCGACCGGGGGGCGACGATCGCGCCGCGCACTTCGTGCGTCGCCGCGCGCCGGGTTGGCGATCGCTGGGTCGTCGAACTGCGGGATGAGACGACGGGCGAACGGCGGACAGTCACGGCAAGGACGCTCGTCAACGCGGCCGGCCCTTGGGTTGCCGATGTCGCGCGATCTGTCATCCAAGCCAACGCGCCGGTTTCCGTCCGGCTCGTCCAAGGCAGTCATATCGTCGTTCCGCGGCTCTATGACCACGCGGCTTGCTACATCTTTCAGAACGCGGACGGCCGGATCGTTTTTGTCATTCCATACGAGACCGATTTCACGCTGATCGGCACCACCGATCTTGATTTTTCGGGCGATCCGACGGGGATCCGCGCGAGCGCGGCCGAGATCGATTACCTCTGCCGCGCCGCCGGCGAATATCTGCGCGCGCCGGTGAGGCCGGAGATGGTCGTGTGGTCGTTTTCGGGCGTGCGCTCGCTCTTTGACGACGGCGCCTCGGCGCCGCACGAGGCAACGCGCGACTACGTGTTGACGCTCGATGCGCCGTCGGATGCGCCGGCGCTGCTGTCCGTGTTCGGCGGTAAGATCACGACGTATCGGACGCTCGCGGAAGCGGCGCTAGAGAAGCTGCGCCCGTTTCTGCCGGAACCAACGGGGGAGGCGGCCGGTTGGACCGGGCGGACGGCGCTGCCGGGCGGGGATTTCGCAGTCGATGGGTTCGAGGCGCAGGTGTCGGCGGCGAGCGCGCGGTATCCGTTCGTGCCGGAAGGCACGATGCGTCGCCTGATTCGCGCGTACGGGACGCGGGTTGCGGACGTGCTGGGCGATGCGAAGAGCGGCGGCGATCTTGGTCGCGCCCTCGGCGCGGATCTGACCGAGGCGGAGCTGCGTTATCTCATGCGAAACGAATGGACGCGCACGGCCGAGGACGTCGTGTGGCGGCGGAGTAAGCTCGGGCTGCGACTGACGCCGACGGAGATCACCGGCATCGGCGACGCAATGCGGCGTATCGGCCGCGACCAGATGGCGGCGTGAGGGGTGGGATGAGCGCGCATATCCTCGTCATCGACCAGGGCACGACATCGACCCGCAGCATGGTGTTCGACGCCGCGCTTCAGCCAGTCGCGACCGCGCAGCAGGAACTGACGCAGCATTATCCGCATCCGGGCTGGGTCGAGCACGACCCGGAGGAGATTTGGGGCAGCGTGCTCGCGACCGCGCGGCGCGTGCTGAGCATGGCGGGACTTGCCGCAACGGATATCGCCGCCATCGGCATCGCCAATCAGCGCGAGACGGTGGTGATGTGGGACCGCGCGACCGGACGGCCGATCCACGACGCGATCGTCTGGCAGGACCGCCGCACAGCGCCGGCGTGCGAGGCGATGGAACGTGAGGGGCATGGCGCCCTCGTCGCGGCGCGGACGGGGCTGCGGCTCGATCCGTATTTCTCGGCGACCAAGATCGCGTGGCTGCTCGACACCGTGGACGGCGCACGCGCCGCTGCGGAGGCGGGCCGGATCGCCTTTGGCACGGTCGACAGTTTCCTGCTGTGGCGACTGACGGACGGCGCGGTCCATGCGACCGACGCGACGAATGCGTCACGCACCGCGCTGTTCGACATCCATCGCGGCGTCTGGGACGACGCGCTGCTCGATCTGTTTCGCATCCCGCGCGCGATCCTGCCGGACGTGCGCGACTGCTCCGGCTTGTTCGGCCATGCGGCGGCGGCGCATCTCGGCGCGCAGGTCGCAATCCGCGGCGTCGCGGGCGACCAGCAAGCAGCGCTGATCGGGCAGGCGTGTTTTCGCCCGGGCATGGTGAAATCG
>CAYSTX010000146.1:0-9410 GCA_964434035.1 uncultured Acetobacteraceae bacterium
ACTTGCCGTTCCCGCTCCTGTCTGACCAAAATCTCGAGCTTACGCGCGCCGTAAATTTGCCGACGTTTGAAACCAATGGCATGACGCTCTTGAAGCGTTGCACGCTGATCCTGGATGACGGCCGGGTGACATACGTATTCTATCCGATCTTCCCTCCGGACAAGAACGCGAGCGATGTCATCGGGTGGTTGTCCCGACAGAAGCCCTGAGCGTCCACTCGCAGTCCAGCTCGTCGATATCGGCGGCAACTCCACGGGGCCGGCGGCCGTGCCATGGCGATGACAAGCTTCGCCCTGCTGGACGAAGCGCGCCGACAGTTCGGTCGTGCGTTCGACCTGGCCCGGCTTGGCCCGGTCGAAACGCCGTTCCGGGTCGTCGCCAACTGGCACGGCGCGCGGCTGCGGGCGTATCACCCCCGCGACAGCACGCCGGGCCCCGCGCTGCTGATACTGCCCGCGCCGATCAAGCGCGCCTACATTTGGGATCTGTTGCCGCGGGTCAGCGTGGTGCGTCACTGCCTGCGCCGTGGGCTGCGCGTATTCCTGCTCGAGTGGCTGGATCCGGGACCTTGCGAGGACGACTTCGGGCTGGCCGACTACGCGGACCGGCTCATTCTTGCCGCGCTCGACGTCATCGCAACAGAGACGGATTGTCCCGCCGCCTTGCTCGCCGGCCACTCGCTCGGCGGCACTCTCGCGGCAATCTTTGCCTCGCTGCGGCCGGAGCGTGTGCGGGGCCTGGTGCTGATCGAGGCGCCGCTTGCGTTTGGAGCACAAGAGGGCGGGCCACTGGCTCGCAGCATGTCCGCGCTGCCTGATGCGGGGGTGCTGCGCGCGCTCGCTGGCAGTCCGGTGCCCGGTTCGTTCCTGGGATTTCTCGCCACCTCCGCACTCCCGAACACCTTCTTGCTGCAGCGATGGAGTGACCTCGGAGCGAGCCTCGCCGACCCGGTCGCCGCCGCGGTCCATGCGCGAGTCGAGCGATGGACGCTCGACGAGCTCGCGATGCCCGGCAGGCTGTTCGAGGACGTGGCCGAGCAGCTCTATCGCGAAGACCGTTTCAGGGTCGGCATGCTGGAGGTCTCTGAGGGGCGGGCGACCGGGGCAGACCGGCTGCGGGGCCCCGTGCTCGCGGTGGTCAGTAGCAGCGGCCGCGTGGTGCCGCCCAGCTCAACGCTGGCCGCCCTCGCCAATGTTCCCGGACTGCGCTTGCGCGTGCTGCGCCATGAGGGTGGCCACGGTGCCGCACTAGAGCACCTGGGCCCGCTCGTGACGCAAGTTGCGCACGAGACGCTGTGGCCGCAGATCCTGGACTGGCTCTACACCGCTGATCAGGGTCATTGACCGGGCTGGTAGCCGCTCCGCCGGAACTCGGAGGCCTTGGCATCCCGCTCTCACGTAAGCCGACGTTCGAAACCTCGGGAGCACTTTAGTCCATATGGCCTAGTTCCTGACTCGTGTGCTTCGGCGAGAGGATAGTCCTCGCTCTTCGGCATCCCCGCTCCTTGCGATCCCGATCGAGGTCGACCGGCTCGCGGGAGTCTGGACGCGCATGGGCGTCCTCGCCAAGGACGGTGATGCAGCGAGAGGGGAGGAGACCCTGTTTCCGCCTTGCTCGACTTGGGAAGCCGGGAGGCCGTCCAACCAGTCACCATGCTTTTCGACGTGCGCCGCGAGGGCCAGCGTGTGCTCGCGTACCAAGCGCTCGGCCAGCTCTGCATCGCGCCGTTCAAGCGCCGAGATGATTCTGTGATGATCACGAATTGACCGCTTCGCCCGGTCATTCTGTCGCATCGTGACGGAGCGGATGGAACGCATGTGAATGAAAAGGTTCTCCGTCAGATCGCTCATCAGCTCGCATCCGCTCAGACGGATGATGGCCTTATGGAAGGCCATGTTCGCTTCGTTATACTCGTCGATGTGTTGCGACGGATCGGTGCCGAAGCTCTCGAACAGCGCGCGAAGCTGCTTCAGCTGCTCTGTCGTCGCACGGGTCGCCGCGAGAGAGGCCGCCATGCTTTCAATGGCGGCCCAGACCATGATCATCTCGACGACTTCGCGCTTCGTCTTGCGGACGACGTAGACCCCTCGACGCGGCACGGAGCGGACAAAACCTTCCTGCTCGAGAACCGTCAGCGCCTCTCTGATCGGTGTCCGACTGACCCCCAGATCCTCGGAGAGTTGCCGCTCGTCGAGGCGGATCTCCGGCGCCTGCCCATAAATGTCCATCTCGGTGATCGCGCGTTTGATGGCGTTGCAGGCGAGCCTGCGCAGTCCGACGCCGACGTCGAGGCGCTCGACTTCGAGGCGCGGGGCAGAAAGAACGTCCGACATGCTTTGCTCCCGATACGGACCCGCCCTTAGGCGGCAAAATACAGTATACCAGATATAGCGTGCCCTACAGAAGCTCGGAAGCCCCCGGGACTGGCCCCGTAAAAGCCTTCATCAGGCCCGAACCGAAGCCCAAGCAGGTTTAATGCGAGTCGGGACGCAGCGACCCCGGTGACCTGTGTCGGGTCACTCATCCCGCGCTTATCGGCTATTCGCTCCGCGCGATCTTCGCCAGAAGTTTCTTGTTGATGCACTGCACAAAAACCTTAGATCTGATTTTGAAATCGAGCGTTGGTCAGAACGGTAGGAGACGAGCGATGCAGAGCTTCCGGAACGCTACGGCCGCCAGTTTCGGCGTCCCAGGTTTCTCGACCCCGAAAAACGCCATGTCCCTGTCGCAGAAGTGGCGGAAGCTCGAGGCTTCGATCGTGCGGGCGCTTACGCTGCCCACATGGTGGGAATACCTGTGATCCCGATCACTGGGATCACCTTCTAACCAATCCAAGCCAGGGCAGGCCATCAAGCGCGGTCCGGTGCCGTCAGTTCGCATCCCGTTTCGTCCGGGTCGCGCTATCAGCGGCCTTCCGCGACTTTGGCCCTTTGCGCTACGAGCGAATGGACGACGTCGATCGTTGGGGTCGGGATTCCGAGTTTCACGCCCAGTTCCTGGACCACCGTAACCAACGGCACGATCTCCATCGGGCGGCCCCTCTCGAGGTCTTGCAGCATCGAAGTCTTGTGCGCCCCCACTTTGCGCGCCCCCTCGATGCGGCGGTCGACGTCGACCCGGAACTGCACGCCGAGCCGGTTGGCGATCTCTTGAGCCTCTAGCATCATTGCCCGCGCGACCGCGCGCGTCCCCACATCGGAGCAGATCACGTCGAGTGTCGCGTGGGTGAGCGCGCTGATCGGATTGAACGACAAGTTGCCCCACAGCTTCAGCCACAACTCGTCGCGGATGCGGTCGAGTACAGGTGCCTGCATCTTGGCCGCCGCGAATGCCGCCGATAGTTTCTGCACGCGGTCGCTGCGCTCGCCGGAGGGCTCGCCGATTGGAAACTTGTCGCCGTAAATGTGCTTGATGACGCCGGGCTCGGCGATTTCGGTCGCCGGATAGACGATACAGCCGATCGCACGTTCGGGGCCAAGGCCGCGCCACTGTACCCCGCCCGGGTCCACGCTCTCTACCGCACTGCCTTCAAGCGCCCCGCCGTGGCAATAGAAGTACCAGTAGGGAATGCCGTTCACGGCAGTGACAACAGCGGTGTCGGGGCCCAGAAGCGGCTGCATCTGGGATACAGCCGCGCTTAGCTGATGCGCCTTCAGACCGACGATTACGTAGTCCTGCGGACCCAGCTCGTGCGGATCGTTGGTGCAGGCGACTCGCACCGTGATTTCCGCACCGTCTTTGATGAGGCGCAGCCCATTGCGGCGCATCGCCTCCAGATGCGGACCGCGGGCGACCAGGCTGACCTCGACGCCAGCCTGGGCGAATTGCGCGCCGACGTAGCCCCCGATAGCGCCGGCACCGAAAATGCAAACCTTCACGACGCTCTCCCTATTCGCTTCACTCGCCGCTATCGCTCGATGTGCAGAGTTTCACGCGGCCGGGGCGGAGCCGAACTGCATCCACACGGTGCGGCGCTCGGTGTAGGCCTCGAGCGCCGCGCGTCCGAGATCGCGACCGATACCAGAGGCTCCGCCCAAGCCGCCCCAGGGCAGACGAGCGTCGGTCGGGCCGTAGGTGTTGACCCAGACCATTCCGGAATGCAGCCGGCTCGATACCCGGTGCGCCCGATCGATATCGCGCGTCCAGACGGCCGATGCGAGGCTGTAGATGCTGTTATTGGCAATGCGGACCGCCTCATCTTCGTCGTTGTCACGGAAACGAAGGATGGTCAGCACCGGGCCGAAAATCTCCTCCTGCACGATCTTCATCTCCTCGTGCGCGTCGGTGAACAGAGTCGGCGCGACGTAATAACCCTTGCTGCCGCAGCGGCCACCGCCGATTGCGACCTTCGCCCCTTCCTCGCGCCCGATATCGATATACTTGAGGATCCCCTCCATCGCGCCGCGGGAGATGACCGGGCCCATGGACACGCCTTCTTCCAGCGGATTGCCGACGCGAAGCGACTTCACGCGCTCCGTCAAGCGCGCGACATATTCGTCGTGAACGGAGTCTTCGACCACGACCCGCGTTGCCGCCGAGCAAACCTGACCGGCGTTGAAGAAAGCCCCTGCTGTGGTCGCGCGGACGGCTTTGTTGATATCGGCATCGGCGAAAATGACGATAGGCGCCTTGCCGCCCAGCTCGAGCCCGACATGGGTCACGTTCTCGGCCGCTGCGCGCATGATGCCGCGCCCGACCTGGGGCGAGCCAGTGAACGCGATTTTGTTGACCAAGGGGTGCGACACGAGCGCCGCGCCGGCGACCGCGCCCGACCCCGGCACGATATTCAGAACTCCCGGCGGCACGCCTGCCTCGAGCGCGGCCTGGCCCAGCCATAGCGCCGAGAGCGGGGTCAGCTGTGCCGGCTTGAGCACGACGGTGCAGCCGCAGGCGAGCGCCGGTGCGGTCTTCCAGACTGCGTTCATCAACGGGAAGTTCCACGGCACGATGGCGGCAACCACGCCGACCGGTGCTCGCCGTGAGAACGTCAGCGCATCATGGCGCACCGGAATGACCTCGCCTGCGAGCTTGTCCGCCCAGCCCGCGAAGTGCTCGAGCGTGTCGATTGCCGCCGCAACGTCCTGGCGCCGGGTCGCCGCCAACGGCTTACCGCCATCAATGCTTTCCAACAACACGATCTCGTCCAGGCGCTCGCGGAAAATTCCCGCGAGGCGGTAGAGGATGCGACCACGTTCTGCGCCCGTCATTGCCGGCCATGGCCCCTTGTTTAGCGCGCGGCGTGCGGCCTTCACCGCGGCCTCGATATCGGGGACACCACCCAGTGCCACTTCGGCGATCGGTGCCTCGGTTGCCGGGTTCACGGTCGTAAAGCGCTCGCCGCTGCTGGCATCTGCCCAATCGCCATCGATCAGGAGCTGCGTCTTGGGAAGAGTGACTTGGGACATTTCCGTCTGCCTTTCGTGGTTGCGTTTGTTATTTTATGGCGCGCGCGTTCGAGCGTGATCCGGCGCGCGTGATCGTTCGTCCATCGGACCCAGAGCTGCAGCGGTCGCGTCAGGCGACAGCGACGCATGCTCCGTCGTGGGCGGAGGATTCGCCGGCGAGGAGGTCACGGATGCTGACGACGCCGATAAGCGCCCCGCGGTCGATGACCGGCACGTGCCGGATGTGATGCTGCCGCATGAGCTCAGCGACGGCATCGGTGCTGTCCGACACTTCGCATGCAACCGCCGCGCGCCTCATCACCGCCGAGACCGGCATCCTGAATGCGGCGATGCCGTGGTCGGTTACCGCATGCAGGAAATCGCGCTCCGAAAGCATGCCGACGACGATGTCGCCTTCGGTCCTGCAGGAGTCTTTGACGACCACCGCGCCGACGTTCTCGCGTCGCAAGATCCGGGCCGCGGCGCCGAGGGTCTCGTCCATGCGGACGGATATGACGCGGGGGCGCTTCTGCCGGAGCAAGGCGTCTACCCTCATTCGTGCCTCCCTTTTTATTGACGGGTGCGGAGCCGTTCGGGGCGTCTTCGCGCAGATAAGCACAAGACTGGGATATTGTATACCAGATTTTTTCCACGGCATGCATTTTCCCGCTAGGCAAACCCGCGAGGCTGCTGGTATACAACATGCCAGAAACCCACCGGGCCGAGAAGCGGGGAGGAAAGAAGATGGCTGCAGCAGCAACGTCCGCGACGCTCGCACGTCCAACGCGGAGCACAACAGCCGAGGACACGCTTCAGCAAAAGAGCCGCGCCGCAGACATCATTTCCGGCGGCCACCTTGTCGCGAAGGCGCTGAAGAACGAGGGTGTGGACACGATCTTCACGCTGTGCGGCGGCCACATCATCGACATCTATGACGGCTGCGTCGATGAGGGCATCCGGATCATCGACGTCCGGCACGAACAAGTCGCGGCGCACGCGGCGGATGGCTATGCCCGCCAGACCGGCAAGCTCGGCTGCGTCGTCACGACCGCCGGGCCTGGATGCACGAACGCCGTCACCGGCATTGCGACCGCGTTCCGCTCCGAGAGCCCGATCCTGCACATCGGCGGACAGGGCGCGCTGGGCCAGCACATGATGGGCTCGCTCCAGGACCTGCCGCACGTGGACATGATGCGGCCGATCACGAAGTTTTCTGCGGGCGTACGCTCGACCGAGCGGATCGCCGACATGATTGCAATGGCGGCACGCGAGAGCTTCGCCGGCGCACCGGGTCCCAGCTATCTTGAGATTCCCCGCGACGTGCTCGACCGCGAGATCGCGCTGACAGAAGCGGTCATTCCCGCGCCGGGTCGCTATCGTGCTTCCACCAAATCCGTGGGCGACCCCGCAGACATCGAGAAGCTGGCCGCGATCCTGGTCACGTCCAGGAAACCCACCGTACTTCTTGGCAGCCAGGTCTGGACCTGCCGAGGGCATGAAGCGGCGATCGATCTGGTCCGCACGCTCGACATCCCGGCCTACTTCAACGGCGCTGCCCGCGGCCTACTGCCGCCCGACGACCCGCATCACTTCGATCGCACCCGCCGCGAGGGCTTCGACGGAGCCGACGTGATCGTCATCGTTGGCACCCCGTTCGACTTCCGGATGGGCTACGGCAAGCGTCTCGGGCGTAACGCACAGGTCGTGCAGATCGACATGGATTACCGCACGGTCGGCAAAAACCGAGACGTCTCGCTTGGCATGGTCGGGGACCCCGGCGCGATTCTCGCCGCCGTGCGGCAGGCCGTGACCGGCCGGATCGCTAACGCTGCGGCGCAGTCGCGCAAGGAGTGGATGGCGCAGCTCCGGCGATCGGAGCAGGTCGCGACTGACAAGCTTATGCCGCTATTCAGGTGCGAGCAGTCCCCGATCCATCCCTATCGGGTTGCGTGGGAGATCAACGAGTTCCTTTCTGACGACACGATCTACATCGGCGACGGCGGCGACGTCGTCACGATTTCCGCCCAGGCGGTACGGCCGCGCCGTCCCGGCCAGTGGATGGATCCTGGCGCTCTTGGCAGCCTCGGTGTGGGTACCGGCTTCGCCCTCGCGGCAAAGCTCGCTAATCCGCACAAGGAAGTGCTCTGCTACTATGGCGACGGCTCGTTCGGTATGACCGGTTTTGACATGGAAACGGCAAACCGGTTCGGAGCGCCATATCTCGCGGTGATCGGCAACAACTCGGCCATGAACCAGATCCGCTATGGCCAGATCACCAAATACGGCGAGGAGCGCGGCAGCGTCGGCAATCTTCTCGGTGATATTCCTTTCGGCCGCTTTGCCGAAATGCTCGGCGGCTACGGCGAAGAGGTTCGCGACCCGGCCCAGATTGCACCCGCGCTGCGGCGGGCGCGCGAAGCAATCGGACGCACCGGCCGATCTGCCCTGGTCAACATCTGGGTCGATCCCAGGGAATACGCGCCGGGCACCAAAGCCCAGACGATGTACAAGTAGAACAAGAAGCAACATGCCGAGCCCGCGCACGCAGGCCACTCGCGCGCCGACCGAGACTTAATCGGAACGAGATCCAGGAGGACGTTATGGCAAAGGCACTGGACGGAATTCGCATCCTCGATTTCACGCACGTGCAATCGGGACCGACGTGCACTCAGCTGCTGGCTTGGTTCGGCGCTGACGTTATCAAGGTGGAGCGGCCCGGTGAGGGCGACATCACGCGCGGGCAGCTCCGCGACATCCCCAACGCCGACAGCCTGTACTTCACGATGCTGAACAGCAACAAGCGTTCAATCACGATCGACAGCAAGTCGCCTGAGGGCAAAGAGGTGCTCGCGGCCTTGATCAAGGTGTGCGACGTGCTGGTCGAGAACTTCGCTCCAGGCGTGCTGGACCGAATGGGGTTCAGCTGGGAGCGCATCCAGGAGCTTAACCCGCGGATGATCCTTGCATCCGTCAAGGGGTTCGGTCCTGGACCATACGAAAGTTGCAAGGTTTACGAGAACGTCGCGCAATGCGCAGGTGGCGCGGCGTCGACCACGGGCTTTGACGATGGACCGCCGCTGGTGACCGGCGCGCAAATCGGCGACAGCGGCACTGGCTTGCATCTCGCACTCGGTATCGTGACCGCTCTTTATCAGCGTCATGCATCCGGTAAGGGACAGCGGGTTCTCGCCGCGATGCAAGACGGCGTGTTGAATCTCTGCCGGGTCAAACTCCGCGATCAGCAGCGACTCATGCATGGGCCGTTGAAGGAGTACCCACAATATCCGAACGGCCAGTTTGGCGACGCCGTGCCACGCGCAGGCAACGCGTCCGGCGGCGGGCAGCCGGGCTGGATTCTCAAGTGCAAGGGTTGGGAGACCGATCCGAACGCGTACATCTACTTCATAGCGCAGGCGCCGGTTTGGAAGAGCATCTGCAAAGTCATCGGCAAGGAGGAGTGGATCAGCGATCCTGACTACGCCAAGCCCGAGGCTCGGCTGCCGCGTCTGGCGCAGATCTTCGCAACGATCGAGGAGTGGACCCAAACCAAGACGAAGTTCGAGGCGATGGACATCCTCAACAAGCATGACATCCCGTGCGGCCCGATTCTGTCGATGAAGGAGATCGCCGAAGATCAGTCGCTGCGTGCGACCGGCACGATCGTCGAGGTCGATCATCCAACGCGCGGCAGATACTTGACGGTGGGTAACCCTGTGAAGCTTTCCGATAGTCCAACGGAGGTGACCCGTTCGCCGCTTCTCGGCGAACACACCGAAAACGTATTGCGGGACGTGCTCCGGTTCGACGAAGCGCGGATCGCCGAGATGCGGGCCTCGGGTGCATTGGGTGATGTGCCGATGTCGGTGGCCGCGGAGTAGTTCGGCGGGGGACGAGACTCGGAAACCGAGACTCGTCGACGCTAAACGTTGCAGGATTGCGAGGGGACGTCTCGAATGAACATTCACGAATACCAGGCGAAAGAGCTGCTGCGTCCGTACGGCGTCGCGGTTCTCGGCGGCGGCGTCG
>CAYSTX010000147.1:0-4490 GCA_964434035.1 uncultured Acetobacteraceae bacterium
CGATCGGCGCCTCCGGCCCCGGCATGTCGATATCCCGCGCTGCCGCCGGAGAGGGCGTCGACGCGCCCGCGACTAGTCCGATAGTGCCGATCGCGAACGCCACGACCCGCCGCCGGGTCGCGATCCACGCCGGCGGCCTGAACGCGTCGGCCGTCACCGCAGAGTCGCCGCCTTCGCGAGCGTGTGCGGCAAGCCGACCGTCGCGATTGCGTCCACTGCGGTCTGCACGATGTCACGGGCCGACAGGCCAGCCTCGGCGAGCTGCTTCGTCTGGCTGTCGTGGTCGATGAAGCGGTCCGGCAGCGTCATTGGCCGGATCCGAACCGGCGCCCGCTCGCCCTGCGCGTCAAGGAGACCACGCCAGGCGAGATGCTGCATGACGGCCGCGCCGAAGCCGCCCGCCGCACCTTCCTCGACCGTGATCAGCACCGCGTGCTCTCGGGCAAGGCGCTCGATGAGGTCGGTGTCGAGGGGCTTGGCAAACCGTGCATCGGCGACCGTGGTGGAGAGGCCGCGCGCCGCCAACTCGTCCGCCGCCCGCATCGCGTCGGCGAGCCGCGTGCCGAGCGACAGGATGGCGATCGTTGAGCCTTCGCGAAGGACGCGGCCACGCCCGATCGGCAGCACCTCGCCCCGTGCCGGCAACGGCACGAGCCCGGTGCTTTCGCCGCGCGGATAGCGGATCGCGCTCGGCCGGTCGTCGATCGCGGCGGCCGTGGCCACCATGTGCACCAGCTCCGCCTCGTCCGACGGTGCCATGATCACGAAGCCCGGCAGGCAGCCGAGATAGGCGAGATCGAAGCTGCCGGCATGCGTCGCGCCGTCGGCGCCGACCAGCCCCGCGCGGTCCATCGCGAACCGCACCGGCAGCCGCTGGATAGCGACGTCGTGGACGACCTGATCGTACGCGCGCTGCAAGAACGTCGAGTAGATCGCGCAGAACGGGCGCATACCCTCGGTCGCGAGCCCGGCTGCGAACGTGACCGCGTGCTGCTCGGCGATGCCGACGTCGAAGGTGCGGTCCGGAAACCGCTTTGCGAAGCGGTCGAGCCCGGTGCCGGACGGCATCGCGGCCGTGATCGCAATGATGTTCGGGTCGGCCTCGGCCTCGGCGATCAGCGCGTCGGCAAACACCTTCGTGTAGGAGGGCGGCCCCGGCGGTGCCTTGGCCTGCTCACCGGTGATCACGTTGAACTTCGAGACGCCGTGATACTTGTCGGCGCTCGCCTCGGCCGGGGCGTAGCCGTTGCCCTTGCGCGTGATGGCGTGGATCAAGATCGGACCGGCCTCATCGGCATCGCGCACGTTGCGCAGCACCGGTAGCAGATGGTCGAGATTGTGGCCGTCGATCGGGCCGAGATAGTAGAAGCCCAGCTCCTCGAAGAGCGTGCCGCCCGTCAGAATGCCGCGGGCGTACTCCTCGGCCCGCAGCGCCGTCCGCTCGATCCCGCGCGGGAAGCGCTTGGCCATCCGCACCGCCAGCTCACGAATGCTGAGGAAGCTGTGCGAGCTCATCAGCCGCGACAGATAGGCGCTCATCGCGCCGACCGGCGGCGCGATCGACATGTCATTGTCGTTGAGGATGACGATCAGCCGCGAGTGGAGCGCGCCCGCGTTGTTCATGGCCTCATACGCCATGCCGGCGCTCATCGAGCCGTCGCCGATGACGCAGACGACGTTCCGATCGTCGGCGCTCAGATTCTGCGCCGCTCGCTCTTGCTCGCTCGCCGCGTTGAACCGGGCCGTCTTCAGATCGCGCGCGACCGCCATTCCGAGGCCGGCGGAAATCGACGTCGACGAATGGGCTGCGCCGAACGGGTCGTATTCGCTCTCGCTCCGCCGCGTGAAGCCGGATAGCCCGCCGCCCTGCCGCAGGCTGCGGATCCGGTCGCGCCTGCCGGTCAGGATCTTGTGCGGATAGGCCTGGTGCCCGACGTCCCAGATCAGCCGGTCCGTCGGCGTGTCGAACACGGCATGAATCGCGACCGTCAGCTCGACGACGCCGAGCGCCGAGCCGAGATGGCCGCCGGTGGTCGAGACGGCATCGATCGTCTCCGCCCGAAGCTCATCCGCCAGCTCGCGGAGCTGCTCGGCGGACAGGTTGCGCAGATCGGCGGGCACGCGAACGCGGTCCAGCAGGGGCGTCTTCACGGTCATTCTTCGTTCGTCTCCAACTCTCCAGGCCCGTCCGCCACCGGGGGAAGGGATTGCATACTCGCTCAGGTTCGCCGGCCGACTACGAAGTTCGCCAGAGCCTGCAGCATCTCGGCCTTCGGGCCGAACCCATCAAGATAGGACGCGGCCTGCCGAGCGAGTAGTGCCGCGTGGTCGCGGGCGCGCTCGGGGCCAAGAACCGCGACCAGTGTGGCCTTTCCGGCGGCGGCGTCCTTGCCGGCGGTCTTGCCCGTCTCTTCGGTCGTACCTTCCGTATCCAGCAGATCGTCGGCGATTTGGAAAGCGGCGCCGAGATCCCGACCGTATGCGGTCAACATGTGGCGCTGATGTGACGGCGCGCGTCCCAAAATCGCCCCGGCCTCGGTGCTGAATTCAATGAGCCGCCCGGTCTTCATCGCCTGGAGGCGCGTGACCTCGGCCGCGTCCAGCTCCGACCCTCGTTCCGCCTTGATAATGGGGGCGAGGATGTCGAACATCTGGCCTCCCGCCATGCCGCGCGCGCCGGACGCATGGCCGAGGCAGCTTACCAGTTCGCAGCGCGCGCCCGGATCGCCATGCGTGTCGGGCTCCGCCAGCACCTCGAACGCGCGGGCCTGCAGCGCGTCCCCGGCCAGGATCGCGGTCGCCTCGTCAAAGGCGCGGTGCGTGCTGGGCTTGCCGCGCCGGAGATCGTCGTCATCCATCGCAGGCAGATCGTCGTGCACCAGCGAATAGGCGTGCAGCATCTCGACCGCGGCCGCTACACGGGCGGCGCAGGTCGGCGCGACCGCGAACAGCGAGGCGGTCTCCATCACCAGGAACGCCCGCATGCGCTTGCCGCCGCCGAGGGTCGCATAGCGCATCGCCTCCGACAGCCGGCGCTCCGGCCCGTCCTGCAGCGGGAGAAGCGTGTCGATCATCGTCTCAACCTTCTCCGCGGCCTCGGCCATCGCCGCCGAGAGTTGCCGCTTGCCGCCTTCGATCATCCTGCCCGCCGTCTCCAACCCGCTGCTCCCGCTTGCCTATCGCATCGCCGGCTATAGCGGGCGACCGCCTTAACGCACGACTCTGCTCCGGCCCAGCGGGCGGAACAAGGCGCACCCTGTGGCGCTTTTGCCACATTGCGTCGGCTGCGGCACGACGTCATTTCCTGGACCATTGCCGGTTTACCCGGCTCGTCGCGCCGACTCCCCGGGAGCTACGCATGTCCGTCCCTATGAACCAAGTGCTGCGCGTCGGCGCCTATGTCGTGAAGCAGCATTTGATTGGCCGCAAGCGCTATCCGCTCGTGCTGATGCTGGAGCCGCTGTTTCGTTGCAACCTCGCCTGTGCCGGCTGCGGGAAGATCGACTACCCGGACGAAATTCTGAACCAGCGCCTTTCGGTCGCCGACGCGCTCGCCGCGGTCGATGAGTGCGGCGCGCCCGTGGTCGCGATCGCCGGCGGTGAGCCGCTTCTGCATAAGGAGCTGCCGCAGATCGTCGAGGGCATCCTGGCCCGAAAGAAGTTCGTCTATCTCTGCACGAACGCGCTGCTGCTCGAGAAGAAGATGGACCTGTTCAAGCCGAACAAGTTCTTCTCGTGGGACGTCCACCTCGATGGCGACAAGGAAATGCACGACCGCGCGGTGAGCCAGGACGGCGTCTACGACCGCGCCGTGCGCGCCATCAAGGCCGCCAAGGAGCGCGGATTCCGGCTCTCGATCAACTGCACCTTCTTCGATGGCGCTCAGCCGGAGCGGATCGCCCGTTTCTTCGACGACGTGATGGCGCTCGGTGTCGACGGTATCATGACCTCGCCTGGGTACGCCTATGAGCGCGCGCCGGACCAGGAGCATTTCCTGTCCCGCCAGAAAACCAAGACGCTGTTCCGCGATGTCCTCCGGCGCGGCAAGGGCAAGGGCTGGAAGTTCACGCAATCGCCGCTGTTCATGAACTTCCTGGCCGGCAACGAGAACTATCACTGCACGCCCTGGGGCAAGCCGACCCGCAACGTCTTTGGCTGGCAGCGGCCCTGCTACCTGCTCGGCGAAGGCTATGCGAAGACGTTCCAGGAGCTGATGGACACGACCGACTGGGACAAATACGGCACCGGCAACTACGAGAAGTGCGCCGACTGCATGGTGCACTCCGGCTACGAGGCGACCGCGGTCGTGGACGCTGTGAAGAACCCGATCAAGACGCTGACGGTCGCCCTCCGCGGTCCGCGGACCGAGGGGCCTATGGCGCCCGAGATCGACCTGTCGAACCAGCGCCCGGCGGAATACGTCTTCAGCCGCCACGTGCAGGAAAAGATGGCGGAACTCGCTCACGCGCCGCGCGCCGCAACTGCCGAAG
>CAYSTX010000147.1:4590-9395 GCA_964434035.1 uncultured Acetobacteraceae bacterium
TCTCAACAACGAGGGCGGGAGCGCAGGAACGGGCCGAGAACCGCCGCGATCCGGCAGGCGCTCGGCTTGCCGCGGTGGATGCGGGCCGGCTGTCGATACACGTTGAGCCGCACGGCGCCGCCGCCTGATAGCGCATACCAGACGCGGCCGCGCGCAAGCCCGCCGCCGCTGCCGTGCCAAACCGGGTGCAGTCCAAGCCCGACGGACGCGACCGCCGCGCGATACTCGGCGGCGAGGTCCGGCGTCGCCGAGTGATAGAGCCCGACCGCGATGTACCAGTTGCCGCCCGCCGGCCCGTCATGCAGCGCGCGGAGAAAACGCGCCCCATAATCGGCGTTGATCGCTGGGTCGAACCCCTGATCGAGCGTGCGGAAAGCGTTCGGGTGCATCGCGAGATCGACCTGCATGCAGCCGACATCCACGAACCGCGCGCCGCCGATGATCGCGGCTTCCGCCGCCGTGACCGCCGCCTGCTTGGTCGGGAACATCGCGCCCGCGCCGTCCACGTCGATCGTCCATGGCCAGGGCGTGAGGCGCCCCGCCTCATCCGCGCGGCCGCTCTCGACCTTGGCGATCGTCATCAGGAGGCCGGGCGGCGTGCCGAAGCGGCGCTCCGCCGCAAGGATCGATGACTCACAGAGCGACGTTGTGCGGGGCACCTCCGGCGGCTCCGTGGCAAGCGCCGGCGCGGCGCTGGCGCGGAATAACCCGGTCACGCAGCCCGCGAAGAGCAGCACTCGGACGGCGCGCGCGGCACGCGAGGGAGTGACCATGTGGCCGAGTTAGGCGCGCGGAGCGGCCGCCACAAGCTTCAGACCAGCGCATCGAGCCGCCGCCGGAGTGCCCGGCGCGCCCTCGCGGCGTCCGTCGCAAGCCGCAGCAGGCCGCCGATCTGCCCCGGCCGGGCAGCGAGCGACGCGGCAATCCGCGCTGGCGCGATCGTCCCCGATGCGTCCAAAGCCGCAAGTGCCGCCGGCGGCAAGTTCCGTCCGGCCGGATCGCACACCACCCGCAGCACCGCGAACGGCAGCCCCGCGCGCGTCGCGGCTCGCGCAACGGCGCCGGATTCGAGGTCGACGGCGGTGCACCCCGTCTCGGCCCAAATCACCGCTTTGTCCGACGCCGTCGCGACCGCGACCGGGCGCGCGCAAACGCCGCCCGCCGGCGGGCGGCCAGCCAGCCACGCGGAGAGCGCTGGATCGGTCCGATAGCGCGTGCCGTCCTCGACAACATATTCCGGCACGACCACGGCACCCGCCGACAAAGCCGGGTCGAGCCCGCCGGCCAGCCCGACGCTGATCAGCGCCGTCGCGCCATCGGCCACCAGCCGCGCGGCGGCCGCCTCGGCGCCCTCCGAACCAAGCCCGCCGCCAAATCCAACGCTCCAGCCGAGCCGTGCGGGAATCAGCCGCGCCTCGGCCCGAAAGCCGACGAGCGCCCCGATGCGCCGCGCGCCGCTCAGAACCCGACCGCGACCCGGCGCGTATTGCCGCGCAAGAGCGTCCGATATCGCGCGAGCGCCAGCAGCGGGAAAAACAGCCGGTAGCCGTGGTATTTCAAATAGAACACGCGTGGGAAGCCGACCGCCGTGTACGGCGCCTCGTCCCAATCGCCATCCGGACGCTGCGCCTGCATCAGCCAGCGGATGCCGCGCGCAACCGCCGGATGCCCGGCCTCGCCCGCGGCCATTAGCCCGAGCAGCGCCCAGGCGGTCTGGCTCGGCACGCTCCGGTCGTACTCGCCGGGCGTCGCGCCGGCATACGTCTCCTCGTCCTCGCCCCAGCCGCCATCCTCGCGCTGCACCGATAGGAGCCACGCGACCGCGCGGGCCACCATCGGGTCCGTCGGCGGCACGCCCGCCGCGTTCAAAGCGCACAGAACCGACCACGTTCCGTACAGATGGTTCGTGCCCCAGCGCCCGAACCAGCTGCCACACGCCTCCTGCTCACGGCGGAGATAGTCGATGCCGCGCTTGATGACCGGCTCGTCCGCCGGGTCGCCGATCTGCGCCAGAAACGAGATGCAGCGTGCACTCACGTCCGCCGTCGGCGGGTCGAGCAGCGCGCCGTGGTCGGCAAACGGGATGTGGTTCAGGTGATAATGCGTGTTGTCGATGTCGAAGGCGCCCCAGCCGCCATTGCGGCTCTGCATCCCGATCACCCAGGTCCGCGCTCGCGCCAAGGCGTCCGAATGGGCGGGGTCGCCGTTTCGGTGCAGCAGCATCCCGACCACGGCGGTGTCGTCGACGTCCGGGTAGAAGTCGTTCCGATACTGAAAAGCCCAGCCACCGGGCGCGAGGCCGGGCCGCCGATCCGCCCAGTCGCCGACCGCCTGCGTGATCTGCCGCTCCCGCAGCCAGTCACAGGCCGCCTCGACCGGCGGCGACACCGCGCCCTCGGCTTCCGCGATCGCATGGCCGGCCAGCCCCGTGTCCCACACCGGCGACAGGCAGGGCTGGCAATAGGCACGGTCGGGCTGGATCACCAGAAGCTTGCGGACGGCTGACCAAGCGGCCACCGCGTCCGGGTCGTCGTCCGGTACGCCGAGCGTGTCGAACATCATCGCGCTGTTGGCGATCGCCGGGTAGATCGCGCCGAGGCCGTCCTCACCGTTGATCCGCGCCCGCACGAAGGCGACGGCACGCTTGATCGCTTCGTCGCGCGACCACTGCGGCAGGTGCGGCTGGACGGCCCGGAGCACGCCGTCGACGCCCCGGAAAAACCGGCCCCAGAAGGACCGATACGGCCCGCGGATCCAGTCGCGCACCTTATCGGGCGGCGTCGTGAACAGCTCGCCAATGCCAATGCCGCTCGGATTGCGGCTAAGCGGGCGGAGCGTCATCAGCACCAGCAGCGGCACCGTCACCGTCCGCGACCAATAGCTGATTTTGCTTAGGTGGAACGGGAACCAGCGCGGCAGCAGCATTAGCTCGATCGGCATCACCGGAACGCCGCGCCACGGGATCTGCCCGAACAGCGCGAGCTGCGCCCGCGTGAAGACGTTCGTCCGCGCCGCACCGCCGGCAGCGAGGATCGCCTCGCGCGCGCGGACCATGTGCGGCGCCTCGGGGTCGTCGCCGATCAACTTGAGCGCATAGTACGCCTTGACGCTCGCCGACAGCTCGAACCGCCCGTCGTGAAACAGCGGCCAGCCGCCATGCGCACCCTGAATGCTGCGCAGGTAATTGCCGATCTTCGCCTGCAGTGGCCGGTCGATCCGGTCGAGAAAGTGTTCCAGCAGCACATATTCCGCCGGAATCGTCGCGTCGGCCTCGAGCTCAAAGACCCAGTGCCCGTCGTCCTTCTGTAACGTCAGGAGACGGTTGGCCGCAGTGTCGACCCTGGTCGACAGCTCGGATTCGATCAGCAGTTCGGAAAGGCAGTGCGTGTCGTGCGGCATCGTGTTTGAAGAAGTATCCCGTCTAGATGCTTGACAAAATCACATTTGCTGCAGTGCAGCCGGATCTGATCGCACCTTCGATCGTCGCCGGCAACCCGGTCGCTACCCAATCGCCACCCAATGCCAAGTTGGGAATCTCGGTTCGTGCCTTCGGCCGACGCGCCTCCTGCACCGACGTCGCCGCGAACGTCGCCCGGCGTTCACGTACCACCCGCCACGCAGGCGGTGGCGCGCTCGCCACGTCCGTGGGCAGCCCGATCGCCCGCGCGACCTCTGGCCAGACCGTGGCGGCGATCGTCTCTGGTGTCATGGCCGAGAGCCGGTTCGCCGCACTGATCGTCACCGACACATGGCCCGGCTTCATGAACACCCACTCGGCAAGGCCGCCGACGAGGCCGTAAAAAGGAGCCGTGCCCGGCAGAGGCGCTGCGGTGAAATGCACATTGATGATCGATTCGAACGCCTCTGGCGCCATAAGCCCCGGCAATAGCTCAACCGCGACCGGCGCCGGTACCGCGAGCACGACGCCGTCCCCGGGCCCGACGGGCACCGCCTCGTCCGCCGTCCGCAACGCGGTCACTCGGCCGCCTTCGATGTCGAGGCCACTCACGCGCGCAGATAGCCGAACCGTGCCGCCAGCGCGCCGAATCGCGTCGAGGGCGGGATCGATCAGGCTTTCGGACAATCCGACGCGCGGCAGCAGCGGCACGCAGGCGGCGCCGCCACGGGCCAGCGTCTCGCGCACCACGGCGGCCAGCAGTGAGGCGAGCGCCACCTCCGGCCGCGTGTTCAGCGCGGCGATCGCGAGCGGTTCGAGCAACAGCCGGTAGAGCGGCCCCCCATCGTCCAGCGTTTCCGCAACCGTCGCGTCCGACCCCGCGCGTAGCAGCCGCAACAGCGCCCCGTAATCGCGCATCCGCGTCCCCGGCACCCGACGGTTGGGGCGTGTCACCCACCATGGCAGCCGGCCGGCGTTCGGCCGCACCGTCCATCGCCGCCCGTCGCGCACATCGAAAAACGAAAAGGCTGCCTCGGCCGGCCACGCCATCGTCTCGCGCGCGCCGATCCGGTCCAGATAGGTGACGACCGCGGTATTGCCGGACAGCATGAGATGGTTGCCGTTGTCAACGCGGCAGCCGAGCAGGCGGTCGTCATAGGACCGGCACCGCCCGCCCGCCTGCGGACCGGCTTCGTGCACCGTCACCCGCCGCCCGGCGTCAATCAGCGTCAGCGCGGCCGACAGACCGCTCAGCCCGGCGCCGATGACATGCACCATCCCGCTCATCGCAGCAGACCGTGACGCACTGCGATGCGAAGCTTTCGGAATTTTGACAACGATACCGGCTGCGCGAGGTCGGTCCAGCCGCGCTGCTCGACCCGCGCGAGCAATGCCGCATAAGTCGCCG
>CAYSTX010000148.1:0-2991 GCA_964434035.1 uncultured Acetobacteraceae bacterium
ATTCCGGCGCGCGCCTGAAGTCAAAGCGCCTCGGGCGGGGCATCGGCTCGGGCAAAGGCAAGACGTCCGGCAAGGGCGTGAAGGGCCAGAAGGCACGCGAGGGCGTGGCGCTCAACGGGTTCGAGGGCGGCCAGCTCCCGATCTACCGGCGTCTGCCGAAGCGCGGCTTCATCAACCCATTCCGCCGTGAATTTGCGCCGGTCAATGTCGGCACGCTCGATGCCGCGATCGAGGCCGGGCGGATCGACGCCACGCAGCCGATCACCGAGGACGTGCTGCGGGCGGCCGGTCTCGTCAGCGGCCGCGGCGTCGCGGGCGTACGGCTGCTCGCGCGCGGTGAGATCACGCGCGCTGTCACGGTGACGGTTGCCGGCGCGTCGCTGGCGGCGGTCGCTGCGGTCGAGAGGGCCGGCGGCACGGTGACGACGACGCTCGCGAAGGCGCCGCCCGCCGAGGCCTGACGGCACGCGCGGCCGCTCCGGATAGCGGGCGCAAGGAACGGAGGGCGCGACGTCAGGACTGTGACCAACTCTGCGGGAGAACAACCCGTCCGAGGAGGTCCGTCATGGTGTCGTTCCGCTGCGTCCCAATTCCGACTGAGGTCGCCGACCGTTTCCGCGCGACCGGCATTGATGATCGTGGCAACGCGGTTCGCCGCATCGTCACAACCGACGATCACCCGTGCCCCTGCCGCGTCTGCCTGCGCTACTCGCGTGCGGGTGAGATCGTGCTGCTCGGTTCGTACGACCTGCCGCGGCCGCGCGGGGTCTATTGGACGCCGAGCCCGATCTTCGTTCATGCCGAACCGTGCGTGCCGTATGGCACCAACGGTCCGGCCGACCCGATCGCGCCGATCGTGTCGGAAAACGCGCTGGTCTCCGTCCGCGCCTATGACGCCGAGGATCAATGCCTCTACGACCTCGGTCATGTCTGTGACGGCCAAACGGTCGCGGCTCCGCTCGACCGGGCGATCAGCGATCCGCGGACGGCGTTCGTTAATGTGCACACCGCGCGGCCGGGCTGCTTGCTGGCGCGGGTCGAACGGACCACCTGATGCAGGGTGAACGGACCGCCGCTTGCCATCGTTGGGCGGGGGGCGGCATAACCCCGCGAGCGTAGCGCCGGCCGCAGACCGCCGGGCGCCGCGATCGTCTTTTATGAACGGGGATGGCCATGGCCTCGGCGGCCGAGCAGCTTGCTGCCAACTTCAATATCGGTTCCTTCTCCAAGGCCACCGAGCTCAAGAAGCGCATCTGGTTCACGATCGGCGCGCTGATCGTCTACCGCCTCGGCACATACATCCCGGTGCCGGGCGTCGATGCGTCCGTGATGGGCGAGCTGATGACGCAGCACGGCAGCGGCATCCTCGGCATGTTCGACATGTTCTCGGGCGGCGCGCTCGGGCGGATGACAGTCTTCGCACTCGCGATCATGCCCTACATCAGCGCGAGCATCATCGTGCAGCTGATGTCGGCGGCCGTTCCGTCGCTCGAGGCGCTGAAGAAGGAAGGCGAGAGCGGGCGCGTCAAGCTCAACCAGTACACCCGTTATCTTACGGTCCTGATCGCGCTCTTTCAGTCGTACGGCATCGCCGTAGGGCTTGAGAGTATGCACGGGACGTTGGGACCCGCCGTAATCGACCCGGGCATGTTCTTCCGCTTCTCCTGCGTCGTGACGCTCGTCGGCGGAACGATGTTTTTGATGTGGCTCGGCGAGCAGATCACCGCGCGCGGGGTCGGCAACGGGACGAGCCTGATCATCTTCGCGGGCATCGTCGCCAACCTGCCCCACGCGTTCGCGACGCTTTTGGAGCTTGGGCGCACGGGCGCGCTGTCGCCGGTGTTCGTTGTCGGGTTCTTCATCGCCGCCGTCCTGGTCATCGCTGCGATCGTGTTCATGGAGCGGGCGCAGCGGCGCATCGTGATCCAGTATCCAAAGCGGCAGGTCGGGCAGCGCATGTTCGGCGGCGACAGCACGCACATGCCGCTCAAGATCAACACATCGGGCGTTATCCCGCCGATCTTCGCGAGTTCGATACTTTTGATCCCGGCAACGATCGCCGGCTTCGCGCAGAACGGCGGCCCGGCCTGGATTGCGACGATCGGCCAGCAGCTCGGGCACGGACAGCCGCTGTACATGGTGCTCTACGCGCTGATGATCGTTTTCTTCTCGTTCTTTTATACGTCGGTCGTTTTCAATCCTGAGGAGACTGCCGAGAACCTGAAGAAGAACGGTGGTTTCATACCCGGCATCCGGCCAGGCTCGGCGACGGCGGAGTATTTCGACCGGATCCTGACGCGGTTGACCGCGATAGGTGCTAGCTATCTAGTGATCGTGTGTCTGCTCCCGGAATTCCTGATCAGCCGATATAATGTGCCTTTCTATTTCGGCGGCACGAGCCTGCTGATTATCGTTTCGGTGACCATGGATACCGTTACGCAGATCCAGTCCCACTTGCTCGCCCATCAATATGAGGGTCTGATCCGCAAGGCGCGCGTGAAGGGCCGCCGCTAACCGGCGAGCGGCGCCGTACGGGAAGGGAAACGGCGCGATGAGATTAATTCTGTTGGGGCCCCCGGGGGCCGGGAAGGGCACGCAGGCCCGCCGTCTTCAGGACGCGCACGGCATCGCCCAGATCTCGACCGGCGATATGCTCCGCGCCGAGGTCGCCGCCGGGACGCCTGTCGGGCTTGAGGCCAAGAAGGTGATGGAGGCGGGCAAACTCGTCTCCGATGATATCATCATCCGCATGCTGGCAGCCCGCGTCGCGCAGCCGGATTGCGCGCGGGGTTTCATCCTTGACGGCTTTCCGCGCACGACGCCACAGGCCGAAGCCCTCGATGCGATGCTCGCCCGTGCGTCGATGCAGCTCGATGCGGTGATCGAGCTGAAGGTCGACGACGATTTGATGGTGGAGCGTATCGCCGGCCGGTTCACCTGCGCGCGCTGCGGCACCGGTTATCACGACACGTTCAAGCCGACCGCGGTCGC
>CAYSTX010000148.1:3091-9271 GCA_964434035.1 uncultured Acetobacteraceae bacterium
CCTCCCGCCGGGGCTATCTCCCCGCTCTCGGTGTCGTCGCCCGGTGGGTGCACGCCTCTCGTTTAAATCATCTGGCCCGATCGCGGCATCCGCCGCCGGGTCCTCATTCGTGCGTCTCGCATCGTCGCGGGCGCGGCAGGAGTGACAGCGTGGCGCGAATTGCCGGCGTAAACATCCCGACCAACAAGCGGGTGACGATCAGCCTTCGCTATATCTACGGTATCGGCCCGACCAAGGCGGCGCAGATCTGCCAGCGTCTGTCGATCCCGGACGAGCGGCGCGTCAACCAGCTTTCGGACCAGGAAGTGCTGGCGATCCGTGAGCTGATCGACCGGGAGTTCCGGGTCGAGGGCGATCTGCGGCGCGAAAATGCGATGAACATCAAGCGGCTGATGGATCTCGGCTGCTATCGCGGGCTGCGTCACCGGCGCGGCCTGCCGGTGCGTGGCCAACGGACGCACACGAATGCGCGCACGCGCAAGGGCAAGGCGGTCGCGATCGCCGGCAAGAAGAAGGTGACGAAGTAAGATGGCCCGCCCAGCGACGACGCGTCCGCGCAAGAAGGAACGCAAGAACATTACCGCCGGCGTGGCCCACGTCGCGGCGACGTTCAACAACACGATGATCACGATTACCGACGCCCAGGGCAATGCGATCGCCTGGTCGTCGGCCGGCTCGCAGGGGTTCAAGGGCAGCCGCAAGTCGACCCCTTACGCCGCCCAGGTCGCCGCCGAGGATGCCGGCCGCAAGGCGCGCGAGCATGGCATGGAGACGCTAGAGATCGAGGTGAGCGGCCCCGGCTCCGGACGTGAGAGCGCGCTTCGGGCGCTGCAGACTGTCGGCTTTGCCATCACGACCATTCGCGACATGACGCCGATCCCGCACAACGGGTGCCGCCCGCGTAAGCGCCGCCGGGTCTGACGTCGTCCCAACCGCGGCTGGGCCGACCGGGGTCGCCATAGGGCGACCGGCCGGCCTAAGCCCATTGATCGAGAGAACACGCCCATGAGGCAGACGGTCGTCATCCAACGGAATTGGCAGTCGCTGATTAAGCCGGAGAAGCTCGAGGTCGATCCGGGTCCGGATCCCGCGCGCGTCGCGACCGTCGTCGCCGAGCCGCTGGAGCGCGGCTTCGGCATGACGCTCGGTAACGCGATCCGCCGCATCCTGCTCTCGTCGCTGCAGGGCGCCGCCGTGACGGCCGTGCAGATCGACGGCGTGCTGCATGAGTTCAGCAGCATTGCCGGCGTCCGTGAGGACGTGACCGACATCGTGCTCAACATCAAGCAACTCGCGCTGCGCATGCACGGCGAGGGGCCGAAGCGCATGTCGCTGACGGCAACTGGCCCGGGCGAGGTTCGTGCGGGGCAGATCGTCGCCGGCCACGACATCGACATCATGAACCCCGACCTCGTGATCTGCACGCTCGATGACGGCGTGAAGCTTGGGATGGAGTTCACGGTCAATCTCGGAAAGGGCTATCAGCCCGCGAGCGTGAACCGGCCGGAGGACGCGCCGATCGGGCTCATTCCGATCGACAGCATCTATTCGCCCGTCCGCCGCTGCTCCTACCGCGTCGAGCCGACCCGCGTCGGGCAGGTGACGGACTATGACAAGCTACTGCTGACGGTCGAGACCAACGGCGCGGTGACGCCGGAGGACGCGGTGGCGCTCGCCGCCCGCATCCTGCAGGACCAGTTGCAACTCTTCATCAACTTCGACGAGCCGCAGCAGGTGCGCGCCGAGGAACCGCAGGACGACCTGCCGTTCAACCGCAACCTGCTCCGCAAGGTGGACGAGCTCGAACTCTCCGTCCGCAGCGCGAACTGCCTCAAGAACGACAACATCGTCTATATCGGCGACCTCGTGCAGAAGTCCGAGCAGGAGATGCTCCGCACGCCGAACTTTGGCCGCAAGTCGCTGAACGAGATCAAAGAGGTCCTGACCGCGATGGGCCTCTCGCTCGGCATGACGGTGACCGGCTGGCCGCCGGAAAATATTGAAGATTTGGCCAAGCGGCTCGAAGAGCCGTTCTGAGCCTTTAGGGAGATCGTTTCATGCGTCACGGTATGGCCGGCCGAAAGCTCGGCGTGACCTCAACCCACCGCCAGGCGATGTTTCGCAACATGGCGGTGGCGCTGCTCAAGCACGAGCAGATCACGACCACGCTGCCGAAGGCGAAGGAGCTGCGGCCGGTCGCCGAGCGTCTGATCACGCTCGGCAAGCGCGGCGGCCTGCACGCCCGACGTCAGGCGTATGCGCAGCTGCGCGACGATGTGATCGTCCGCAAGCTGTTCGACGCGCTGGCAGACCGCTATCGCGGCCGGGCTGGTGGATACACGCGCGTGCTGAAGGCCGGCATGCGCTATGGTGACGCGGCGGACATGGCGGTGATCGAGCTGGTCGACCGCGACCCGGCCGCCAAGGGGATCGACAGCGGGCCGCTGCCGGTGGCGGCCGAGGACGACGAGACCGAGGGCGATCGCGCCGCCTGAGGCTTTTCCAGGAGGGCGCGGCGTGGTTGGAGGCGTCCAGGAAAGCCTAGACATGGGTCTACCGAGCAGCCCGCCGCCGCGCGCGGGCGCCAAGGGACCGACGCCGCTCGCCGACCGCCTCCGCCCGCATCGGTTGGATGAGGTCGTCGGGCAGGACCATCTGGTCGGCCCCGACGGGATGCTGACGCGAATGCTCGGGCGCGGCTCGCTCGCCTCGCTGATACTCTGGGGCCCGCCGGGCGTCGGCAAGACAACCATCGCCCGGCTGCTGGCCGATCAGGCGAAACTGACCTTCGTTCAAATATCGGCCGTGTTTTCCGGCGTCGCCGATCTTCGCCGCGTGTTCGACGAAGCGTCCCGCCGCCGTCGCGCGGGCGGTGGCACGATGCTGTTCGTCGATGAAATCCACCGCTTCAACCGCGCCCAGCAGGACGGCTTTCTGCCCGTCGTCGAGGACGGGACGATCACGCTCGTCGGCGCCACCACGGAAAACCCATCCTTCGCGCTCGTCGGCGCGCTGCTGTCGCGCTGTCAGGTGCTGGTGTTGCACCGGCTCGACGCGGCTTCGCTCGAACAGCTGCTCGGCCGCGCGGAAAAGGCGCTCGGCCGGCCCCTACCGCTCGATCCGGCGGCACGCACGTCGATGATCGGCATGGCGGATGGCGACGGTCGTGCTGTGCTGAATATGGCCGAACAACTTGCCGCCTTGCCGCAAGACACTGCGCCGCTCGATCCCACGGGGCTCGCCGAGCTGCTGGCGCGTCGCGCCGCCCTCTACGATCGCGACCGGGAGGAGCATTACAACCTCATTTCCGCCCTGCATAAGGCGATGCGCGGTTCCGACCCGGATGCGGCGCTCTATTGGCTGTCGCGGATGCTGGTCGGCGGCGAGGACCCGCGCTTCATCGCCCGCCGCGTCGCCCGCTTCGCCGTCGAGGACGTGGGCCTCGCGGACCCCAACGGGCTGCCAACTGCGCTCGCCGCGTGGGAGGCGTATGAGCGGCTCGGCAGTCCGGAGGGCGAACTCGCGATCGCTGGCGCCGTTACCTACCTCGCGACCGCGCCGAAATCGAATGCCGTCTACACCGCGTTTGCGGCTGCCCAGGCGGCGGCGCGCGCGACCGGCAGTCTGATGCCGCCCGCCCATATCCTGAACGCGCCGACGCGGCTGATGAAGGACCTCGGCTACGGCGCGGGCTACGAGTATGACCACGCGACGGAGGAGGCGTTCTCCGGCCAGGACTACTTCCCGCCGGGCATGGAGCGTCCCGTCCTGTATCGCCCGACCAACCGTGGCGCCGAGGCGGCGATTGCCGAACGGCTCAACGCATGGCGGCGCCGCCGCGACGAAAAGGCCGAGCGATGAGCGGCGTTGAAACACGGCCGGTCGGGTTGGATGAGGCCGACCTGCGGCTCGACCGCTGGTTCCGCCGCCACTTTCCGCACCTGACACAGGGTGCGCTGCAGAAGCTCTGCCGCACAGGGCAGGTGCGCGTGGACGGGCGGCGCGTCGAAGCGGCGACCCGCCTTGCCGCTGGTCAAAGCGTGCGTGTCCCACCGCTGCCGCAGCCCATCCCGGAGGCACGGCCGGCGCGGCAGATCGTGCCGGTCGATGCGCGGATGCAGAAGGATCTGGAGCGCCTCGTTCTCTACCGCGACGACCACCTGATCCTCATCAACAAGCCGGCCGGGTTGCCAGTGCAGGGCGGGCCGGGGATCATCGAGCATCTCGATGGGATGCTTGACGCGTTCCGCTTTGGCGCCGACCGGCCGCGCCTCGTCCACCGGCTCGACCGCGACACGTCCGGCGTGCTGGCGCTCGCCCGCACCGCAACGGCGGCGGCGCGGCTCGCCAGCGCGTTTCGCGGGCGGGACGCCGAGAAAACCTACTGGGCCGTTGTGGCCGGCCGTCCGGTGCCGGTGGAGGGGCGGATCGACCTGCCGCTGAAGCGCGAAACCGGCCCGCGCGGCGAACGGACAGTCCCGGCCGCGCGTGACGATAAGGACGGCGCGCGGGCCATCACTGACTACCGCACGCTCGACAACGCCGCGCAGAAACTCGCGTGGCTGGAATTGCAGCCACTGACCGGCCGCACGCATCAGCTGCGCGTGCATTGCGTGGCGCTCGAGGCGCCGATCCTGGGCGACGAAAAGTACCATCGGCCGGATCAGAACAACGCGTTCAGCGCGTTCGTCCACGGCCTCTCCGATAAGCTACACCTGCACGCGCGCCAACTCGTCCTGCCGCACCCGGCGGGCGGGACGGTGATGGCCGAAGCGGAGTTGCCATCGCACATGCGCGAGACGTTCGAGATCCTTGGCTTTCAGGCGCCGCCAGCGCGGCCGGCGGTGCGGCGGTGACCGGCGGAAGGCTGCTCCGCGTCGGGCTGCTCGCGGTCGTAGCACTCGTGCTGGCGGTCGTGATCGCCGGTGTCGCGTTTGTCGCGACCTTCGACCCGAACAGTCTAAAGCCGCGGATCGTCGCCGCCGTGCAGAGTGCGACGGGGCGGGAGCTGTCGATCGGCGGCAAGCTTGGCCTGTCGCTGTTCCCGGCGCCCGCCATCGCCGCCGACGACGTGACGTTCGCTAACATGCCGGGCGGCTCACGCCCCGCAATGGCGACGCTGGGGCAGTTGCGGGCGACGGTCTCGCTCAATGGCCTGCTTGGCGGCCGGGTCGTGTTCGACCGGCTGGTACTGGTCAAGCCGGACATCCTGCTTGAGACCGACAAGCAGGGCCGCCCGAATTGGATTTTCACGCCACCGGCCAAGACACCGTCCGCGACGCCGTCCGCTCCAGCGACGCCGGCCCAAAGCGCGGACGTCAACCGTATCGCCGTCAACGCGGTCGGGATCGAGGACGGGCGGGTGACGTGGCGTGACGGCGCGACGGGACAGGCGGAAACGATCGGCATCCCGCGCCTCGACGCGACCGAGGCCGCGTCCGACCAGCCCATCAACCTGACCGCCGACCTTCTGGCACGCGGCCAGACCGTCGCGGTGAAGGCCGAACTGCCCGGCCTCGCCCGCGTGCTGCATGGCGGCGGGGCAACGTCGTTCCCAGCGAAAGTACGTCTGCAATCCGCCAACGACATCGCCGACATCGACGGCACGTTCGACGCGGCGGGCGCCAAGGCGGCGGGCTTCTTTGGCTTCACGGGCAAGGCGACGGTCAATTTCGCCGATAGCAGCACGCTCGCGACGATGCTGCCGGGCGGGGCGGCATCCACGCCACCGCTGCGCGGGCTGCACGTCGCGTTCACCGTGCCGACGGGCAGCGCGACCGCGCATCTGGACGGTAGTGGTAGCCTCCGTGACGGGCCGTTCAAGCTGTCGACCGACATCGCCCGCTCCGAGCCCGATGCGGTGTCGCTGTCGGCGATGCATCTTGTGACCCAGTTTGCCGACGTGACGGGCGCCATCCGGTTCGGCCTCGCTGCGCGGCCGTCGGTGCAGGCGACGCTCGCGGCCGAACGGCTCGACATCGACGCGGCCCGCGCGGCCTTCGCGCCGCCCGCACCGCCTTCCGTCGCCGCTCCGCCCGCCGCGCCAACGCCGGCGCCGACGCCCGCGCCGGCCGCCGCGCCGCCGCCGCGTCCCGTCGCGGCCACACTCATCCCGGATCAGCCGGACCCGCTCGACGCCCTCCGCGCGCTCGATGCCGACGTGGCCATGACCGCCAAGGA
>CAYSTX010000149.1:0-9229 GCA_964434035.1 uncultured Acetobacteraceae bacterium
CACGTGCGCGATTCCGAGTCATTCGCGAAAGCGACCTCCGCCGGGACGCACGCACATCATCCCGAGCGCGAAGAGCGCGAGAAGGAACCCGGAGAATCGTCCCAAGGCCGGGCTGCCAGCTCGCGGCCACGGCCGCGCTGATTGCCCCTCCAGTCGAGGAGAGAGTCTGCCATGTCCGCCTCACCTCCGTATCCGCCTTATCCGCCGTTCCCGCCTTATCCGCCGTTTCCGCCATATCCGGCCTATCCGCCTGTGATGGTGTGCTGCTATCCATGCCCATCCGCCGCGCCCGCCCCGGCGCAACCGGCACCCCCTGGCCAGCCAGGGCAGCCAGGCGTACCGCCGCCCCCACCGCCGGTGCCACCGCCCCCGCCACCTCCGGTTCCGCCGCCGCCGCCCGTGGTGTCCGGTCCACCGCCTCCGCCAACCATCGTCATCACCGCGGCGATCATCGTCGCATGACACGCTGGGAACGCTTCGCATCATGACGCTGGTCGACTTCCTCGTCCGCCTGTCCGTCGACCCCGCCGCGCTCGCCGACTTCGTGCGCGAGCCGGCGGCGGCGATGGACCGGGCTGGGCTCGACAAAACGGCGCGGCGCGCTCTGGTTTCGGGCTCGGCCCCCGCGCTGTGGAACCACCTTCTCGGCAAGCCGCACGCCGAAGAAGCGGGCCAGGACGAGAAGGAGAAACCCCTCGTGAATGGCGCCGGTCGCGGCTCGCTCGTCGTGGTCGGCACCGGCATCCGCACCGTGGGACACATCACGATGGAAGCCATCGCGTGGATCAAGGCGTCCGATGTCGTGCTCTACCTTATCGCCGATCCGGTGGCCGAAGAGGTTATCCGTCACCTCAACCCCGAGGGCGCGATGTCGCTGCGCGGCTATTATGGCGAGGGGTTGGTGCGAACGCAGTCGTATGAGGCAATGGTGCAGCACATCCTGAGCTGCGTGCGCGCGGGCAAACGGACTTGCGTCGCGTTCTACGGCCACCCCGGCGTGTTCGCCTACCCGTCACACGAATCGATCCGACGCGCGCGGCTGGAAGGCTATCCGGCACGAATGCTGCCAGGCGTGTCGGCCGAGGACTGCCTGTTCGCCGATCTCGGAGTCGATCCGGCGGTGAACGGCTGTCTCTCGATTGAAGCCTCCGACTTCTTGCTGCACGAGAAGGCGGTGGATACCTCCAGCGCGCTCGTGCTCTGGCAGATCGGCGTCGTGGGCGACTGGACATATCGGAGCGACGGCTATCAGCTCGGGGCATTTCCGATGCTCGTCTCCAAGCTCATGGGACTCTACGGCGCAGCGCATGAGGGCTTCGTTTACGAGGCGGCAACGATGCCCGGACTGCCGCCGCGGATCACCAAGATCGCGATGGTTCACCTCTCGCCCGCCTATGTGAATGCGGGCAGCACGCTCTATGTACCGCCGCTTCGCCCCAAGGTGCTGAACCGCGAGGTGGCCGTGGCACTCGGCGCGATCCGGTGATCCTCGAAGCCTTCGCGCTAACCGATAATGCGCAGCCGCTCGTGCCGGCGCCGCCGAACCGCGACTGGATGGACGAGGGCACCGCGCGCCACGCCTATCGCTGTTTGCCGCTCGCCATCGCCAACACCTACGGCTGGCAACTGCTGCTCCCCGTGGATGTTCTGGCGGAATGGACCGGCGGCCCCGACCTGTCCGATGTGATCGTAACCTGCGCGCACCCGCATCAGGCGATCAGCAATTTCGCGAACGGCATCCTGACCTTCGACGTTTCGTACATCTTCCGCACGCCGCTCGATTTTCACTTGCTGGTGACAGGGCCGAGCAACGCGTTCAAGGACGGCATCGCGCCGATGACAGCGGTCGTGGAATCCGACTGGGTCCCGTACACGTTTACGATGAACTACCGTTTCACGAGACCCGGCCGCGTGCACTGGCGCGCGGGCGAGCCGTACGCGCAGATCTGCGTGGTGCGAGGCGGCATCCAGGAAGGCGTGCAGCCGATCATCCGCCGCATGGAGGAGGATCCAAAATTCGCCGCCAAGCATGCCGCATGGCGGGAACGGCGGATGCGTATGCGCGCACGCCTCGCCGCCCTTGACCCAACCGCGCTGAGAGACGGGTGGGACAAGGACTACTTCCTCGGCCGCTACGCCGACAGCAGCCCGACCCACGCGGAGCACACGCGCAAGCTCCGCCTGCGTGCGCCGATTGATCAGCGGCGGTAGGTGTACGGTCGGAGCGAGCGCCCGTTGATTGAAATCCGTCACTTCGCCGACCCCGATGACTGCCGCACCGTCATCGCGGCGTACGAGCGCTGCCGCCCCTCACGCGGCACCGCCATCGGTGACCCGTTCTTCGATTACCGCGTGCTCTACATCAGCAGTTTTCCCGACACGGAAAACGCGACGCGGCGCATCCTGCAACGTTGGCGCAACCGCGCGACCGCGATTGCGTCAACCTGGGCCGGCCGTCGTCTCTATGCCGACACGATTCAGGTCGTACGCTGGGACGGCCAGGCCATGCCGCCGCATCAGGACGACCGCCACCCGGACGGCGCGCCGCATCTGACGCCGTGGCGCGAATGGGCGGGCGTCGTCTATTTGAACGACGAGTATTCCGGTGGGCGCCTTTACTTTCCGCACACCGGCGAGGCGTATCAGGCGGTGGCCGGCGCCCTTGTGCTATTCGAAGGCGCCACTTTGCACGGCGTGGAAGCCGTGACACGTGGCGTGCGCTACACCTCGCCTGCATGGTTCACCAGCGATCCGGCGCGCGAGGACGCGATTGCTCAGATCGTTTACTGATGCAACTGAGGGAGCAGCGCGACCGAAGCGGCGTATCGGCGCGGCGACGCGTCGGAGAAGCGACGGAAGTTGATGGCCGATTGGGCGGTGTATTGCGCGCGTCCGTCCCCCCTCCGGCGAGTTTGTCGCCTTGCGCGCATAACGGACGCGCGAAGCCGCCGAGGCGGCTTGCCGCTGCGGCGACACGCTCAAGAAGCGGCGGCAACCGATGGCTGACTGGTCGGCGTCCTTGTCCGTCGCCGCGTCGGCGATCTGACCGACTTACCGCACCAGTTGCATAAGTACGCTGAAGGCTTTTCCCGGCATGCGGGTTAATTTACACGCTGTGTATTTCACCGAGTGAATTTACAGGCTTGGTAATTTCCAATTCTTGCCTCACTCAAAACAATATTGACGACATATTTGAAGTCTCGTTATCGTCGCGCGAGGCGTCTGGGGACTCGCCGGAGCTCCCAGACGCCACCTAGGAACAAATGAATCGTGCCGAACGAAACATCATTCGGGCCACCCAGCCACGTGTCTGTTTTGGACTGTTGTCGCATGACCGGCATATCGCGCTCCGAGTTGTACCGGAGGCTTGCGGCCCGCGACATAAGAGCAATCAAGCTAGGCCGGCGAACACTGATCGTGTTGGATTCGGTCCACGAATATCTTGCCAGACTACCGAGCGCGACCTTCAAAGCCTGACGAACCGCCCCGGCCGCGACGAGCGCGAGCCGGGGCGAGAATCGGATGACAGATGGTGGTGTAGAATCCGCCGTCGACTAGTCCGTTTCTTGCTGCCGCGCAAGCCGGTTTGTCGGCCGGAGCCAAGCTGACGAGATAGCAATGGTTCCATCTGTAACGGATGCTTGCCGTAACGCGCAGGCGCCGCACGACGAACGTATGGGTGATGCCGCGCAGCAGACCGGCGTGGGCCCGACACCTCCCCGGAAGACCGGACGTGGTCACTTCTTTGCCATCGACCGGCGATGCTGGGCTCGGGTCGTCGAGCTCGGTATCAACGCCATGACGGCCTACCTGATTCTGGCCCGTGGCTCGGGTCGAGACCAGCGAACCACGTCGTGGTCTGTCAACGCGATCGAGCGCTACACCGGGATCAGCCGTTCTCGCGCCTGCCACGCGGTGGCGTCGCTGAAGGAGGCGGGCCTTGTTCGAGTGACCCGTACGGGCAAAAGACCGCGGTATCACATCGTGCCGCACTATGAAGTTCCGCGTTGCGAGGGCTACCGGCCGCCCCCGGTGAGGGCAGCCAAGCGACGACTGGAATCGAAGCCCGGTTCGCCTGCCTCGGGAACGCGTAACGTTGATGCGTCCTCCGACGCCGGCAACGTCAATGCCGCCCCGGACGAGCCTAAGCCCGAATGGATCTGGCTGCCCAACGAACTTGTCGACGGCGTCAAGGGCGAGGACTCGCCATTGGAACTAATGCGGCAGACGCAGACCGTCAGCGTCCTTCGGCTGCTCGTCGCTCTCTATCGTGCCCAAGACATGTCCAGCGACGGCGGCATTCACTGGCGCTCCATCAGGATGTCGTTCAAGCGTTTTGAGGTCGGGACGAGGGGCGAACACGTGATCTACGGCTTCAAGCCAAACGGACTGACCGCTTTTGCGTCGGCATCATTCGTGAACACCTATTTCACGGGATACATGACCAAGCCCGCGAACGGAAAACCAGGTCGCGACACTGGGTTGGCCGCCTTCTGGGCCGATTGGTTCCAGCTTGAAGACCTCGGGCTGGTCGAGTTTGTCGGTCATCTGATCGAGGCCGATACCGACACGGGAGACATCCTTCATCCTTATGCCGTCGGCAATGGTGAGGAGGCCGAACAGCGTTTGGCGGCGGCGGCCCATGCAGCCGGGATGGCGATGCTGACCAACGCTCAGAGGGACCGGGCGGACGACCAAAACCTGCGGTTAGCTCCGGTCAAGGCACACATGAAACACGTGCAGATGATCGGAATTGCGCGTCTACGCTATCGACCTCGTACTGCCGATGCCGCCCTATGGTTCGAGCGAATGCGGATCTGGGACGATTTGGCTGATTTCTGGCGCCTCGTGGCTGACGATCCGTGAGAGGAAGGTCGAGGACGTATGCAATATCAAGAGAGATCAAGATATTTCAAAAGGCATCAAGAAGATCAATGAATCTAAGCTTCGGTACTAACACCCCGGCGTTTCATCGGCGCGGCTCTCCCTCCGGCTCCGCCGACGGCCCGGAATCCGTATGTCCGTGAGCCAAGCTCAAAACGGGATCGTCGCATGCATGTGGGCGACCATTGCGTCTGGCTCGCTCATGCTCAATCGCCGGCTCGTTGGCGCTCGTCGACGAAGCCAAGCGTCTTCTGCCCGCCTACGAGGCCGCGTGCGCGCCGGTCCCCGAAAAGGTCGTGCGGTTCGGGCTGACCGAACTCGCGAGCCAGATGGGCGGTTCAAGCATCGGTCTCGACCACATTGAAAAACGGCTGAAGGGGTCATGCTCGCGAGCGGCGATCTACCCGCGGCCAGCTTCAGCGGCGACACGCTCGCCATCGCCATGCGGAAGTTCAAGTGGTGGCCGGGCACGGCGGAGATCGACGCCATTGTCCGCGCGGCGTCCACCGACCTGCGAAGCACCCGGAACGCGCTCCGGATGGTCGCGCAGTAAAAGCCCGCCGCCCCGCGCGACGATGCTCCTCGGTCGCCGGCCGCCGCCCAAGAGCCCGCTCGCGTCGCGTCGGCCTTCCGACCGAGCCGCCCGGCCGTTCGCCCGCACCCGCTCGTCCGGAGCGTCGCCGAACAGCTCGAAATCCTCGCGCGCTCGACGCCCGCACCCGCGCCCGCGCCCGCCCCTACGGACGGTCTGTGAGGCTGTCTCATGCGCCCCGAAACCCCGACCGGAAATTGTGAGATGAGCGATCCTTGTGAGACGGCGGCCGCGCCGATTGAGACAGTCGCAACGATCCCGAACATGACGCCGGACCAACGCGCCGAATTAGAGCGTCAATTCAATCGTCTAAACGCCACTCCGCAAATCATACCGGTCGACGCGGCTGATTTCGGCGTCGCACTCGTGGAATGCGTCTCATTGAGACGGCGCGCCGGTGCGAGACGCTTGCCGGGTGGACGGGCTGGCGTCTGCCGGCCGAACATCGAGCCCTGCCGGCCGATATGATCGCCGCGCGCCGAACGCCCGAGCATCGCGAGTTGGTCGCCGTCATCCTGTCCAGTAAGCCGACGCCGTGCATCGTCCAGAGAGACGACGCGGTCGAGGTGCTCGGGGCCAGCGAGCTTGCAGCCCGATGCGTCGGTTACCCGTTCCGATACGGGCCCATGCGGAACAGGTCATGGCTACCCGCCGGCTCGTTGACCAATTCGATTATCTTCGCCGCGATGGCGTCGCGAAACACGGACCCGGCCATGTCAGCCTGCTCCGCATCATCATGGTCGTCGATCGCGTAAAGCGTCAGGAGCACGGCTCCGTCGTGCGGCAGGTCGTCGATCAGCGCGGCTACGCTCGCGCCGAGCGTCGCTCTAAACGCGCCAGAGGGGGACAGCGGGTCTTCCTGCAGTATTCGTCCCACGCGTCCGTTACGCTTGTCCCACCCCACCATCCCGACCAAGCCGCCGCTGACGGGCGTCGACATCGACCGTCCCGAGCGGGACGAAGCACGGCGCCTAGTTCATCGAGGAGATCCACGGCGAGCCGTCCGACGATCTGGCCGTCGCCACCATCGAAACCCGAGCAGAGGCGGCCTGATACCCAACGCCATCGTCACAGGGGACTCGGGCGCTTGCCCGAGGCCCCTACGCGCCGGCGCCCGTCCAGCACGATCGGAGGGTACGGCCATCTCGTGCTCGGCACGCGATTCATCGCCACCTGGCAGGCTTTGCGACGAGATGCTCCGCGACACGCTTCGGACGTTCCGGCGATGGCCCAGCGTCGTTGAGATCTACACGCTGGCGCTGGTCCCGGCGCGAGCGGGAGACCTGCGACCCGGCGTCAGTAGAATACGAAGCTCAGACCGGGCGATCCGCGCGTGAGCGGACGAGCTGCGCGCGTCCGAACTGCTTTGCCAAAAACCTGGGGTCGGTCCCCAGTGCGATCAGGAACGCCTTGAACACGGGTGACCGCCACCAACCCCGCTGTCGCGGCTGCAGCTGAACGCGTCCTGAATATCCGACTTAAGGTTTGCGACGCTATATCCTCCGCGCGATCCAGTCGCGTGCTCACGACCGTGCCGATCTGGTCCCTTGTCTAGAGCGGAAGGTTGAGCTGGTCATGAGGCGGGGTCGCTGTAATTCGGTCCTCGGCATCACAGGTGACGTGCCATGGATCGGCCTTATCCGCGGGTGCGGCCCAAGTTTCTGGCGGATCATGGGCAGCTGCGGTTTCGACACCCCGTACCGGACGGCAACCGGTTCAACCGTGCCGTAGCGGGTCTGGACGCTCTCATGCCGTCGCTGTGAGCCCGTCGCGCTCCTTGCTGCCGGCGCATCGCCGCTTGCCGGTCCGGCAACTACTGGACGGGAAGACCGCTTTGGGTTTCGCGCGGTTGTGCGCTGGTGAGCGTTCGTCTCATGCGGTTTTGTCCATGCTCATCGCGGCGGCAGATGGACAGCGATTTCGAAAAAGTGCTCGGTCGTCCTGGCACCAAACAGCGAAACGCAACATGATCGATAACGCGTCCGATCAGAAGAGCTTTTCGGTAGCGTTGCAGGCCGCCGATACATCGTCGTTGAGAGTGGTACGCCAAGAGGCGAGACGGGCGCCCCACGTCTCGTCGTGCGTAGCCTCACGCGGGTGATCGGCGATGCCGGAACTGCCGATCACCCGCTTTCGGCCTGCTACACGTCGTCTCCGTCGCCTTCCGGCTGCTCGTCGGGGAAGATCTCGGCCTCCTCATAAAGTTGTCCCCAGTTTTCGTCACCATGTTGCATGGCCCGGCGCTCGTCCTCGGTGAACCACTTCTTCACCGTGACCGCCCTGGCCGCTTCGAGCGTTTCAGTCCGGACGAGTCCAAAGTCGGCGGTCCCGATCTCGGACAGGCTCCAACCACGTTCCGCAAGCTCATGGGTGAGGTTGGTCACAAAGACGGCGTTCAGCCGTTCCCGCATCGAGATTAGCTTCATGGTCTCTTCGCTCACGCGCGCGCAGGTGCGACCGCTCCGTCTCATCATGACCGCAAGCAGGACCGCGGTGTCTCTAACAGTTTGCATCGTCGTCAGGTTTCCTTGTTCATAGTCGTGGATGACCCCGTGGTAGCTTCGCTCGCAGGCATGTGGCGCCACGGTGTTCGGCCCTCCACCACACCCGCACAACCTGCCGTCACGACACAATCGGATCACATGAACGACGCTCTGCTGGGGCGGACGCTCGTCTCATCCGGTCTTGTCCAGTCTCATCGCGAAGCAAGATGGACAGCGCTTCCACAAAAGCGCGTTGGGCCGCGGGAACGTGCCGCAGATTCCAACATCATCATTAGCAGGTTGAGTCTAAACGGTTTTTCGGACCATTCGTCCAATCGTCCTGCGGCCCAGTACCTGAGATCGATGCAAATGAAATAAAAGCGAGATCTCGGCGTCTCGTTAGCGTCTCGCTATTGGGGGTCTCGGCAGTTCGTCACCGCAGCCGATCCGCCCGCAGTCTGAGGTGCGACCCAAGAGACTAGACGGGGGCGAGTAAGATCTGCCCGGACATACCGACATGCACTTAACGCGGACGGTCGTAGCACTTTCTGGCCGGTCGAAGGGACGCGGGCACCGTCCAAACGGCGATACGAATGTCGGCGAGAAGCTCACGCCGCTGTCGTCGCGACCCTCTGAATCGTCCATTGCGGGGCAGGAGAAATCCCAAGGCTCAGCCCTTCCGCCGCGGTCCGGTATGCGCGCTACGGCACTGCCGCCCCGCGTGTGGGTCGAACACCGAAGGTTCGCCAGACCATTGAACGCCGATCGACGCGCTCGCGGACGGCACGCCGGCTGCTCTCATATGGGACTTGTTGTTGGCGTGCCTCGAGGAACGGCGGGTTCCATTGGAGGCGGACTTGGCCGTGGCGATCGGCCCTGCCCGGCGGCTCCATCCGAAGCTGACCGAGCTCTACCGCTAGCGGGGCGCCTGCTGTCCCCGAGGTTGGCGCGCGACCACGCCGCAGAGGCGCGGGAAGTCATTCGGGGACTGGTCGAGGCGATTTCGCTGGTACTGGAGGATGGCCGGCTGTGGATCGAGGTGCTGGCGAGCTGGGTGCCGTTCTGCGCCTAGCCGAGGGTGCCCGGTCGGTCTCCTCGAGCGCACAGCGCGTCGGACAGAGCCGCTCCCATGCGCGTCCCGAGCCGGCACCGCCGGACGGCCCCCTCGGTGTTCACGGCCTCAGTTCGGCGACAGAACGACGGGAACCGTTCAATCTTGATTCGACGTCGACAGTGACGTCCAAGGTTGAGTTGATCCCCAGCTTCTCGA
>CAYSTX010000150.1:0-6747 GCA_964434035.1 uncultured Acetobacteraceae bacterium
ATCGACTGGATCTCGGCGATGTCGGCGTCGGTCGCGGCACGGATGTCCATCGGTGGCTTCGTCCTCTCTCGCGCCGCCACGGCTTCGGACGGCGGCGCCTTCAATCGGGCAAGCCGAGCACGCCGGCCGCTTGGCGGGCAAGCGCCAGCAGGCCGCGATCGCTGCCGAACCCGCCGATGAGCGACAGCCCGATTGGTGCACCATCCGCCGTCCGCCCGGCCGGCAGCGTCACCTCCGGCAGGCCGCACAGCGAGGCGATGCAGGTGAACGCCAGCGTCCGCCGCCGCAATGCCGCCCGCTCCTCCATTGGCGTAGTCAGCAGCGGCGCCGGCCCCGGGCTCGTCGGCATAATCAGCACGGCGCCGCCGGCCAGCAGCGGCCGGACACGCGCCTGTAGCGCCTGCCGGACCAGCCTTGCGGCTGCGGCCCGTGCGGGGTCGGTCGTCCGCGCCGCGGCGACGCGCTCGGCAGGGCCCGGGCCAAGCTGTGGGTTGGTGGCGGTCACCCACTCGCCGAGCGTCGCCCAGGCTTCCTCGGCCTGGATCAGCCGGAAATGCTCCGCGAGCTCCGCCAGCCCCTCCGGGGCGATCGAGATGTCCACCGGCCGCCCGACCAAGGCGCAGAGCTTGCCGAGGCGCTGACGCAACAGCTCGCCGGTCTCCGGATCGGCCGCCGCCCATGCCTCGCTGACGAGGAGGATCGGCCCGCTGGCCGCCGGCATTCCGCCCGGCAGCAGAACGGCGCCGACGCGGGCGAGCGTCGAGGCGTCGCGGGCGAACCAGCCGGCCGTGTCGAAGCTCGGCGCGAGCGCGCGCGCACCGGCGAGGCTCACCGCGCCGTGGGTTGGCCGGATGCCGAACAAGCCGCAGAAGCTCGCCGGGATTCGCACCGATCCGCCGGTATCCGACCCGAGCGCCACGTCCGCCTGACCTGACGCGACTGCGGCGGCGGACCCGCAGCTCGATCCGCCGGGGAACCGATCCGGGGCCGCCGCGTTGCGCGGAGTGCCGTGCCAGATGTTCTGTCCGAACACGCCGTATGCGAGCTCGACGGTCTTGGTCTTGCCAACCAGCGCGCCGCCCGCATGAAGCAAGGACAGGATGACCGGCGCGGTCGCTTCGGCCGGCGCGTGGGTCCGGGCCCAGTCGGGATTGCCAAAGGTGGTAACGACCCCGGCGACATCGAATAAGTCCTTGGCGGCAAACCGAAGCCCCGACAGTGGCCCGGTTCCCGCCGGCGGTAATTCGACGCGCGGGCCCGGAACAAATGCCCGTCCAATATCGTCGGCCGGGTCGGCGGCGGCGTCGAGTGCAAGTGTCGTGTCGGTCAGTCCAGACAATTCGGTCATCCCTCGTTCATTCGGCAGGCGCAAATCAGGATGGCATCCCACATGCGATCTGGTCTAATTCAACCTTTGCGGGAGGAGTCCGCCTCCTCTTGCTCTTTTTCGTCGCCGCCGTTGGCCGCGTAGGGTAAAGCTGACGGCAATTCCGGCGGGCCACACGGGTCGCGCCTTACGATGACGCGGCAGAAGGCCGCCGACCGAGCGTCGGCGTCGGACTCTTCCGAGGAGGCTACGAGTGGACATCGCAGACGGGAATAGCCTGCCGGCACCCGGCAACGGGAATCGATCCGACGCCGCGGCATCGCACGACGAAACCGAGACGACCCAGATCGGCGTTGTCGCAGCCGACGGCCCTGGCGGCCCGGCCGCTCCCGACGCGGATAACGACGGCGGCCACGACCCGAGCCTCGACCCGCGGCTGCTGGCGATGATCGTCGCGGGCCGATATTACGGCAGCGAACTCGACCCCGCCGAATTCCGCCTCGACGCCGGTGAGACAGCGCCGAACCCGGCGGCGCTGGCCGTCTGGGCGCGCAACGGCGGCCTCTGGGCCCGCGCGGTCCGCCTGCGTTTCCGGCAATTGTTGAGCCTCGCGAACACGGGGCCGATCGTCCTCGTCTTCAAGGACGGCAGCGCCGGCGTGATGACCGGCGTCAATACCGAGCACAAGGTGGTCTTCGTGCGCGACCCGCGGCGCGGCGGCGCGAATGAGCAGGGCATCGCGGTCGATGAGCTGCGGCTGATGCAGGTCTGGGCCGGCGAGGCCGTGCTCCTCCGCGCCGAGCGCGGCGTTCGCGAGACCGACGCGCCGTTCACGCTCGGCTGGCTCGCCAGTCTCGTCGGCAAGGAGCGCAAGTCGCTCATCGATATCGGCATCGCCTCGCTGACGCTGAGCTTTCTGACGATCTTCCCGCCGCTGCTGGTGATGACGGTCGTCGACAAGGTGCTGACGCACCACAGCTATTCGACGCTGGCGCTGCTCGCCACCATCCTCGGCATCGCCGTCCTCTATGAGTCGCTGCTCGGTCACGCCCGCCGAATGATCGTGCTGATCGTCGGCACGCGGCTCGACACGCGGCTCAATCTGCACGTCTACAACCGACTGCTCCGCCTGCCGCTCGACTACTTCGAGCGGCATCCGGCCGGCGAGACGATGTACAAGATCGCGCAGGTCTATAAGGTCCGCGAGTTCCTAACCGGCAAGCTGCTAACGACGTTCCTCGACATGATGACGTTGGTCGTGCTGCTGCCGTTCTTGTTCTATCTCGACTCGACGCTCGCGTGGCTGGTCCTCGCCTGCTCCTGCGCCATCATGCTTGTGATCCTCGCCTTCCTGCGGCCGCTCCGTGTCGCCTTCGGCAAGGTGGTCGCGGCCGAGACGGACCGTTCGGCCGCCCTCGGCGAGACCGTGTACGGCATGAAGACCGTCAAGGCGCTGGCCCTCGAGCCACAGCGCAAGGCGCTTTGGGACGAGCGGGTGGCGATCGCCGGCCGCACCCGCCTCGCCTTCGGCCGCCTGAGCAGCTGGCCGCAGACGCTGGTCACGCCGATCGAGCGCTTCATGTCGATCGGCATCATCCTCGTCGGCGCCTATCTCGCGCTGGAGGACACGAGCGGCTATGCCGTCGGCGCGCTGTTCGCCTTCATGATGCTGTCGATGCGCGTTGCGCAGCCGCTGGTCGGCTTCGCCCGCCTAATCGAGGATTACGAGGAGGTCGGCGCCGCAATCGGTCAGGCGGGCTCCGTGCTGAACCGGCCGCTCGAGCCGGACGCGACCGCCGGCGGCCTACGTCCGCGCTTCGCCGGCGCGATCACTGCTGACTCGCTGACCTTCACCTATGAGGGCACGAAGTTGCCCGCGCTCGACCGCGTGACGTTCTCGATCCCGCCGGGCACGATGCTCGGCGTCGTTGGACGCAGCGGCTCGGGCAAGTCAACGCTGACCCGACTGTTGCAGGGCATTAACCGCGACTACAGCGGGTTTCTGAAGATCGACGGCGCTGATCTGCGCGAGATCAACCTGCGCCATCTGCGGTCGAGCTTCGGCGTCGTCTTGCAGGAAAACTTCCTGTTCCGCGGCTCGATCCGCGACAACATCATCGCGGGCCGCCCCGGCCTGACGCTCGACGACGCGGTGCGGGCCGCGCGGCTCGCTGGCGCCGAGGAATTCATCGAGCGGATGCCGAACGGCTATGAGACGTTCATCGAGGAAGGCTCGCCCAACCTCTCGGGCGGTCAGCGTCAGCGCCTCGCGATTGCCCGCGCGCTGATCACCGATCCGCGCATCCTGATCCTGGACGAAGCGACCAGCGCGCTTGACCCCGAGAGCGAGGCGCTCGTCAACGCCAACCTGCTCAGGATCGCGCGCGGGCGGACGATGGTCATCGTCTCGCACCGCCTGTCGTCGCTGACCGATTGCGACCAGATTCTCGTGCTCGAGAAGGGCAAGCTGGTGGACATCGCGCCACACCGGATCTTGCTCGAACGCTGCGCCGTCTATCGTCAGCTGTGGGCGCAGCAGAACCGTCACCTCGACAGCCAAGGGCCACGCCATGCCACCCTCGCCCCCGCCCTCGTCCAAGGCGATTAGTCTCGCCAGCGCGAAAGGGAGCGCGGTCGCGCCATCCCGCCACCGGCGTGATCGCGACGACCCGACCGTCCCGGCGCTGCTTGAGTTTCAGTCGCCGTCCGCCGGTCTGCTCGCCGTGCCGGTGCCGCGCTCGGCGCGCGGCGTCGTCTGGATCATCGCGACCATGTTCGCCGCCTGCCTCGTGGCGCTCGGTCTCATCAAGATCGACCGCGTCGTCACCACGCAGGGTAAGGTCGTCAGCGCGGCATCGCTGATCGTCGTGCAGCCGCTCGAAACCTCGATCGTTCGCTCGGTCAAGGTAAAGGAAGGCCAGACAGTCCACGCCGGCGATATCCTGGCGGAGCTCGACCCGACTTTTGCCGCCGCCGACGAAGGCGCGCTGGCCAATCAGGTCGCGACGCTGCAGGCCGAAGTGACCCGGCTACGGGCCGAGGCGGAGGGCAAGCCGTTCGTCTACACCGGGAACGACCCCGCGCTCGAGCTACAGGCGGCCGTCTTCGCCCAGCGCGAAGCGGAGAAGAACTACAAGCTCGAAACCTACCGCCAGCGCATCGCCGGGCTTCAGGCAACGATGCAGCGTGCGATCAGCGACGTCGCCGCCTATCAGGAGCGTCTGGTCGGCGCCCAGCGGGTCGAAGAGATGCGCAAGGAGCTGGAGCGTCAGCAGGTCGGCAGCAAGCTCAATACGCTCGCCGCCGTCGATACACGGCTCGAAATGCAGCGCAACCTGCAGGAACAGATCCATGCGGTGCAGAGCGCGCGCAACGACATGGACGCGATGATCGGCGAGCGCGACAGCTACCTGCAGAACTGGAAGGGCGACACGTCGCAGAAGCTGTCCGAGGAATCGCAAAAGCTCACCGAGGCCCGCGAAAGCCTCAACAAGGCGCAGCTCAAGCGGCAGCTCGTCGACCTTCGCGCCGACCGCGACGGGACCGTGCTCTCGGTGAACCACGCGTCGGTCGGCTCGGTGTTGCAGTCGGGCAACGAGTTCATCACGCTCGTCCCCGCCGACGCGCCGCTTGAGGTCGAGTCGAACATCTCCGGACGCGACGACGGCTTCGTCCATGTCGGCGACCCGGTCGCCATTAAGTTCGATACGTTCCCGTTCGCGCAGTACGGACTCGCCCGCGGCACCGTCCGCATCATTAGCGCCGATAGTTTCACGGCTCAGGATCAGGCGCGCGGCCGCACCGAAGCCGCGGTGCCGGTCTCGCCGAACAGCACCGAGCCTTACTACAAGGCGCGCATCGCGATCGATAAGGTCGAACTGCGAAACGTGCCGGAGGGCTTCCACCTGGTGCCGGGCATGCCGATCACGGCGGACATCAAGGTCGGCCAGCGCACCGTGATGAATTATCTGCTCGGCCGCATCCTGCCGACTGTCCAGACGGGGATGCGCGAGCCGTGAGGCGGCTCGTCGCCCCGACGCACGATATGATCGGCTATTGCGACCGATGACCGCGACCGACCGCCTCGTTGGCCTGCTGTCCCCACGCGCCGCCTATCAGCGGGCGATGCGGTTGACGGAACAGGGGCAGGTTGTCCGCGCCTTCCCGCTGTTCGCGCGCGCAGCCGACGCGGGCGACACCGAGGCGCAGTATCGGGTCGGCCTCGCCTACCTCGAGGCGCAGGGCGTTCCGTTCAGCCGCACCGAGGCCGTACGCTGGCTCGAACGCGCCGGCGGCGCCGGCCACACTGAGGCGCAGGCCGTGCTTGCCGCCCTGTTCGTCCAGGGCATCGGGCAGCCAGGCGCCGGCGCCGAAGCCACCGGCAGCGCGCGCGACCTCTTTTCGACCGAGGTGTCGGGCGAGCCGGACTATGCCGCCGCCGCCCTTTGGGCCCGACGCGCTGCCGAGGGCGGGTCCGCCGCCGGTATGTCCGTGCTCGGCTACATCCTCGCCTCCGGCCCGGAGGAAATGCGCGACGTCGCCGAGAGCCGCCGCCTCTACGAGCGCTCGGCCGCCACCGGACACCCGCAGGGGCTGCTCGGCCACGCGCTCGGGCTCGGCCAGGACCTCAAGACGGTGCCGGACGACGCTGACGAGGAAACCCGCGCCAGCGCTGCCGCTGCCGCAGCGACCATGGCCGAGACGATGCGGCGCGCCGCCGATACCGGCCTGCCGACCGCGCTCTACCTGATGGGCGTGCTGTACGATCGCGGCATCGGCGTCGAACGCGATCAGTCGGTCGCGACCGACTATTATCGGCAGTCGGCCGAGAAAGGTTACCGCTCGGCGCAGGCCCGCTACGGCTATGCCCTGCTACAGGGCAACGGCGTGAAGGCCGACCCGGACGCGGGCGAAAGCTGGCTGCGGCGCGCGGCGCTCGCCGGCGACCCGGAGGCCGCGGCGCTCGTCGGCGATATTTACGCGCGCGGCGGCGCGCTGCCGCCGAACTATGCGGAGGCCGCACTCTGGTTCCGCCGCGCCGCCGATGTCGGTCATCGCGCCGCCGCGCGGGCGCTCGGGCTCCTTTACCTCACCGGCGCCGGCGTCGGGCGCGACCCGGACGAGGCGGCACGCTGGTTCCGCATCTCGGCGGAGGCGGGCGATCGCGCGGCGCAGGCTGATCTCGGCAACCTCGTGCTGAACGGCGTTGGCGGCGAGGATGACCGCGTTCGCGCCCGCGAGTGGTTCGAGCAGGCGGCCGGCGCCGGCGATCTCGTCGCCGCGTTCAACTTCGGCGTCTGCCTCGCTGAGGGCGTCGGCGTCGATCGGGACGAGCGGAAGGCCGCGCAGTGGCTCCGCCGCGCCGCCGACGGCGTCGTCAACGCGCAGTATTGGTACGGCAGGATGCTGAGCGAGGGCCG
>CAYSTX010000150.1:6847-9221 GCA_964434035.1 uncultured Acetobacteraceae bacterium
TGGTTCGAACGCGCGCTCGCCCAAGGGCTGACGGAGGTGCGGGGCGATCTCGCAGCCCTGCCACCGCCGTCGCCCGCCGCCGAGCCGGCGCACCCGACGGATGCCGAAATATCCAGCCCCGCCGCCGACGACACCCCGGCGGGCACGCCGCAGACGGCCCGCGCCGCGCAGAACTAAGGCCCGGATCCTGACCGACAAAGGCGGCATCCGCGCACGCGCCGAAGCCGCGTTTCAGGAGAAGATTCGGGCTTGCGCGACCGACGCCTTCGCTCGCGGCCGCGCCGCCGCCGCCAGCGGCGAGACGGCCGACATGCTCCGCTGGCTCGACCGCGCGCACCGGCTCGTTCCGGCCGACGACATGGTGACGCTCACGCTCGCGACCGTGTTGATCGGCATAGACGACGGACGCGCCGCCGAGCTTTTCGCGGCCCTCATCGACAAGGGCCACGACCGGGCGGCGATCTGGCTCGGCATCGCCGCCGCGCGCCTGCGGAGCGGCGATGCCGCGGGCGCCGCATCCGCAATCGCCCGCCGCCTCGCCCGCCACGCGGTCGATGCCGACGCGCCAACCGAAGCGGCGCTGCGGTCACTCGCGGCCGCGACCGCCGCCGCCACGGATGCGCCCGGCTGGTGCGGCGTCACGGCGAACCTTTCGCCTGTTGTCGTCCCGCTCCACGCGGCTGCCGGGCCAGTGCGCATCCTGTTCGACGGCCAGCCGATCCCGGACTCCTCGCGCCGACGCACGGCCGTCGCCCGCGCCCGCCGGCTGGACGTGACGGCGGCGGATGGACGGGCATTCGTCGGCAGCCCGATCGATCTTACCGCCATCCGCGCCGTCGAGGGATTCGTCGAGATGACCGCGCGCGGCGGCCTCACCGGTTGGGCGTGGCGTCCCGCCGCGCCGGAACACGCGCCAACCTTGACGCTGCGCGTCCGCGCGGGCGGGACGTTTCACGAGCGAACGATACGGCCCGGGAAGACCGACGCGACCGGTCTCGCCGATATCGGTCTGCTGATGCAGCCGCGCCGCTTCGCAGTCCGCCCAGCGTCGCTGTCCGCCGCCGGCCTTACGGGTCCGATCACTGTCGTCGGCGATGACGGTCGCCCGCTACTCGGCAGCCCGCTCAACCCGGCGCTGCGGCTCATCCCGTCGCCCATTACACCGAGGCTGTCGCCCGTCCGACGCAGTGCACGCACACGGCGACGCGCTCCCGGCATCGACATTATCATCCCGGTGCATGACGGCGGCGCGGTCGTGCACGACTGCCTCGCAACGGTGCTCGACACCGTACCCCGCACGGCGCGGATCGTGATCGTCGACGATGCGTCGCGCGATCCGGCGATCGTTGCTGCGATCGACCGCGCCGCCACGCGGCCCCACGTCACGCTGATCCGCGCGTCCCGCAACCGCGGCTTCGTACTGAGCGCCAATGCCGGGCTGCGCGCGGCGCGGGCGGAGGGACGCGACGCGATCCTGCTCAACAGCGACACGCTCGTGCCGGCGAACTGGGTCGAGCGGCTGCGCGACGCGCTACGCGCCGGCGATGCCGCCTCCCGCATCGGCACCGCGAGCCCGCTCTCAAACGACGCGACCATCCTGAGCTACCCGAACCGCGATGGCGCCAACGCCGTGCCGGACGCGGAGACGACGCGGCGCATCGATGCAATGGCGGCGCGCGTGAACGCGGGTGTCGTTGTCGATGTGCCGACGACGGTCGGGTTTTGCATGGCGATCCACGCCGACTGCCTCGCCGAGACCGGATTGTTTCGTGACGACGTCTTCGCGCAGGGCTACGGCGAGGAGAACGATTTCTGCCTCCGCGCCAGCGCCCTTGGCTGGCGGCATGTCGCGGTGCCGGGCGTGTTCGTCGCGCATCGCGGCGGCGCTTCCTTCGGCCCCGGACGGCGGCATTTGATGCGGCGCAATCTCAACATCCTGGAGCGACTACATCCCGGTTACGGCGCGCTGATCGAAGCGCACGTCGCGGCCGACCCGTTGCAGCCGGCGCGGCGGAAGATCGACGCGCGGCGTCTAAGCGCGGCACGCCCGCGCGGCGCGGACGCGGTGCTGCTGGTGTCGCACGACAGCGGCGGCGGCACGGAGCGCGTCGTCGCCGCGCGCGCTGCCGCCATCGTCGCGCGCGGACAACGCGCGCTCGTGCTGCGCCCCATCGTTAACGAGCGCGATGACGGCCCGGTGGCGATCGGCGCGCGCGTTGCCTACTTCGCGGACGAGGCCGCAACACCCAATCTGCGATTCGCGCTGCCGGAGGAGTTGCCGGCGCTGCTGCGGTTGCTTCGCGCGGAACGGACCTCGCAGGTCGAGTTTCACCAGTTGCTCGGCCATCACCCGTCCCTGCTCGACGTGCCGGCG
>CAYSTX010000151.1:0-5327 GCA_964434035.1 uncultured Acetobacteraceae bacterium
CCGCAGCGCGTCCTCGGTCCCGTCCGCCTCTCCCTTCTCGAAATCACCTTCGGTCTGCGCCATCGCGTTGGTCACGTGCGCAAGGCAAAGAACCGACGCGCCCCGTGCGCGTGCGAACGCATAGAGCGCGGCCGCCTCCATCTCGACCACGCGGGCGCCAGCCCTGCGGGCATGGTCTATCGCGGTTTCCGTCTCCCGGTACGGCGCGTCGGTGGTCCAGCTCGGACCCGTGTGCGCTTCGATCCCGGCCTCACGCAGGGCCCGGGCGGCTTGTTCGAGCAGGTCAGGCGGCGCCGCAACGAACGGCGCGTCGGCCGGCAGGTAGTGGTAGCTCGTCCCCTCGTCGCGGAGCGCCCGGTCGATCAGCATGAAATGCGCGCCCTCAGGCAGATCGCCCGCGATCCGCCCGGAGGACGTCAGGCTGATGATGCCGCGCGCGCCGGACGCGACCATCTGCTCGGCGACCAGCACGGCGAACGGCGCGCCGACCGCGCAGCCGACGATGCCGACCTCGCGTCCGGCGAGCGGAAACGACCACATCTCTGTATGATAACAGGCCCAGCCCGGCACCGGCGCCGCCCGCCCATCGCGCCGGAGCGCGGTGACGAGGTCGCCGTCCGGGTCGAGCAGGCAGATCGCTGGCACCGGCACATTCGGCCGGCCGCGCTGTCGCCGCGCCTCACGCAGCAGGTTTTCGGGACGGAAGACGGATGGCGCGTCGGCGTCTTTGGCCGTCAGGATCGGCGGTGTCGTCATGCGGTCAGTTTGTTCCGGAAAAGGCGTTGGCGATCACGTTATGAGATCGAGCGCCCCGCCGCTGCGCCGCCCGCGCAGGAGCGCGTCAAGGCCGAGCTGCCGGCCCGGCGGGTCGAGAAAGAACTCGGCCATGATGATGATGAGAAACCCGTAGGTCCACGGCCACTCCCCCGGCGCCGAATAGAGGCCGAGCCACAGATTGACCGCCATCGCGAAGCCGGCAAGGGCGCCGAGGCGGGTGAACAGGCCGAGCATCATCGAGACACCGATCCCGACCTCGACCAGGTAAACGATCGGGCCGAAGACATCGATGTTCGGGATAACATAGTCCCGGACCAGCGTGCCGTGGACCGGCAGCACGGCGTGGTCGACCATCATATTCATCCAGTAGAGGAGCCCGCCCTCATCCGGCGGGATCTTCCAAAGCGACCCCTCCCACCACATCAGGCCGATCAGCAGCCGGAGCGGCCAGCGGAAGAGCGCATAGCCGGTCCGGCTCTCCGGATCGCGGCGCCAGGCGACGACGGCGATGACGACCGACGCGAAGAGCAGCAGCCAGAGCGCGCCTGCGGTCCAATTGGGCGCCGTCAGGTAGCCGAGCAGATCGCTGATGGGATTCCGGGAGCTGATGGGATTCGGATGCATGCCGCCCTCATTCGCCAGGCCGGACCGCCGGTTACGCAGCTACCACTCTGGCATGCGGCGGCGTCGAATGATACGCAACCGGCCAGCAAGCGCAGAGGGAAACCCGCCATGACCGCCATCGCCGATATCGTCGCCCGCGAGATCCTCGACAGCCGCGGCAACCCGACCGTCGAGGTTGATGTCGTGCTGGAAAGCGGCGTGATGGGCCGGGCCGCGGTGCCGTCGGGCGCGTCGACCGGCGCGCACGAGGCGGTGGAGCTGCGCGACGGCGACAAGAGCCGGTTCCTCGGCAAGGGCGTGCGGCGCGCGGTCGCCAATGTCGAGGGCGAGATCTTCGACGCGATCGGCGGCATGGACGCGACCGAGCAGCTCCGTATCGACGAGGCGCTGATTGACCTCGACGGCACGCCGAACAAGGCGCGGCTCGGCGCGAACGCGATCCTCGGCGTCTCGCTCGCAGTTGCCCGGGCGGCAGCGGAGGATGTCGGCTTGTCGCTACATCGCTACGTCGGGGGCGTGCTCGCCCGCACGCTGCCAGTGCCGATGATGAACATCGTCAACGGCGGCAAGCACGCGGATAATCCGATCGACATCCAGGAGTTCATGATCCAGCCGATCGCGGCACCAAGCATCGCGGACGCGGTGCGGATGGGGTCGGAGATTTTTGCCGAACTGAAGCGCGGCCTTCATGACGCGGGACACAACACGAATGTCGGCGACGAGGGCGGCTTCGCGCCCGGCCTACGCTCGGCCGAGGAGGCGCTGTCCTTCATCACTGCCGCCGTTGAGCGCGCCGGCTACCGGCCCGGCGAGGAGATCACCTTCGCGCTCGATTGCGCCGCGACCGAGTTCTTCCACGACGGCAAATACAAGCTGGAGGGCGAGGGCAAGACGCTCGATGCCGGCGGTATGGTCGATTACCTCGCCGATCTCGTCGGCCGTTTCCCGATCGTCTCGATCGAGGATGGGTGCGCCGAGGATGACTGGGCCGGCTGGGCGCTGCTGACGGCGCGGCTTGGCGACCGGGTGCAGCTGGTTGGTGACGATCTGTTCGTCACGAACACCGAGCGGCTGCGGCGCGGCATCGCCGAGAAGACGGCGAACGCGATCCTGGTGAAAGTGAACCAGATCGGCACGCTGTCGGAGACGCTCGAGGCGGTCGAGACCGCGCATCGCGCCGGCTATGCGGCGGTGATGAGCCACCGGTCCGGCGAGACCGAGGATTCGACAATTGCCGACCTCGCCGTCGCGACGAACTGCGGTCAGATCAAGACCGGCAGCCTGTCGCGCAGCGATCGCACGGCGAAATACAACCAGCTGATCCGGATCGAAGCGGAACTCGGCGCATCGGCGCGCTATGCCGGCCGCAGCGTGCTGCGCACGTCGAAGGCCGGCTAGGTTACGCTTCGACGACCGTTTCGAAGTCGGCGGGCATAACGATTTCGAGCACCTCGCAATCGTCTGACCAGCCAACGACGGTGTGACGGATGTTCGGCGGCTGTATCCAGCATGATCCGGCGTGCATCGTCTGCACGCCGTGGCCCTCGAATTCGGTCTTGAACCAGCCCTTCAGCACACAGACCATTTGAAATTGCACGTCGTGACGATGGCGCTGGCTGAGCTTTTCGGAGAACGGCTCGATCATTCGGATAACGTGCGCGACGGCGAGGCCGTTGGTCGCCTCGGCGACGCCGAGGTCGCGATACGCCGAATAGGTGCGGAGCCCGCCGACCTTGAAATCCGCTTCGTTCAGATGGCTGACGTGGAAACGCTGTTCGCGCCCGAGATCGGTGTCCATGATGTGCCCTCCTGAGTGCAATTATTCGCCGGCGTTGACGGCGGCGATCGCATCAGGCGGCTGAAACCAGCACCGGTCAACCGGCGCGCCGCGGCGGCGGGCGTGACGGTCCCGGCGTCACGCTCGACCTTGGCGCGCGGCAACCAGACGCCTCAGCTTGGCGGCTTGAACTCAGTCTTGGTGTCGTGGGCCTTCTTCATTGCTGCTTCGGCTTCGTGCGGCGCCAGCAGCGGTGTGGTCTCGAAGCCGGTATAAGCGCCGGTCGAGGTCGCCGCCATCGCGACGCCTACGGCCGACGCATTGTCGGGAAACTCAGCGATCAGGATGACGTCATATTCGCCGAACGCCAGGTAGTAATGGTGCAATTTTCCGCCGAAGCTCTCGATCAGTTGCTTCGCGACGTTGGTCCGATCGTGCGGTTTACTCACCAGCGCCTTGACCGAGTTGGCGCTAAATTTCACCCGCATCATGTAGTGCTGAGCCACGGCGTTCTCCTCCGTTTTGCTTGTTTTGCAGTCGGGACAGGCGGCACGCACACGGGATGGTGCGCGCGCCGCCACGGAGGCTCAACGTCTTTTGCCGCGATAAACTACTGGTGATCGCGCGTGGCGGATCACCAACCCGGTGCGCGATAAACGACCGCCGGGGGAACGTAATAGGATTGGGGCGGCGCGTAGTAGACCGGCGGCGGCGCCCAGCGGCGTTCCGCCCACTCGTGGTGCTCGTGCCACTCGCGCTCATGCCACGCGTGCTCGCGCCACTCATGCCCGCGCTCGCGGCCCCGATCCCAATCCGCCCGCGCCAGGGTCGGCAGCGCGCCGAGCGCCACAGCGCCGACACTCGCCGCCAGCGTCGCCGTCGTAAGAAACCGCCGAATATTCATCATGGTCTCTCCTGTTCCGGCGGGGATTCGCCCCGCCATCCAGGATAGTCAACGCGACGATCATGGCGACGCGTTGGCGACAATAAGGCAGCGGTATCAACGCGGCGTGAGCAAGCGTTGGCCGAGTGCGAGGTCGATGTTGCCGCCGGTGAGGATCACGGCCACGCGCCGCCCGCTCATCCGGTCACGTTCCGACATCAGCGCCGCGAAGGCGGCCGCACCGGCCCCCTCTGCCAGGTTATGCGTGTCGGTCCAGTAGGCGCGGATGGCGTCGGCGATCGCCGCCTCGCCGACCTGGACGATCCGCGCCGCGCCGGCGGCGATGATCCGGAGCGCGTCCGTGTCCGGCACACGACACGCCATGCCGTCGGCGATCGTGTCCGCGCGCTCGGTGCTGACGACCCGGCCGGAAGCGAGCGAGAGTGCGTAAGCAGGCGCGCCCTCGGCGACGACGCCGACGATCTCGGTCGAGAGGCCAAGCGCGTCCCGCGCCGCGATTAGGCCGCAGATGCCCGAACCCATGCCGATCGGCACATAGACGGCGTCGAGATTGGCGACCGCGCGGAACAGCTCGAGCGCATAGGACGCGACGCCGAGAACGAGGTCCGGGTGAAACGACGGCACCATCTCGAGCCCGCGCTCGGCGGCCAGACGCTCGGCGTGCTCGCGCGCGGCCTGAAAATCCTCGCCGTGCTCGATCAGCTCGGCACCGAGCGCGCGCATCGCCGCGTTCTTCTCGACCGAGTTGCCGTGCGGCACGACGATGCTGACGCTGACGCCAGTGCACCGCGCGGCGTACGGCAGGCTTTGTCCATGGTTTCCGCGCGTCGCCGAAATCAGGCCGCGCACATGCGGCCGCTCCCGCCGCAAGCGGTCGAGATAGACGAGTCCGCCTCGCACCTTGAAGGCCCCGATCGGTGTGTGGTTCTCATGCTTGACCCACACCTCGCATCCGGCCCGCTCGGCGAGCAGCGGCCACGCATATTGCGGCGTCGGCGGGACCGCCGCGTGGACGATGGCGGCGGCATGTTCGAGGTCGGCGAGCGTTGGTGTCATCGGGGTTCCTTCCTGATGCACGGTGCGCCGAGATTCATTTGGCGGGTAGGTGCAAATAAAGCCTGCGACCGACATGCTCCACCCGCGGATACGCAAGCCGCATCGCTGCGTCGACCGCCGGGCTGCGGCGGGGCGTGGGACCAAGTGAGTCGTCGCTGTAAATCATGAAGGCGAAACCGCCCGATTTGA
>CAYSTX010000151.1:5427-9163 GCA_964434035.1 uncultured Acetobacteraceae bacterium
AGCAGCACGCCGATCAACACGCAGCCGACACAGAGCCACTCAATGAGATAGTTGTAGTTGGCTCCGGATTTGAAGATGGTGAAAAGCATCAAGCTAGCGAAAGCGAAGTGCAGCAGCACCATGGCACGGGCCGCCGTCGCCCGGTCCGCTAGCGATCGTCGCAGCTGCGCCAGCGCTTGAAGACGTCGTAGCGGACTTCCCGGAGCGGGTGCGACCATGCCCCCAGTAGCGGACACGACCATGCCTCGCAAAATTATCCAGGCCGCCACCAATATCAGCGCCATAAACGGAAGGCTCATAAACTCCGTCACCAATACGTACGCCGCGTGGCGCAGCCCGAAGCGGTTGACGTTATCCGCGACGATGTTCTGCAGGAATCCGCCATTTGTAAGCCACTGCAGCAGGCCTAGGACCGCAAGCCCAGCCGTCAGAGCAACGGCGCCTGCGCCGATCGCCACGCGGGGGCGGCGCAGCAGCACCACAAAGAATATCGCGGCCGCGGCCGGAAGCTCCGTCTGTTTGCAATAGACCGATGCGACGCACAGCAGTAGCGCGCAGGTAGTCCCCCTCATCCGGCCGTCCGACCAACACGCGACCAATACGCCGGCGAGGCTGAGCGCGATGGACACCATGTCCACACGCATCACCATTCCCCAGCTGCGCACGGCGTGCAGGCTAAGCGCCAGCAGCCCCGCGGCGATTGCGATCCCGATCCGCATGTCGGGACGCCCATCGGCCGACGGCCGGGACGCAAACAGAACCAAGCCTGCGACGAGCGGCGCGATGGCAACGGTAGAAATCGCTGACACCAGCCGGCCGGCCGACAGCAGATCCGGCATGAAGCCCGCTAACGCCCGCGCCAGCAGGTGAAAGAGCGGGGGATAGTGGAACACGATGAAGGGCAGATCCTGCCCAACCCCATACATGCGGGGCCCGGGGATCAACGCGGCCTGTTGCCACACGATTCCTTCGCCGTAGTCCAGTTCGTATGGGTAACGGATGGCGACGACAAAGTCGCGGAGAACGCCGACCACATGAACTGCCAGGACGGCGATGAGGACAGTCAGCAGGAATGGGCCGACCCATCGCGCGGTCTCGCGCGGCAGGCTCGCAGTCGGTGCGCTATGCGTTGCGTCGTGCATGCTTATCGCCTAGGCCGCGCGCGGATCAGCATCTGCTTGCCGATCGGCTTGAACGGTGAGGCGAGCCACCACTTGATCAGGAACGGCTTGACCGGCAGGCGGCCCTTGACCGAAAGCGGCATGAACCGGGGCTCGACGAGAAAGACTTCGTAGCCGTTGGCCACGAGATAGTCGGCCAGGCTCACGTGGGAATAGACGCTCTTATGGTCGAAATCGTCGAAATATTCGCGGAACGCGTAGCGATAGTTCGGCTGCACGATTGTCAGCGTGCCGTTTGATGACAATTTGCGGCGCAAGGCAGCGAGGACCTTCGAGAAATCCTCTTTGGTCAAATGCTCGAAAAGGTTGCTTGCAAAGGCGAAGTCGACGGCGCCGTCTTCGAGGAAATCGAGATCGGTGACGCTGCCCACCTTATGCTCTATTCCCGCAGCCAAGTGGGCCGGAAACCCCGGCCAGCTATCGACCGCGATGCGGCGACCTGCGACGACAGAGTTGATGAAGTTGCCATAGCCTGCACCCAGGTCGAGCACGCAGTCGGTCGGCCGGACCATGGCGCTGAAGCGATAGCGCCACAGGCTCTCCCACAGCACGTCTCGCCGCCGGTCCTCGACCAGGCGGGAGCCATGGTAATCAACGTCCGTCATGTCTCGATCACTCTCCAGCTCCAGGCAATGCCCACCAACATGCGCAATCCGACCCGGAGCGCCCGCCGGTTATTGACGTTTCCGCCCTTGCTGATGCCCACACGAGCGTGAAATGTGATCGGGCACTCAACGATGTCGTACCCTTGCTCAAGTGCGACGTCGAGGAAATGGGCGTTGAATTCGAGGTTTACTGCCGGCTCCAGGTGCGGCATCAGCCGGCTCAATGCCTCGCGTCGACACAGCTTGTACGTTGTGCCGACGTCGGTAATTGTGCTGCGGCCCAGGTGCTTCGCTTCGAGCAGCTTTCCCATGAACAGATTGCCGTAATACATGAACGTGCTGAGCTGCGTGAACCGGGCGCGCAGCCGTTCGACTGTGCGCGTGCCCTGGACGATGTCGGCATGCGGCGCGTAGGCCAGCAACTTGTCCAGGTCATGGGCCCGGAACGTCCTGTCGCCCTCGCACAGCACGATCAACTCATTGCGGCACGCGAGCGCCTCCTGAAAGCAGCGGAAAACACACCGACCATACCCTTGCTGCGGCTCGTTGATCGCCGTCGCCCCGGCTTCGAGTGCGTGTTCGAGTGTTCGGTCGCGGCTGTTGTTGCTGACGACAATCACCTCGTCCACCAGCGGATGCGTCCGGAAGTCTCGGACCGCGTCCCCGATGCTGTCCTCGTCGTCGTACGCGGTCAGCGCCACGACGAGCCGTGCGTTGCCAATTGGATCGTGCCGCACCTCCGGTCTCGCGGCGCGCTTGCGACCGAACAGTACGAACAGGTCGACCAAGGCCAGGCAAAGGCCGAGCACTAACGGAACGCCGCTGTACCAGACAACCCATTCGTCGAACGCAAGGAAACGCGCATCATTGCCGAGCAGATGGCGGGGGAGCGCCAGCAGCACACCGAACAGATACATGGCGATGGCGAGGCACCCGAGCAGCATTCCGTACATAAGCAACCGGGCGCGACGCGCTGGCACCCGAACCGCCCTATCGACCTCAGGATCGACATGTACGGGTTGGCCAAGGCCCTCGGCGGGCTTATCGGCTGGAGAAAGGATGTTGCCGGAAAAGCCTTGGCGCATCATGCAGGGAAACCAGCGTGGACGTAGCCACGGAACCGTTCCGTTCTCGTGACGTGCCGGCGCAGGGGAAACGACCGCGGGCTGTGTGCGGAAAAGTTCGTTTGTGTGCTTGTCGTTCCAAACATGTCAGACCGAGCATCCTTCATGTGCTGTCGCTTGACTGCCAAACCATTCCAAATCCGACCATTTTAGTCGCGCCAAGTCAGATGTATCGGCAGATGGATATGCTGAGGCTTCGTGAGCCTCGTCTCCAATTGTTGCGTCACGCAATCACCCGGAACTAGCCTGAACATGCAGCAACACCCTGCCGACTTTGCGGGGAAAAATGCAACGTAGCGGAACGCGATCTGACAGCTTGCGGACATCAAGTTGCAGTCAGCACAGCCAAGCTTCTCCGCCACCGGACCTACGCTCAATCCTGTCACGGTGCCGATAGATCCCGCAGGTCGAGCAGGAGCGCTGGTTGTGGCTGGTTCCGGTTGGGTCCGTCCGCATCGCATCCATGTTTCGGTCATGACAACCCGTCCGCCGGCGGCTAACCCTGTTCGGCGCCCACCGACCATCGTCCGCCTGCCTGGCGACCGGCTTCAGGCGGACCGGCACTTCGGGTGGCGTCGACCCTGGACCCCGCCCCGGCCCCCGGTCCGCGGCGGCTCATTGGGAGGTGACGGCGCGGCGCGGATTCCGCTACGGAGGCCTTTGTGGCACGTGCAATGCAGGGTGGACATGGCGGCGGAGCGGAGCTTTCGGCGGCGGCGGTTGAGCGGGGCGATCGCGCCGATGATCTTTTTATCCCTCGTCGCGTATTTCGCCTGGAACGCGGTGCAGGGCGAGCACGGCCTGGTCGCGACAGAGGAGCGGCGGA
>CAYSTX010000152.1:0-7149 GCA_964434035.1 uncultured Acetobacteraceae bacterium
AAAAGGACAGGACCTTCTCGATTGCATCATCCGCTTGCAAATGTAACGACGACAGCTCGACATTGACCACAAGCACGCGCGCGTCCGGTTCCGAGCGGACAATGTGGCGCGCGAGACGGAGCGCGATGACGGCGGCGAAACACCCCATGAAGCCGACAATCGTCCGCTCCACACTCGAGCGCAGCCCGAGCGCGCGCATCACCTGGAAATCCAATCCCGGCGCGGAAAACCCGGTGCAGGACGCGACGATCAGATGCGTCACTCGATCCCGGTCCGCCGCCGTCAATCGCATGTCCGCGGTCGCACGCTCGGCGAGCAGCAGCGCCTGCGGCTCGTAGAGAGCCATGCGCTCGCGCGTGCTCGGGAATCGGCCGCGCCGATAGAATCCGTCGAAATCAATCCAGGACGGATCCTCGGCTGGGGCCGGGTTGAGGAACGAATAGCGGTGGTCAATGTCGGCAAGCACCGTCATCCGGTCGAACACGTCAAGCGTGTACGGATCATTCAGGATGGATCTTCCATAGGCCACGAAGGTCTGATGGATGTCGTGATCGGGAACGGCGGTGCCGACCCGGTTTAACCAGACCTCGGTCAAAGAATGTCCTTCTATGTAGCGCGTGGCCGAACCCGCCCAGGATTGAGCAGGCCGTCATCATCTGAGGCTTGAGACGTCCGACGCCGTACGGATCTTCCATAGGCCACGAAGATCTGATGAGCGTCGTGATCGGGAACGGCGGTGCCGACCCGGTTTAGCCACACGTCAGTCAATGAGTGTCCTTCATGTCGCGGGCGGCAAAACCCGGCCGGGATTGAGTTGGCCGGCCGGATCGAGCGCGTCCTTGATCCGCCGCATCAGCGCCAGTTCGGTCCCGCCCCGCCATTCCGTCATCATCGGCGGCTTGAGGCGCCCGACGCCGTGCTCGGCGGAGAAACTGCCATCGAGGGCACGGACCACGTCGCCGACCGCATGCATCACCTCCTCCGAACGCGCCATGAACGTCTCTGCATCTATCTCTTCGGGCTGCACAAAATTCATGTGGATGTTGCCGTCGCCCATATGGCCGAACGGCACGGGCCGAATGCCCGGCATCAGCGCCGCCCCGACGCGCGACGCCTCGCGAATCAGCGCCGGCACGCGGGAGACTGGAACGGAGACGTCGTTCTTGATCGACGCGCCCGCACGCTTCTGCGCCTCCGCGTGCTCCTCACGTAGACGCCAGAGTGAAGCCCGCTGCGCCTCACTCTCGGCGATCACGGCGTCAGTTACGGTACCCGCTTGCAGCGCCTCCATCAGCACATTCTCCAGCAGCCCGCGCAGATTGGCGTCGCGCCGCGTGGTCGCGAGTTCGATCAGCGCATAGTGGGGCGAGGGCGACGCGAACGGCGCGGTCGTGCCCTCGATGTGGCGCAGCACGAGTTCCATGCCGGCGCCGGACATGTATTCGAACGCCTGCACCGCCGTCGCGTCCTCCGCCCGCATGGCGGTGAAAAGCTGCAGCGCCGCATCCTCCGACCCGACGGCGCAGAGGGCGACGGCCGATTCCGTCGGGCGCGGCGCGAGGCGGAGCACGGCGGCGGTGATGATGCCGAGCGTGCCCTCGCTGCCGACGAACAACTGACGCAGGCAATAGCCGGTGTTGTCCTTCCGCAGCCGGCGCAGCCCGTTCCAGATCGCGCCATCCGCCGTAACGACTTCGAGCCCGAGCACGAGATCCCGCGCGTTGCCGTAGCGGACGGTGTTGTTGCCGCCGGCGTTGGCGGCCAGCACGCCGCCGATCTGCGCGCTCCCCTCCGACGAAATCGACAACGGCAACAGGCAGCCGGCTTCGGCGGCGGCTTGCTGCGCGGCGGCGAGCGTCATCCCCGCTTCGACCGTCATCGTCATATCAACCGGATCGAGGTCGCGGACCGCGCGCATCCGTCCGAGCGTCAGGACGATCTCGCTGCCGTCCTCCATGGGCGTCGCACCGCCGACCATCGAGGTGTTGCCGCCCTGCGGCACGATGGGCACGCCGGCCTCGGCGCAGAGCCGCACGCAGGCCGCGACCTCCTCGGCACTCGCCGGCCGCAGCACCGCCGCGGTCCGTCCGTGATAGAGCCCGCGCCAGTCCGTCGCGTAAGTCGCCGTATCGGCCGGATCCGTCAGCAGCCCGGCGCGGCCGACTACGTCGGACAGCGCGGCGAGAAGGCCGGGCGGCAGGGCGCGCGGGTTCGGTGCGGGCGACGATGATCCTTCGGGCATGGGCATCCTCCGTGCCGCGCGTCAGTATCGCCGGCGCGGTCGGAGAGTATCGTCAGCACGGGAGGGGACGCCATGGTGGGGTTGTTCGCGGGTGAGTGGGCGCTGGTCACCGGTGCGGCGTCGGGAATCGGGCGCGGCATCGCCGAGGCGCTGGCTCGGGAGGACGCGCGGCTCGTGCTGACCGACAACGACACCGAACGCGGCGCGGCACTCGCCTGCGAGATCGAGGCGCAATTCGTCCCGGCCGACCTCGCCGAACCCGGCGCGGCGTCGGATGTGCTGGCGAGGGCGAGTTCCGCCTCGGGCGGGAAGCTCGCGATGCTGGTGCACGCCGCCTGTCCGCGCCGCGACGAGGCGGAACACGCGCTCGCCGTTTCCGAGGCGGCATTCGACCGGATGATCGCGGTCGGCGTGCGGGCCGGGTTTGCGCTGGCGCGCGGCGCCGGGCTCGGCATGCGGGCAGCAGGGATCCGTGGGCGCATTCTGATTGTCACCAGTCTGCATGCGGAAACGCCGCGAAACCTGCCGCATTACAGCGCGACCAAGGCCGGTCAGACGATGCTGGTCAAGGAACTGGCGCGCGCGTTCGGCCCCGCGGGTATCCGGGTCAACGCGATCGCGCCGGGTGCCATTCCCGGCGGTGGATTTGCCGCCAATGTCGGTGCGCTCACGCCAAAGATCGCGCTCGGCCGCGTCGGCACGCCGGCCGATATCGCCGGCATGGCGATGGCGCTGCTGTCCGACCGGTTCGCGGCGTACGTGACCGGCACGACGGTGGTCGTCGATGGCGGCCTCGCGCTGCACAACTGGATCGACCCCGTCGGTTAAGCCGACAATTGCATCGCGTCGGCTAAGCCGACAATCGCACCGCGTCGGCTGAGCCCGGCGGGGTCGGCCTTGCGTCAGACCGTCTTGAGGAACGCTGCGAGCTTGGCCGCCGCCGTCGCCTTGTCGGTCTGATCGAGCGCGCCCAGCTCGGCCGCGAGCCGGTCCATCGCCGCCTCGTAGATCTGGCGCTCGGAAAAGCTCTGATCCGGCTGGCCGGCGTTGCGGTGCAGGTCGCGCACGACCTCGGCAATCGCCAGCGGGTCGCCGGAATTGATCTTCGCCTCGTATTCCTGCGCCCGCCGCGACCACATCGTCCGCTTGATCCGCGCACGGCCCTTCAGGATCGCGAGCGCCTCGTCGAACATCTTGCGGCTGGCGAGCTTGCGCAGCCCGGCCGTGCGCGCCTTGGCGACCGGGACGCGCAACGTCATCCGGTTTTCCTCGAACGTGATGTGGATCAGCTCGAGCTTGTGGCCGGCGATCTCCTCGATCGCGATCTTCTCGACCTTGCCGACCCCGTGCGTCGGATAGACGACATGGTCGCCCTCGACGAACACTTCGGCCTTGGCGAGCGGGCGGGGCGGCGGCACGTGCCGCTCCCCGAAGCCGCGCCGCTCGAACACGGGCGCCGGTGTGCCGGGGCTCTCCACCTCATCGTCATCATCGTCGGCCGGCGGAAGCGCGTCGTCTTCGCCGTCCGCGTCGATGGCCTCCTCGACAAAATCAGCATCGGCCAGCTCCGGCTCGGCCGCGCTCGCCGGCACGGGCGTCGCGTCTGGCTCGGACGGGCTTCGTGTGGTGGTTGTCACGAAGGGCGGCGCGACCACGGGCGGCACGGCGGCCACTGGTGTGTCCGCGTCCGGGTCGGGCGCGTTGGCTGCGGGTTCACGGGACGGTTGGCTGGCAGATTTGGACACAGGTGCGGGCGAAGCCTTTTCTGAAACAGGAGGATGGGATGTCGCGGTTGGGCTCGCGACACCCTTTACGGGCGTCGGCTTACTTGGTTCGACCGACGGCAACGGCGAGGGCATGGGCCGTGACGTCTTGTTCACCGCAGCCGACGGTGTGGTTGGCTTTGCCGCCGCCGGCGTTCGCGAAGATACCGGCTTCGCGTCGGGTTCGGCTGCCCGTTTCGGCGGGGCAGGCGTAACCGGGCGCGTCTTGGCGGCGGCCGGATTCTTGGACTTCACTGGTGCGCTCTTGGTGGCGCTTTTGGCCGCCGGCCTGGCGGCGGCGGGCTTTGGCGGGCTCGGCCGCTTCTCGGTCTTCGTCGCGGCCGGCTTGGCAGAGCGCGCCTTCGCGGTCGCGGGTTTGCCGGCCGGCCGGCGGGTCGATCGTGAGGTTGTCGCCGCAGCGGCCGCCTTCGTCTTTACGGCTGTCCGCTTGCCGCCCGATTTCGCGGCGGCCTTTGGCGCGCGGGTCGTTGATGCGGCGCGCTTGGCGGAAGTCGGCTTTGCTGGCTTCGCGCGGGATGGGGATTTCGCGGTTTTGGGGCTTGCACCCTTGGTTGGGCTGACCCTGCTTGCGGTTGCCTTTGCCGACGGCTTGCCGGAAGCGCTCGTGCGCCGAACCCCGCCACGGCCGACGATGCCCCCGGATGCCGGGGTCGATCCGCCCGCCTTTAACCCTTCGCCCTTCATCGCGACCATCTCCCGATCCTCCGCGCGCACCAGGCGGCGTGCCGTCCGATACGGACGTCATCGGCCCAAAATGACGCCGGTCCCGCACGGCGGGGCCGCACGGACGACGCTTTTTCTGGACAGACGATGCGCGCGTTAGCGGCTGCATGGCTGCATCACGCAACGCGACAGGGAGCATAGCACAAGAAAAGGGACCCGTCACCGTCCGGTGGGACGGTGCCGCCGGAACGATCTCAGGGCTTGCCCGGTTCGGGCGAAAACAGCTCCGCCTTGCCCGGCTTATCCTTCCACTCGTCGGCATCCTCGGGCGGGACACCCTTGCGCGTGATATTCGGCCAGGCGGTGCTGTACGTGCGGTTCTGCTCGAGCCAGGCGGCTGCCTTGTTGTCGCTATCCGGCACGATCGCTTCGGCCGGGCACTCCGGCTCACACACGCCGCAGTCGATGCATTCGTCCGGATGGATCACCAGCATGTTCTCGCCGACATAGAAGCAGTCGACCGGACACACCTCGACACAGTCCATGTATTTGCAACGGATGCAGTTCTCGGTGACCACATAGGTCATTCAGTCAGTCTTCCCTGGGCGAGAGATCAGCCGCGCTTTGCGGGTCCCGGCGATATGCCGCCTGTTGCCCAGTCGTGCAAGGGACGGTCGCGACCGACCCCGGTATCGTAGCTGGTTCGTCGATCGGCTCATAGAGACCGCGCGCCTCGGACGCGGGCCCGCGCCGCGCCGCCAATGCCAGCACGCGCCAGACACGAACATCGCCGGCGACCGGCACCGTCAGCACGTCACCGACGCGGAGCCGCGCGTGCGGCTTGTCGGTCGGCTGGCGGTTGATGCGGATCAACCCGGTTTCGATCAGCCGTACGCAATCGGCCCGGTGCCGCAGCACACGCGCGCACCAGAGCCACGCGTCGAGCCGTTGCCACGCGCCGTCGGGTGCGAGACCGATCATGTGGCGCCCGCCTCAGCGCCGCCAGGCGGCGAGCGCCGCGAATGGACCGGACGCGTCCGTTGGCGCCGCCGGGCGCGGTTCCGGCGGCGTCCGTGGCGGATGCGGCTTGGCCGGCCGCCGGCTTCGCGCCGCCTGTGTCAGCAATGCCGGCGATGGCGGTCCATAAAACGCCGGGTCGGGCGTGCTGGCCGGAACGATGCGGAGACCCAGCCGGCGCAGGATCACCGGTAGCGATGCGGCGGCGACCGAGAAGCGGGAGGCGAGGTCGGCTGGCACCGGTTGCGGCCGCCTTCGCGTCGCCCAGTGCAGCTCGGCGCCGACCCGCTCGGCGATGTCGAGCCGGATCAGCACGGGACCGGCCTCGATCCACCCGACGGCTTCGGCAAACCCTGGTGGCCAGTCGGCCGGCGGCGGCATCGAGACGAGGCCGGGCGGGGCCAATGACGGCGTCTTATGTCCGGCGGCGAGCGCGATCAGCCAGGCGCGAATGGCCGCCGGGCGCGGCTTCAGCAACGCGGGCAGAAAGAGCGCGAACCGCCCGGCCCGCACGCCGATCGCCTTCAGCCGCCCGCGTAGGGCTGGATCGAGCACGCCCGCGTCTCCGCCGACAAGCAGCCCGATCGCCTCCATCAGCCGGTGCAGGAGACCGCGCAGCGCCGGGTCCGCCTCGGCTGCCGCCGCAGCGGCGAACAGTGGGGCGAGTCCGGCGCGAACGTGGTCGTCGAGAAACTTCTGCAGCCGCACGCGCACCCGTTCGCGCGCCGCCCCGTCCAGATATTCGCTGTCGATCACCTCGACGACCGGCCGCAGCACCGTCCGCCCCGGCCGAACACGGGCGACCGTCGCGCCCTCCCACGTGATCGCATGGTCCGGCGTCACGGCGAACGCACCGTCGGCAGCCTGTTCGAGCCGGACGGTGCGGCGGGGCATCTCGGCCCGCAACGCCCGGCGCGCGGCGCGCATGACCAGCCGCCGTTCGTCGCCCTCCGCCATCGGGTCAGGGGCGAAGGCGAAGCCGTCGACCTGCCCGACCGGGTGTCCCTCCACCACGACCTCGCCCCGCCGGGTGATCGCGGATAGCAGCGCCTCGCCGTCGTTCGCGTCGAGCCGGCGGATCAGCGTCGTCGCCCGGCGGTCGACGAAGCGCGCGGTGAGGCGCTCATGCAGGGCATCCGACAGCAGATCCTCGACCCGCCGCGCCTCCGCCTGCCAATGCAGGCTGTCAGCGACCCAGTCGGCGCGGGCGGCGATGTAGGTCCAGACCCGCACGCCCGACAGCCTCTGCATCAGCGTGTCGATGTCGCCGTCAGCCCGGGCCAGCGCGCCGATCTGGCTCGCCAGCCAATCGGTTGGCAGGTGCCCCTCCCGCGCCACATGGTCGAACACGCGGGCGCAGAGGCGGGCGTGGCTGTCGTCGGCGATCTTGCGGAAATCCGGGATCTGACACGCGTCCCAGAGCAGCCGCACCATGCCGCGCCC
>CAYSTX010000152.1:7249-9104 GCA_964434035.1 uncultured Acetobacteraceae bacterium
TGCGGAAATCCGGGATCTGACACGCGTCCCAGAGCAGCCGCACCATGCCGCGCCCCACAGCGGCGGCGCGGATCGGCGCCTCGCGCGCGAGTGCGGCGAGCGTTTCCGCGTCACTCGCGTCGTTGCCGCGCACCAGCCCGGGGCGGGGCGGCGGCTCGGCAAGGCTGCCGAGCAGCGCGTCCACGGACGAGAAATCGAGCGCGCTGTTGCGCCAACAGAGCTGCGTCAGCGGGTCGAAATTATGGCTCTCGACGCCGGCGACGAGCTCATCTGTTAGCGGCGGGCACTGCGTGGTCGCGCCGAACGTGCCGTCGCGCATTCCCCGCCCCGCGCGCCCGGCGATCTGCGCGAGCTCGGCCGGTGTCAGGCGGCGCGGGCAGTGGCCGTCATATTTCGAGAGGCCGGCGAACGCGACATGGTCGACGTTCATATTGAGGCCCATCCCGATCGCGTCGGTCGCGACCAGGAAGTCGACCTCTTTATCCTGATAGAGCGCCACCTGCGCGTTGCGCGTGCGCGGGGAGAGCCGCCCCATCACGACCGCGCAACCGCCGCGACGTCTCCGGATAAGTTCGGCAATCGCATAGACCTCAGCCGCGCTGAAGGCGACAACGGCGGTCCGCGGTGGCAGGCGCATCAGCTTTTGCGGCCCGGTATATGTCAGCGACGAGAGCCGCGGGCGCGTTTCGACCGTCGCGGACGGGACGAGGTATTGCAGCAGCGGGCGGACGGTCTCGGCGCCAAGAAACATTGTCTCGACCATCCCGCGCGCGTGCAGCAGGCGGTCGGTGAAGATGTGGCCGCGCTCGGGGTCGGCGCAGAGCTGGATCTCGTCCACCGCGACAAACTCGACCCCGCGCGGCGCGATCTCGTGCCGGGCGCTGCCGGGACGCGGCCGGTCGAGCGGCATCGCCTCCACCGTGCAGGAAAACCAGCGCGCGCCGGGCGGCACGATTTTTTCCTCGCCGGTGATCAGCGCGACGTTGCGCTCACCCTTGATCGCAACCATCCGGTCATAGTTTTCGCGGGCGAGGAGACGAAGCGGGAAGCCGATGACGCCCGACGCGTGGGCGAGCATCCGCTCAATGGCCAAATGCGTCTTGCCCGTGTTTGTCGGGCCGAGGACAGCTTTGACGCGCGGCGCAAAGTCCATACTGCGATGGTTGGGACGTCGCGGCGGGATTGCAAGCGCCGTTCGGAGACACAAGTCCAGACCGCATCGCCCGCGCATTGAAACGCTTGACTTTCAAGTGCATATGGCCCCGACCGATTGGCTTGACGGAGGGTTTTCATGGACACGAACGCGAATCATTCCGCCGACTCGGCCGCGCCCGAGGGGGTTGAGCGGCACGGGTTCGGGGCCGAGGTGGGGCGGCTGCTCGATCTCGTCGTCCACTCGCTCTATTCGGATCGCGAGATCTTCCTGCGCGAGCTGGTGGCCAACGCCGCCGACGCGATCGACCGCCGCCGGTTCCTGGCGCTGACCGATCCGACGCTCGCGCCCGCCGCGAGTGCCCGGATTGTCGTCGCACCCGACAAGGCGGCCCGCACGATCCGCATCGACGACGACGGCATCGGCATGACGCGCGAGGAACTGATCGACCATCTCGGCACCATCGCCCGCTCCGGCACCCGCGCCTTCGGCCAGTCGCTCGAGGCGGCGAAGGCGGAGGATCGGCCGGCGCTGATCGGGCAGTTTGGCGTCGGCTTCTATTCGGCCTTCATGGTCGCGGACCGAGTCGAGGTCACGTCCCGCCGCGCCGGTACCGATGAGGCGCATATCTGGGCGTCCGACGGGCTGGGCGAGTTCACGATCGCGCCCGCCGGGCGCACGGAGCCCGGCACGACGGTGCTA
>CAYSTX010000153.1:0-9087 GCA_964434035.1 uncultured Acetobacteraceae bacterium
ACGGCTTGACCAGGTAGTCGTCCGCGCCCGCCTTGAGCCCGTCGATCCGGTCGCTGATCTGGTCGCGCGCGGTCAGGATCACGACCGCCAATTCCGACCCCCGCCGCCGCAATTTTTTGAGGAAGTCGAGTCCGCGTCCATCCGGCAGGTGTAGGTCGAGCAGCAGCGCGTCATAGGACACCGACCGCACCGCGTCGTCCGCATCGCCGAGCAACTGGACCCAATCGACCGCGTGTCCGGCCGCGCGGACGTGCTCCTGAACAGCAGAGCCGATGTGCGGCTCATCTTCGACCAATAGAACTCGCACGATGGTGCCCCTCCGAGGTCGTCATATGTGGGCCACTCTGCTGACGCCAAACTGAAGCGCGACCACTCGGCTGTAAGGTCCATGTCAAGTGGCCCTGATAGCCCCTCCAGCGAAGTTCACCGCTCGGATGGGTATCGTCGCCATGCCGCTGACCACACACGCTGTCGATCCGTACGCACCGAAGTCTCGAGAAGATAAGCGTGCGATCAGGAAGTCGCGGATCAGGCTCCTGCTGGCAGCGACGGCCCTGGTTGCCGCCGCAATGGGTGCGACGGCGCTTTTGGGTGCCGCGGGAGGGTTCAAGGTCAGTCGCGGATCGGCAGCGTCGTCGAGCCCTGCGGCTCCAGTGGCGACCGTGGCGTCAGCGCCTGCGGCGCCATCCGACAGCGTCGACGTGGCGCCCGCCGCGCTGCAGAATATGGATCTGCACTTCGCCACCGCCAACGTCCAGCCGCTGGTGCGGACCGTGCGGGGCACGGGCGTGGTTGCGTTCAACGAATTGCGTATGGCGCAACTCAGCCCCCCGGCCCGCGGGCGGATCGAGTCGATCGAGGTCGCCGTCGGCCAGCCGGTGCAGGCGGGCCAGCGTTTGGCGCTGCTCGACAACTACGATCTCGGCGACACGCGCAGCCGCATCGCCGAAGCCCAGGCGGCGCTGGTGCAGGCAAAGGCCGAAGCGACCGCGGCGCAGGCCGCCTACAATCGTGCCGGCGAGCTGGTACGGATCGGGGGGCTCGCGCAGAGCGAACTGGAACGCCGCCGGGCCGAAGTCGCGCGAACCGACGCCGCCGTGCGCACGCGCCAGGCTGAGTTGGAGCAGTGGCGGGAGACCGAGCAGCGGCAGATGCCCGCCGGGCCGCAGGCTTCAGCGGCCGGCAACATCGTCTCCGTCGTGCAGGGTCCGGCAAGCTCGCGCGGCGCGATCGTCGCGCCCTTCTCCGGCATGATCCACTCCATCGGCGCCGTACCTGGCGAACTCGTCGACACGTCTCGTCAGCTCTTTACGCTCGCCGACCTATCGACGGTGTGGGTGTTGGCCGACATCGCCGAGCGCGATCTGGGCGCCGTGAAGGTCGGGGAGAACGTCGCGATCAGTGTCGACGCGTATCCGGGCCGCACCTTCGTGGGCCGCGTCGCCTACATCCCCGATCAGATCGATCCGCGGAGCGGCACTGCCAGGATCCGGTGCGAAGTGCCGAACCCGGACGGCGCGCTGCGGGCCAACATGTTCGTTACTGCCGATATCAAGTCGCCGCTCGGCCGTGATGGCGTGATGGTACCGGACGCGGCACTGCAGCAGATCGATGGGAAGCCGGTCGTGTTCACCCAGACGGGTCCGGGAAGGTTCGAGCGGCATGTCGTTCGGCTCGGTCTGCACAGCGGTGGCTTCACCGAGGTCGTCAAAGGTCTGCCTGCCAACGCGACGATCGTCACCGACGGCAGCTTCTGGGTGAAGGCCGCCCTGATGCAGTCATCGATCCCAGACGAAGGCTGAGGAACCGCCATGTTTTCGAAGATTGTTGACGCGGCGCTCGCCAACCGCATCGTCGTCGTATTGCTGGTCGTCATCCTCGGTGTGGTCGGCTCAGCGAGTCTGCAACGTCTGCCAATCGACGCTGAGCCCGACATCTCGCCCCGCCAGGTGCTCGTCATCACGCAAGCGCCGGGTCTCGGCCCGCTCGACGTCGAGCGCTTCATCACCGCGCCGCTCGAGCTCGCGCTACAGGGTATGCCGCGCATGGACAACATCCGCTCGGTTTCGCGCTACGGCCTGTCGGTCATTTACGTCCGTTTCGCGGACAGCATGGATATCTACGCCGCGCGCAACCTCGTCAGCAGCCGGTTGCCGCAAGTGCAGCTGCCGCCCGAAGCGAGCCCGCCGCAGATGGGGCCGATCTCGACGGGCCTCGGCGAGATCTATCAGTTCGAGGTGCGCGGTGCCCACAGCTCGGCGATGGATCTGCGCACGATCCTCGACTGGCAGATCGCGCCACGCCTGCGCCAGGTCCCGGGTGTCATCGACGTGAACGCCAATGGCGGCGAGCTGAAGACGTACGAGATCCAGGTCTCGGCCGCAGCACTCACCCGTTACGGCCTCGCGGTCGGTGACGTGTTCGACGCGGTGCAGCGTAACAACGGCGCCCGCGGCGGCGCGACGCTCGAGCACAACGGCGAGCAGGCCGTGATCCGCGGTGAAGGCTTGGTCCAGAACCCCGCCGACCTCGGCAACATCGTGCTGCGCACCAGCGAGGCCGGCGTACCGCTCTATGTGCGCGATGTCGCGCAGGTCGTTGCCGCGCCGCGTCCGCGCCTGGGCGCTGTCACGCGGGACGGCAAGGGCGAGACGGTTGTCGGCGTCGCGCTGATGCTGATGGGCGAGAACACGCGCACCGTGGCGGACGGCGTCGCCAAGGCGGTCGATGAAATCCGGCCGACCCTGCCGGCGGGCGTCGAGATCGTTCCATACTACAACCGGGCCGACCTGATCGGGCTCACCATCCACACGGTGGCGCACAACCTCGCCGAGGGCGCGGTGCTCGTCATGGCGGTTCTGTTCCTGTTGCTTGGCAATGCGCGCGCCGGCCTCATCGTCGCCGCGGCGATCCCGCTCTCGATGCTGGCGGCGGCGACGGCGATGTACTTCTCCGGCCTGTCAGGCAACCTGATGAGCCTTGGTGCCATCGACTTCGGCCTGATCGTCGACGGCGCGGTTGTGATGATCGAAAACGTTGTGCAACGTCGGGCGGAACATCCGGATCGCCCCGTCGACGAGGTGGTTCACGCAGCCGCGCGCGAGGTGGCTCGGCCGATCGTGTTCGCCGTCGCGATCATCACCGTCGTTTATCTGCCGATCCTCAGCCTGCAAGGTATCGAAGGAAAGCTGTTCCGGCCGATGGCGCTGACCGTGGTGTTCGCGCTCATCGCATCGCTGGTGCTGACGCTCACGCTCATGCCGGTTCTGGCGAGCTACCTGCTGCGTGGACGAATTGCGGAGAAGGACAGCCGGATCATCACCTGTGCCCGCCGCGGCTATGCGCCGCTGCTGGCGCTGACGACCCGCCATCCCGCCTGGACGATGGGTTTCGCCATCGTGCTGCTGGCCGGTAGCGGATTGATCGCGTCGGGCCTCGGCGGCGAGTTCATCCCGAAGCTGGACGAAGGCGCGCTGACGGTCACCACGACCAAGCTGCCGAGTATCGGTCTGTCAAGCGCCGTCAAGACGCAGACGATGATCGAGAAGACGCTGCTGAAGTTCCCCGAAGTGAAAACCACCGTCACGCTCGGCGGCAGCTCCGAGATTCCGACTGACCCGATGGGCGTCGAGCAGAGCGACACGTTCATCATGCTCAAGCCGCGCTCCGAATGGCGGACGGCGCAGGACCGTGACGGCTTGATCAATGCCTATTCGGCGGCGTTGAAGGAGAGCGTCCCCGGTCTGTCGCTCAGCTGGGCGCAGCCGATTGAGATGCGCATGGATGACATGCTGCAGGGCGTGCGGTCCGACGTCGCGGCCGTGATCTACGGCGACGACCCCGACAAGCTGCGTGCTGCGGCGGACAGCGTGGCTGCCGCGCTGTCGACTGTTCCGGGCGCCGCGGACGTTGCGGCGGAGCAGACTGCCGGGCAGCCCTATCTGCGCGTCATCGTCGATCGCGCAGCCGTCGCGCGCTACGGCATGAACGTGAGCCAGGTGCTCGACGAGGTCGAGGCACTCGGCGGCCGCACGGTTGGCACGATGGTCGAAGGCAACGCGCGCTTCGACATTCGTGTCCGCCTCAGCCCGCAGGACCGCACCGACATGGCCCGCATCGCGAGCCTCCGGATTTCGGACAGCACCGGCCGGTCCGTCCCGCTCAGCCAAGTCGCGGACGTTCGGATGGAGGAAGGCCCGGCGCAGATCGACCGGGAGCAAGGGAGCCGCAAGATCACGGTGCAGGCCAACGTCCGCGGCCGCGACGTCGCTAGTTTCGTGGCCGACGCACAGAAGGCCGTCGCGGCGCACGTGAAGCTGCCCAGCGGGTACTCGATCGCGTGGGGCGGGCAGTTCAAGAACCTGCAGGATGCGCTTTCACGGCTGGTCGTGGTCGTGCCCGCCGCGCTCGCGATGATCTTCGCGCTGCTGTTCATCATGTATCAGCGACTCAGCCTTTCAGCGATGATCTTCTGCAACGTCCCGTTCGCCGCGATCGGCGGCGTGCTCGCCCTCGCCGCTCGGGGATTGCCGTTCAGCATCTCGGCCGCCGTCGGGTTCATCGCGCTCTTCGGCATCGCCGTTTTGAACGGCGTGGTGCTGGTCACCACGATCGAGGAGAAGCGCAAGGAAGGGCTGAGCGCCGTCAAGGCGGCGTCGGAGGCGGCGATGAGCCGGCTGCGTCCCGTGCTGATGACGGCAACGGTCGCGAGCCTTGGCTTCCTGCCGATGGCGGTCTCGACCAGCGCCGGCGCGGAGGTGCAGCGGCCACTCGCAACCGTCGTCATCGGCGGCCTGATCTCCGCGACTTTCCTGACGCTGCTCGTGCTGCCGGCGGTCTACCCCTGGTTCCGCAGCGAACGGCGCGTGGCGGCGGAGCGGCGGATGAACGCGGTCCTCAGCCCGGCGGAATGATCATGCCCAAAGTTACGATGCCAAAGAAAGCACTGCGTCTCGCCCTGGCGGGCACGCTGGCGGGCGCGCTCGGCGGTTGCGCGGTCGGACCCGACTTCATGAACCCGTTCGCGCCCAAGACGGCCGGGTTCGGCGCAATCCCCGATGGGACCACCGGGACCGCGATCCAGCAGGGCGAGGCGCAGCGCTTCGTGCGGGACATGGACATACCGGGCCAGTGGTGGGCGGTGTTTCACTCGCAGCCGCTGAACGATCTCATCACGAAGGCACTGCAAGCGAACCCGACGATCACCGCCGCGCAAGCGACGTTGCGCGCTGCAAACGAGTATGCCCTGGCGCAGGAGGGCGCGTATTACCCCCAGGTAAGGGCCGGCCTGTCGGACGCCAAATACCTGACGCCGACAAAGGCGCTCTCGCCTGCCTCGGCGTCGGGCAAGCCGTACTACTCGCTGTTCGCCGCGGAACTCTCCGTCTCGTACACGCCGGACGTTTTCGGCCTCAATCAGCGCACGGTCGAGGGCCTGAAGGCGCAGGCCGAGGTGCAGAAGTTTCAGGTGGAAGCGACATATCTTTCACTCACGTCGAACCTTGTCGCTGCGGCCGTGCAGGAAGCGTTGCTGCGCGGGCTGATCAGCGCGCAAGAGGACACGATCAAGGCTGATACCGAAATCTGCAACATCATGCGGCGCCAGTACGGCTCAGGCGAGATTGCACAGGCGGACCTTCTGGCGCAGCAGGCGGTGCTGGCGCAGGCGCAGCAGATGCTCGTTCCCCTGCAATCCCAACTGACCATGCAGCGCCATCTACTCGCCGCTTTGGCAGGCGGATTCCCGAGCGACACGCTTACGCAACAGTTCGATCTGGCCTCGCTGCACCTTCCGCAGGATCTGCCAGTCAGCGTCCCGTCGCACCTGATCGAGCAGCGACCCGATCTGCGTGCGGCCTCGGCCGCCCTGCACGCCGCCAGCGCGCAGATCGGTGTCGCCATCGCCAACCGCCTGCCGCAGGTAACGTTGAGCGCCTCGCTCGGCACCTCGCCGAACGACATCGCCAACGCGTTCACCCCGGGCAACCAGTTCTACAGCCTGATCGCGGGCCTGACGCAGCCGTTGTTCGACGGGGGCACGTTGCGGCACAAGCAGCGCGCCGCCGAAGCGCAGTTCGAGGCGTCAGCCGCGCAATATCGCTCCACCCTGATCTACGCGTTCCAGAACGTCGCCGACGTGCTCGCCGCGCTGCAGTCGGACGCGAGCGCGCTGCAGGCCGCCGCCGCATCCGAGCAGGTCGCCGCGCGAAGTCTCGATATCGCCCGCGCGCAGTTCAAGCTCGGCGGAGGCTCGTATCTGTCAGTGCTCAACGCGGAGCAAATGTACCAGACCGCGCGCACCGCGCTCATCCAGGCGCAAGCCCGGCGGCTGAGCGATACGGCGTCGCTGTTCGCGGCGCTTGGCGGCGGCTGGTGGAATCGCAACGACATCGCGCCGGTTCCGGGCGCACTCGCATCCGCTCAATGAGCGGATGGTTACCTTCGGAACATAAAGGAAATAGGTGATACGATGGCTACACCCTCCGTCCCGCATGCCGATGAAGGCCCGTCTTCAGGCAGTGAACCCGGACCTAGTTTAGGCTCGTCTCGAATATGGCTCGCCCGCGCCTTCTTCGTGTGTTGCGCCTTGGCGCTGGCGGGCTCCGCAGGTTCCAAACCCGCGCGCGCCGACTCTCTCGCCTACGAGCTCTTGGATAAAGACGGCCCAACCGGTGTAGAGATTACCGGCTTCGTGCCCAGCTGCACGAGTTCTTGCCTCGATCAGATTATCCGGACCGAGCTCGGTTCGGTCAGCTCTGCTTCGATCGTCACCCCAGGCCCAGACCAGGCCGCACCCAGACGGTGGTTCTCGATCAACGTCGATCAGCGCTATACGCCGAATCCCGTAAGCCAGATCACCGGATGCATGGTGGGCGCTGACGGCAGCCGAAAGTGCTCCAGCACCTCTGCGCCAGCATACGACTATGGCCCTCCGGTCGTATTCGAGCGCTCGGTCGCTGATTTCGTCTCGCGCTTCTTCGGATAGGACGGGGTGGCGAACGGCGCGAGCGTGTCAGCTCGCGCCGCTTCGATCACGGGGCAAAGACCGCACGGACGCAGCCGTCGGTCTTTTCCTTGAACATCTGGTAGCCCATCGCCCCCTGTTCCAACGACATCGGGTGGGTAAGCAGATAGGACGGATCGAGTTGCCCGGCCTCGATCCACTGGAACAGCTGCTCGACGTAGCGCTGCCCGGACTGCTGGCCCGATCGCAAGGTGAGCGCCTTGTTGACGATCGCGCCCATCGGAAACTTGTCCACGAACGAGCCGTACACGCCCATGACCGACACCGTTCCGCCCTTGCGGCAGGCATAGATCGCCTGGCGCAGCGCCATGATGCGTTCCGATAATAAGAGCTGGTGCTTGATCGTGTCATAGAGGCCAATTGCGGATTTCTCGTCCGCCTCCATGCCCACGCAATCGATACAGCGGTCCGGCCCGCGGCCGCCCGTCATCTCGGTCAAGGCCTCGGCGACATCGTATTCCTCGTAATTGATCACCTCCGCGCCGGCCCGCTCGCTCGCCAGCCGGAGCCGCTCGGGAAAGCGGTCTATCCCGATGACGCGGCCCGCGCCCCGCAAGTAGGAAATTCGCATTGCCATCTGGCCGACGCCACCGCATCCCCAGACGGCGACAATATCGCCGGGCTCGATGCCCGCAAGGTCGGCACCCATGAAACCGGTCGGGCATGCATCGGAGACGAACACCGCCTTCTCATCCTGTATGCCGTCGGGGACTCGGAACGCATTCACCTCGGCGTAGGGAACGCGGACGTAGGTCGCGTGGCTCCCGGCATACCCGCCGAAAGCGTGGCTATAGCCGAAGATGCCGGCGCAACCATGGCCGTACGCGATCTCGGTCACGCGCGGGTTCGGGTTGGAATTGTCGCAGCAGGAAAACTCTCGCCGGCGGCAATGGTGGCACTCACCACAGCCGATGATGCCGATAACCACAACCCGGTCGCTACGGTTGAGCTTAGTGACGGCGCTGCCGGTCTCGACGACCTCGCCCATGAACTCGTGGCCAATGATATCGCCCGGTTTCATCGTGGGAACGTAGCCGCTCATGAGATGCAGGTCCGACCCGCATACGGATGATAGTTTCACCCGCACAATCGCGTCGTGCGGATTGACGATGGCGGGATCGGGGATGGTCTCGACCCGCAGATCGTTGATGCCGTTCCAGCAGAGCGCCCGCATAGTGCTGGTTCCTCAGACTTGGTCGGGGCGCATGGCGTTAGTGGAAATCTCGCCGGTCTCCAGAATCTGCTTCAGCCTGGAGAGATCTTCGCGCGCCTGCTGGCCGGGCTCGTCACCGAGCGCCCTGGCAATCGCGCGGCCGAGCTGGCCGGCAGGAGGCTTGTACGAGACCAGCGCGCGGACCTCGGTGCCGCGCTCGCGCGGAGCGTCGCGGAACTCCAGCCATGCAGTACTCTGAAGCATGGCTCCCGGCATACTCTCCCACACGATCCGCTCGTTCTCGCGAAGCTCCGTGATCTCGGCATCCCATGTGACGTGCAAGCCGCCCGGCGCATGCAGGGTCCAACGCGAGTGCCGATTGTCGAGCACGTCAATCCGCTCGATATGGCGCATGACGCGCGCCAAATTCGGGAAGTTGCTGCAGAAGGCGAACACCTCCGGGCGGGGCTTGGCGATCGTGACACTGCGCGCGACAGCGGCAGCCGTGCGCCAGCCCTTCGCGCGCGCGAGACGCCGCTCGGCGGGGCTGGCACTCAGCTGGGCATAGATCATGCTGTGGCCGGTGGCACCCCGCCCGATCAGAGCCGCACCTGCGAGCAGACGAAGCAGGCCGCCGACGCCCCCACGTCGCGCACCCAACAGCACGAGCCCGGCGCCCGTGGCGATGGACACCGCGCGCTCCCTCGGATCGAGATTGATCGCCGGGGCGCGCGACGCGGCGGCGGGAACGTCACCGGAACGAAGCGTGGAGGTGACCGGTACGTCCATCGCTCAGACTCCCCTATGGCTGGCCCATTCCGCCGCCGGCGCCGTAGATGTTTCCAGTCGTGAAACTGGCCCCGTCGTCGGCGAGCTGCACGTAGATCGACGCGAGCTCGGCTGGTTGACC
>CAYSTX010000154.1:0-9068 GCA_964434035.1 uncultured Acetobacteraceae bacterium
GTTGGCGGCCGAGCCGCGGCCCTGACACAGGATGCCGCGCCCGCGCGCGAAGCGGACGATGTCGTGGACGGTCAGGAAGTATTGCGCATAACCAAGCTGCGCGATCAGCCGCAGCTCCTTCTCGATCGTTGCGCGCACGCGCTCCGGCACCCCATCCGCATATCGCTCCGCCGCCCCGCGCCAGGTGAGGTCGGCGAGATGCGCGTCGGCGGTGAGGCCGGGCGGGACCGGCTCGTCCGGGTATTCGTAGGCGAGTTGATCGAGCGCGAAGTCGCACGACGCGACGATCGCGACGCTTTCGGCCAGCGCCTCCGGATATTCGCGGAACAGGCGCGCGATCTCACGCGGGGATTTGAGGTAGCGTTCGGCGTTCGGGTGCAGCGCGCGTCCCGCCTGATCGACGCGGCAGCCGAGGTGGATCGCGGTCAGCACGTCCTGCAACGCGCGGCGGTCGGGCAGGTGATAGAGCACGTCGTTGGTCGCGACCATCCGCAGGCCGGACGCGGCGATCGTGCGTAGCCGGCGGTTATCGTCGCCGCGATATCGCCGCGTGCCGGCGATGCGCGCCTGTCGCGGCAAATCGTGTCCGATACGCGTGATGGCGGCGCGGAACGCGGCATCGAGCCGCTCGGGCGGCACGACGATCAGCACCTGTCCCTCGGCGTGCGCCAGCAGATCCGCGTAATCGAGAAAGCAGCGATTGAGCCGCCGCGCCGCATCGCTCGCGTCGCCATGCGGCGCGCGTTTCTTGCCGATTGTCAGCAGCCGACAGAGCCGTCCCCAGGCGGCGCGGTCGCGCGGGTAGCACAGGATGTCGGGCGTGCCGTCGCGAAACGACAAGCGCGCGCCCGGCAGAAGCCGGATGCCGACCTGCCGCGCCGCCTCATGCGCGCGCACGACGCCGGCGACGGTGTTGAGATCACAGACCCCGATCGCCGAAAGGCCGAGGATCGCCGCCGTCGCGGCCAGCTCTTCCGGCCGTGACGCGCCGCGGAGGAAGCTGAACGCGGTCGCGACCTGTAGCTCGGCATAGACAGGCATCACGCAAACAGGCCGTGCAGGAACCAGTCGGACGCGCCCGAGAGGCCGCGCCGGAAGATCCAGAAGCGGGCGCCGTGCTCGTCCTCGACCCGGTAGTAGTCGCGCACGCGGTCGGTGTCGTCGGCCGCGTCCTCGGCGCCTTGCGTGCGCCACCATTCAGCGGAGATGCGCTCGGGGCCGGTCGCGGCCCGCACGCGATGCAGCACGCCGCGCCAGCGGAACAGCACGGGTGGATCGTCCGGTACCGGCGCGGTCGCCTCGATCGGCTCCGGCCGGCGCAGCAGGCGCACCGGGCGCGGGGCGGCGTCGGGGTCGTCCACCGCCCAGTCCCGCCGCTCGGCCGCGGCGTCGGCTGGATCGAGCGGGCAGGTGCGGCGCACGGCGCGTTCGGGCACATGGCTCGCCTGCGGAACGGGCCGCCAGACGCGCTCCTGACCGAGCCGGTTGACGAGCGTGTCGACGGTCGTCGCCAACCTCGCGGTCGGTTCGGCGCCGATTTCGCCCAGGCTCCGCATGGTCGGCCGCAGCGGCGCCACGGTTTCGGCCGTCAGCGTCATCACCTCGACGCCGAAGCCGGGATCGACCGTGTCGAGCCGCTCGGTCAGCAGGCGCGTCAGATAGGCGGCGTCGCGCACCGGCAGCGCGGTCGCGACGGCGCAACGTTCGGTGATGTCATCGACGCGAAAGAAGCGGGCGACGATCCGGTGCGCACCCGCTCTCTCGGCCTCCAGCCGGGCGCAAAGCCGGGTCGCGAGCAGCCCCAGCGCGCGGGCGAGATCCTCCGGCGTGCCGATCGGCTCGGCGAAGGCGAGGCGTTCGACCCAGGGCGCGGCCGGATGCGGCCAGGCGATCGCCTCAGGCGCCGCGCCGAATGCCTGATCCATCTGTCTTACCGGCGCCTCGCCAAAGCGGGCGGTGAGTTCGGCGCGGGGCACGCGGGCAAGCTCGCCTACCGTGCGCAGGCCGATCCGCCGCAGCCCGGCGACGCAGCGCGGATCGAGCCGCAGGGCCGCGACCGGCAAGCCGGCGAGGGAAGTCCGCTCCCGCCCGGGCCCGAGAACGGCCCGGTCCTGCCCCAGCAGCGAGCGCGCCAGCGCCCAGGCCGCGCCCGGCGTGCCGGCGATTGCGATCCGGCACGGGATGCCGGCGCGGGCGAGCCGGTCGGCGAGGTCGTCGGCCAGCGCCTGCTCACCGCCGAACAAATGAGCGGCTCCGGTGACGTCGAGCCAGAGCCCGTCCGGCGGGTCGGGGGCAGCCATCGGCGTATAGCGCTCGCACCAGCCGGCAAGAACGGCGAGCGCCGCCAAATCGGCCGCCGCGTCCGCCTCCACCGCGACCAGATCCGGGCAGAGGGCGCGCGCATCCGTCAGCGCCTGCCCCGACCGGAGCCCACGCGCGGCGGCGGCTGGGCCGGCGGCGGCGACGCGGCGCAGCCCGCGCACCGTCTCGGCAGTGATGACGGCGGCCGTCTCGTCAGCCGGCGAGGCGGCGGCGTTGCGGCGCGTCAGCCGGGTGATCGGCCAGTTCGGCAACCACACGGAGAGGATGCGGGGCGAGGGCTTGGTCATTGTCGGCCTCCTCGGTCTCGGTGGGCGGGGCTGGCTCGACGATCCAGGCGCCCGACCGGCCGCCCCGCGCGTGGCCGAGCGTCAAGTGCCAGCGCGGCGTGCCGGGCTCCCGCGTCGCCCGCGCGTGACCGAGTGTCAGGTCTGGCGCGGCGCTCGGCAGGGCGGCAATGCGCCAGCGGGTCGCGACCGCGGTTGCCTCCTGCGCGGCCAAGCCGGCCGGGCGGCCGTGCGGAAAACGGCGGAGCGCGAAGCCGGTAATGCCGTGGCGGAGGCATGCGAACTGCACCCGGCGGGAGGCGACGCGGTCGAGCCGGCCGACCTCGCCCACCACCGCGCCGACCCCGCCCTCCCGCAGCGCCGTTTCCATCGCGGCGAGCACACCGGCATCGTCGCGCGGCTTGGCGAACACGAGCCGGGCCGGATCAAGGCCGAAGGCGCGCAGGCCCGGCGGATAGAGGTCATCCCGCGGCGCGATCCACAGCATCGCCCGCCCCGGCGCGAGGCGGGACAGCAGGGCGGCGGCGAACCCGGCGGTGAGCGCGCCCGTCTCAGCCTCGATTCCCGTCGCCTCCATCTCATGCAACTGACCGAGCGGCAGGCCGCCGCCGGGTAGGCACCGATCAATTCGCGGATCGCCGAACGCGAGAACCCCCGCAGACGTGATCGCATGATCCCGCCGCAGCCGGTCCCGCAGGGCCGCCAGATGCGGCGGCAAAGGCCGCGACCGGGCCGCATCCGAGGAAGTTGGATGTAGGGAAATCAACGCGTTACGGGCGCGTGGCGCCCGGAGGGGAGGAAGGATGTGCATGGCTGTGTGCGTTCTTTATTTGTTCTCCTTTGCTCCTGACGAGTCAACCTGCCCTTTGTCACGTGCTGGGAATCGGCGTTGCTGCGATGCAGCAATCCCCACATGCTGGGCGTTCCGCCCGATGACGATTCTCGATGACGAATGCCAATGACCACTGCAAAGGATTTCCTGATGAAATGGCCGCACGACCTTCGGCTCGATACGACGGTCCTGCGCGACATGATGCGCCACGCGTCGTCACGGCTTGGCACGTCATGGGCGCCTCCGCCGCCGCCTACGTCGCCCCCGACCCAATTCTCCCGCTTCGCCGCGGGCACCGGTGGCGTGCTGGAGGTCCCCGGCTTCGGTCACAACCCGGGCAAGCTGCGAATGCGGCTGTACGCCCCGGAAATCGCACCCCGGCGCGGGGCGCCGCTGGTTGTCGTCCTGCACGGCTGTCACCAGGAGGCGGCCGCCTTCGCCGCCGATAGCGGCTGGATTGCCGCCGCCGACCAGCTGGGCGTGCCCCTGCTGCTGCCCGAGCAGCGGGCGGAAAACAACCGGGGCGGCTGTTTCAACTGGTTCCGCCCGGGCGACATCACGCGCGGCCACGGGGAGGCGGCATCGGTCCATGCGATGATCGTTGAGGCGACCCGCCGCTTTGCCAGCGATAAGTCGCGCATATTCGTGGTCGGGCTATCGGCGGGCGGGGCGATGGCGGCCGCATTGCTTGCCGCCTATCCGGACGTCTTCGCGGCCGGGGCTGTCGTTGCCGGCCTCCCCGTCGGGTGCGCCGACACGGTGCCGGGAGCGCTCGCGCGGATGTCTAACGCGGGGCCGGTCGTTCCGGCTCCGACATCGGCCGAGCGCGCCCGCCACTTCGGCCCGCCTGGCTATGCCGGCCCTTGGCCACGGCTGTCCGTATGGCACGGCGAGGCCGACCGGACCGTCGATCCCGGTAACGGCCGCGCGCTCGTCCGGCAATGGGCGGCGCTGCACGCAAGCACCGAAGCCTCGAGCACGAACATTGATGGCGTCCGGCTGGAGCGGTGGGGTGATGCGGTCGAGCTTTGGACCATACCCGGCTTTGAACATGGCTACCCGGTCACACGAGGCCACCCGGACGACGGAAGGAGCGCCCGCTATGTGCTGGACGCGCCGGTCTCGGCGACCGATCGGGTGCTTCGGTTCTGGGGTGTCGAGCGGGTGATCGCCTAAGCGCCCAGCGTGCTGCCGTCCCGCGTCCGCGGCGTCATGACGCCGGCAGATGGCGCCGCACCACCCTGTATTCGTGCCAGATCAGCCCCATGACGATCAGGTCGAAGACAGTCAGCACGACCAGCCCGACAGTGCCCACCAGCGACACGCGGTAAACCTGGTAGACGATGAATCCGGCCAGCGCGACGAGCGACGCCGGATAGGCCCAGAGCCGGTTTTGCAGCAGCGCGATGACAAGACCGAGTTTCACGACGCCATGCGACAGAAGATAGAATGCGTAGAAGTTCTTCGTCTGCACCGACATCGCATGCGCGAAGCCGAGCAAATGCGACGCGATGACGTCGTGCGGATTCTCGATCAGCGCGTCCTGCGTGAACCGCTCGACCAACGAGACGATCCGCTGCGTGCTGATGACCGCTAATACCAGGCCGCCGACGCATTCGAGCAGCGCGTGCGCGCCCTTGAGCATTATGCTCAGGCGGAAAATCTGGTGGATGCGCTGTTCGTTCATCGTGGTCTTCAGGTCGCCGTCCGCCGCGTTGAGCGCGGGGATCGTGCGCAGTCGATCAGACGTAGGACGCATGCAGCGAGTGGACTAGCGGATTGTCCCGGTCGGGATGCGCGCGATCCTGAAAATGCCGGCTCGGCCGCCCGAGATGTTGGCGGCGATATTCGGCTGACGAGAAACTCGCCGAGGGGTCGAGGTCGCGATACGTCGCGCTTTGCAGGAAATGCGCGAACGGGTCGCGGTTTGGCCCGACGAGATGGCCGTATTGCGCCATGTACCACGCGACGTCGAAGGCCGCGTTCGGGCTGAATTTTTGTGAGCGCCGGTTTGCCACGAAATGCGCGAGCGGGGAGATTTCCGGCGCAACCTCATAGGTCTCCCGATACCAGACCGGGTCGAAGTAGACGACCGGGCGCCGTCCGGCCTTCTCCCCCACCGTGATGTAGTGGAGCAGGGGGTTGATGCGCCGCTGGCGCACTTCGGCGTTCGTCGCGATGTACCAACGCGTGTTGAAATAGACGTTCGGGTTCCGGTCCTCACGCCAGCCGTACCAGCAGTAATGCGTCACGGCATCGAGCTCGGACTCGTGCACGTCCGACCCGTTGATGAGGTAATAGTTCGCATCGAGCAGGCCGGACCGGGCAACGATTTCCAGATCGCGTGACGGGTCGCGGCCCGTTTGGTCCGCGTCATCGATCGCGCGCAGGAACGGGTCGATCCGGAGCGCGATATCGTGGGCGTATTCGTCGGACCATGTGAGCGCGTAGAGGTCGGCGCAGGGTGCGTGCGGTGGGATGAAGCGACGGTCGAGAAAATGCCGGAGCGGCGACACGCCGTCCGGCACGTCGAACGCCGCCGCATACCACGCGGGGTCGAAGAACCGGTGCGGCCGCCGGCCCTCCCGCTCACCATGGCGGGCGTAGTGCACGAGCGGGTTGATGTCGGCGCCCGACACGTCGGTGTAGTGGTCGAGGTAGAACGCGACGTCGAACCAGGGATTGGGGCAGCGGCCCTCGTCACAGCCGTGGCGGACGAAGTGCAAAACGGGGTCGAGACCCGAGGTGCGAACGTCGTTCGATTCGGCAAGGTAATACGGCTGGTCGAACAATCCGCTCGCGACGATCGCGGCAACGGTTTCGTTTTCGCGGACGATTTGCTCGGGCGACGCGTCTTGTGCGTTCGCCGTCGGGATTTCTTCGGCAACCGACCCAACGGGTGCCCAAACGATGTCGTCGGCGGGATCGCGTTTACGCATGGCGGACGATGGTGCTCATGAATGCGGTTGACACGTCAGAACAGGAGGACGCGGGTGACGTCGCGGCTACGGTCGGCCGGCGCATCGAAGTCAATCTCCGGGCCGACCGGGACAATTCCGGTCGGGTTGATGGTGCGGTGGCTCTGATAATAGTGGCGCTTGATGTGCATCATGTTGACGGTCGGCCCGACCTCGGGGAGCTGATAAATGTCGCGGGTATAGGCCCAGAGATTCCGGTAATCCACCAGCCGGCGGATGTTGCATTTGAAATGGCCGACATAGACGGAATCGAACCGCACAAGCGTGGTGAAGAGCCGGATATCGGCTTCGGTGAGACGTTCGCCACAGAGAAACCGGGTCCGCGCGAGCCGCTGCTCGAGCCAATCCAGCGTCTCGAACAGCGGGCCGATGGCCGCCTCATACGCGGCCTGCGTCCATGCGAAGCCGGCCTTATAGACGCCGTTGTTGACGGTGTCGTAGACGCGCGCATTGATGGCGTCGATCTCGGCGCGCAGCTCTTTCGGGTAGTAGTCGCCTTGCTTCGCGCCGACAGCGTCAAACGCGCTGTTGAACATCCGGATGATTTCGGACGATTCATTGTTGACGATCGTCTGCGTATGCTTGTCCCACAGCACCGGCACCGTGACCTTGCCGGTGTAGGTTCCGTCGGCGCGCGTGTAGATTTCATGAAGCGCACGGCTGTGAAACAGCGGGTCGGGGATCACGCCTTCGCCGGGCGCGAACGTCCATCCGTCATCGCCCATGAACCAGTTGACCACCGAAATCGGGATCATCTCGCTCAATCCCTTGAGCTCCCGCATGATCAGCGTGCGGTGTGCCCAAGGGCAGGCGAACGACACGTATAAGTGATAGCGCCCTTCGGCGGCGTCGAAGCCGTCATGCCCGGTCGGGCCGGGTTTTCCGTCGGGGGTGACCCAGTTGCGAAACGCGCTCTCGGCCCGGACGAAATGGCCCGCCTTGCTCGGATCGATCTTGGCGCCGTCTTCGCTGGGCGACGGCACGGTTTGGACGTGCCAGACGCCGTCGATCAAGTGGCCCATCTGACCCTCCGTTGTCCGGGCGCGCCGGGGCGCCGCGTGGTCGGCGTGAGAAAACGGGATCAGGGAGGCCGATGGCAAGCCCGATCACTGGCTCGCCCACACGATGCGATGGATCCACGCGATGTCGCTCAAGTCGAAGCTGTAGTCCGGGTGCTGCGGATTGAGGCTGCGCAGCTCGACGCGGCGGGCGGACCGGCGCGCGAGCTGCTTCGCCATTACCTCGCCGCTCGCCGTACGCGCGACGACGCGATCGCCGCGCCGGATCGGCGCAGCGGGCGAGACGATCACCATGTCGCCGTCCCGAAACACCGGCTCCATCGAATCGCCGCTGATTTCGAGCGCGTAGGCGTTCGGGTCGCCGATCTCCGGCAAACTCACCTCATCCCAGCCGCCGCCGACCGGATAGCCGCCATCATCGAAAAACCCTTCGCCGCCCGCCTGCGCGAGGCCGATCAACGGCACGCGCCGCGACGTAGGCGCGCGAATCCCGCCGGCGGAGGCGCCCGGCAGCACGCGCTGACCCGAGACGAGCGCCGTGAACGCCTCGAGCGTCGCACCCGTCGCGTTCAGCACCTTCGCGATGCTTTCCGTGCTCGGCCAACGGGCGCGGCCGTCCGGCATGGTGCGCTTCGACGGGTTGAACGTCGTCGGATCGAGCCCCGACTGCTTCGCGAGGCCGGATGCCGACAGACCGTTTTCGGCGGCGAGCGTGTCGATCGCCCGCCAGACATCATCGTGCTTCATGGTCCATCCGTGCGGCGTCGGTCGTTGCGGTTCCAACCCACTTTGACAAACGTGGGCGCGCAAACCAATAGAAAAAATGCCTAGAGGCCTTTGATCGGGGCCGGATTTTGGGACTGAATTGCTACGGTAACGTGTATTTTCAGGATTTCAGTCGTGTGGCGGGCGTCGCCGGCCTCAGTGACCGTGGCCCGTCCGTCCGGCCGGAGGGCGGCCAGGCCCATGCCGCACAGCCGCTCGATACACGCGCCGTCGGGCACGTTGAGCGGTCGGCCGGCCGGTCCCGCCAGGACCAGCCGGTGCAGCGCCGCGCGGCAGCACGTCTCGAGATAGGGCTCGTTCCACATCGGCGGTATCCATGACGCGGCGGCGCTCGCGCGACAAGCGGCGCCTTTCGCCTCGGCAGGGTCGGCGGCATAAGCGGTGCCCATGATCGACCTGTTGAGCAAACCGGCGCTGCTGTTGCTGCGGCGGATGGACCCTGAGCGCGCGCATCAGCTTGGGTTGCGGGCCCTCGCCGCCGGGATTGGGCCGCACCACGATGTGCGCCGCGACGATCCGCGCCTGTCGGTCACCTCGCTCGGCCAGCATTTCGCCAATCCGTTCGGCCTCGCCGCCGGGTTCGATAAGGACGCGGCCGCGCTACGCGGTCTGATGCGCGTCGGGTTCGGTTTCGTCGAGGTGGGCACGGTCACGCCGTGGCCGCAGCGCGGCAATCCGAAGCCGCGGCTGTTCCGGCTGCGGGACAGCTTCGCGGTCATCAACCGCATGGGGTTCAACAACGCGGGCGTGGACGCGGCGGTGGCGCGATTGCGTGCGCTGTCGGTCCGGACGGTGCCGGTTGGCGTCAACATCGGCATCAACAAGGAGGGCGCCGACCCCGAGCGTG
>CAYSTX010000155.1:0-9030 GCA_964434035.1 uncultured Acetobacteraceae bacterium
CGAACCGCATGACCCTCCGCTGTGACCTGATCGTCCGCGACGCAACCATTTTCGACGGCACCGGGGGGCCGCGAACGCGGGGCGATGTCGGCGTCAACGGGGACCGGATCGTTGCTGTCGGCGATCTGTCGGCTGCGAGCGGGGCGCGGGAGGTGATGGCGGAGGGCCGCGCGCTCGCGCCCGGGTTCATCGACGCGCACACGCATGATGACCGCGCGGTGCTCTGCGGGCCGGAATGCATGGCCTGCAAGATGTCGCAGGGCGTGACGACGGTCGTTGTCGGCAATTGCGGGATCAGCCTGTCGCCGGCGCGGATGGCGTCCGCACCGATACCGCCGCTCGACCTGCTCGGCGACCAGTCATGGTGGCGGTTCGGCAGTTTCGGCGAATACGCCGACGCGCTCCGCCGCACCCCCGCGCCGGTGAACACGGTCGCCCTGATCGGCCACATGGTGCTGCGGATCGAGGCGATGGGCGGCGACGTTGATCGCCCAGCGACCGACGCCGAGGCCGAGCGGATGCGCCGGCGGCTGGCGGAATCGCTCGCGGAGGGCGCGTCGGGCCTTTCGACCGGGCTCTATTATCCGCCGAGCCACGCGGCGCCGACCGACGAGGTGATCGCGGTCGCATCGGCACTGCGCGCGGCGGGCGGAATGTACGTGACGCATATGCGCGACGAGGCTGACGGCGTGCTCGAGAGCATCGAGGAGAGCCTCCAGATCGGCCGCGCGTCCGGCGTGCCGATCGTCATCAGCCACCACAAATGCAGCGAGCCGCAGAACCACGGCCGCTCGACCGAGACGCTCGCCGCGATCGGCCGCGGGGCGGCGGGGCAGGCGGTCGGTTTTGACGTCTATCCCTATTCCGCGTCATCGACCGTGCTGTTGCCGTCGCATTTGCGCCCGGACGTGCCGGTGCAGGTCACCTGGTCCGTGCCGCATCCCGAGCACGCGGGGCGGATGCTGACCGACATCGCGGCGGAGTGGGGCGTGAGCGAGCATGAGGCGGCGGGGCGACTGCTGCCGGCCGGCGCGATCTATTACGGAATGGACGAGGCGGACGTCCGCCGCATCATGGCGCACCCGCTCGGCATGATCGGCTCGGACGGGTTGCCTCACGACGCGTTTCCGCATCCGCGCGTCTGGGGGACCTTTCCGCGCGTGCTGGGGCATTACGCCCGAGATGTAGGTTTGTTCAGTTTGGAAACGGCCGTCCACAAAATGACGGGACTGACGGCGGCGACATTCGGTCTGGTGGATCGTGGCGTCATACGGCCCGGCGCCTATGCCGATCTCGTCCTGTTCGATCCGGCGACGGTGCGCGATGCCGCCGATTTCACGACGCCGACGAAGCCTGCGGAGGGGATCGTCGAGACTTGGGTCAACGGGCAGACGGCCTATACGCCTACAAACGGTGCGACCGGCGCGGCCGGCCGCCTGATTCAGCGCGGCATACAGCCTAACTGATTAGCGCGTGACCGCCCTGATCGCGAAGAAGAGCAGGGCCCAAAGCAGTCCGGAGAGCAGGAGACCGACGAAGATCCCGCGCGCCGCATCGAGAGGTGTCCAAGATGGGTCCGTCTCAATCAGAGGCTTTGGCTGACTCTGTTGGGGTACGTCTACAATAAAGCGGTCTTGAGAGTAGAGCACGTTTTTGTCTCCTTACGTCTCATCTGACCACGATTGATAATAAATAGACATATCGTGTCAACCTTTGCGCGCACGGACCGGTGCGATCACGTTCGCGTTGCGGTAGCAATACAGCCGGTCAATAGCGGTCCGCTACAATTCTTTGGTGTCTTGGATCGGCCGTTTTTCGCTAAGTCGTTGTAAACCGTAGATTAGCGATTGTGATCACGATTTCGTGATCAAGCTGACGGTTGTGTAACCTATGGCGACTCGGTCGGTGCCGAGCGGAAATGCCCACGATCTACCCGCTTTGGGAATAATCGCGACGAGGTTAAACGCCTTTAACCTTAGATTGTGCGGGGCAAGGTGGGCCCGTTTAACGCCGGGCCGTGCTTGTCGCCGCCCTAGGTTGTGGCCCGTCGAAACGACGACTGGCCAGGCAGGAAGACGGCGAGGATGCCGAGCGCCGGCAGGAACGCGCAGACCTCATAGACAAAGTCGATCCCACGCGCGTCCGCCAACACGCCGAGCGCCGCCGCGCCAAGCCCGCCCATGCCGAACGCGAGACCAAAGAACAGGCCGGCGATCGTGCCGACGCGCCCCGGCACCAGCTCCTGCGCGAACACGACGATGGCCGAGAAGGCGGAGGCGATCGTCACGCCGATGATGACGCTGAGCGTCGTTGTCCAGAACAGGTTCGCGTGCGGCAGCATCAGCGTGAACGGCAGCACGCCGAGGATCGAGCACCAGATCACCGTCCGCCGGCCGATCCGGTCGCCGACGGGGCCACCAATCAGCGTGCCGACCGCGACCGCGCCAAGGAAGATGAATAGGTGGACCTGCGCTGCCTGCACCGACAGGCCGAACTTATGGATCAGGTAGAAGGTGAAATACGTGTTTAGGCTGGCGAGGTAGAAATACTTGCTGAACACCAGCACCGCGAGGACGACCAGCGCGACCGTGACCGTCCGCCGATTGAGCGTGGTCGCCGGCGCCGCCGCTGCGTGTTTGGCCGTCGCCCGCCGATGGGCCCGATACCAGCGGCCAACCATCGTCAGGATGCCCATCGCGGCCAGCGCCACCAGCGCGAACCACGCGATACTGCCCTGGCCGCGCGGGACGACGATGAACGCGGCCAGCAGCGGGCCGGCCGACGACCCGGTGTTGCCGCCGACCTGAAACACCGATTGCGCGAAGCCGTGCCGGCCGCCCGACGCCATACGTGCGACGCGGGAGCTTTCCGGGTGGAACACCGAGGAGCCAAGGCCGACGAGGCCCGCCGACAGCAACAGCATCGCGTAATTGTGCGCGACTGACAGAAGCAGCAGGCCGAGTAGCGAGAAGCCCATGCCGATCGGAAGGCTGAACGGCATCGGCCGCCGGTCGGTCACCATGCCGACGACTGGTTGCAGCAGCGAGGCGGTGGTGAAGAAGGTCAGCGTGATGAAGCCGATCTGCGCGAAGCTGAGATCGTAGTTCTGCTTCAGAATCGGGTAGATCGCCGGAAGCAGCGACTGAATGAGGTCATTTAGAAGGTGGCAGAGGCTGACCGCACCGAGGATCGGCAGCACGGCGCCACCGCTGAATGCGGCGGTTTGCGTGGCGGCCGGTTGCACGCGGGCTGTCGTTTCGCTCATTGGTCTTGTCTCTTGGATCGCATGTCGTTCGAACTAGCATGGCGCGCGTGTTGCTGCCCTGCGCCTGGCGCTGGCCTGCCGCGCTCGCGCTCGATAGGGTTTCGGCGTGCGCCCGTCCGTTTGGCCCCTGTTTGCCGGCTTTTTCACGATCGGGGTGACGGGGTTCGGCGGCGTTCTGCCATTCGCGCGACGCATAATCGTCGAGCGGCGCGGATGGCTGACGGCGAGCTAGTTCACCGATCTGCTGGCGCTCTGTCAGTTCTTGCTGCTGGCGACCACGACGTCAGCGACCGCGCCGCGCGCGCTCCTGACGGCGGCGGCGGGACTGCTGAGCGGCCGGGTGCATCCGTTGCTGATGCTGGCGGCCGGCGCGGGGGCTGGGCGCCCTCGGGCTGGTTTAGACCGAGGACGCCCGGCTGCCCGGAAGTGCCGGATTAGCCGTGATAGAAGTTAGCGCGGTGGTGGCGCGTACGGTGCGACGCCGCGTGCCACGACGGCCGCCGCGAATGGCCGTATTTCCGGTGCGTCGGCACCTCGGCGACCTGCTCCGTATCCGCTGTGTCCACCTCAACGGCTGACGCGACATCGGTTGAGGGCGCGATGGTTTTGGCGCTCGCCTGGATCACACTGGCCGCGCCGGGCGTGTCCGGGCGGTCATAGATGAAGCCGTACGTCGGATAGACGCTGCCGTATTCGCCGGAGTGGCCGACTGCCACGCGGACCTGCGTCCAGTCGTTGTCCGGCGAGACGTCGATCACTGACACGTCGCGACTAACGCCGCCACGGACGCCCGGACCCCACCAGTTCGCCTGGTCGATCATGACTTCGCGCGGCCCGATGACCTGCTCGACGACGGCGACGTGGCCGAGCCGCATCCGGCCCGTCGAGCGGAATGTCAGGACGCTGTTCGGCTCGGGCCGATTGCCACGGGCATAGGTGCCCTCGGCATTGTCCCACCAGCTCCATGCGTTGCCGGCAAGTTCGATGCCCGATTCGGTGCGGGCGAACGGGACGCATGAAATACCCGACCGCGTGACGAAACGGCGACCTTTACTTCCATTCTTTGAAAAAACGACATGGTGGCTGCCGGAACCCGACGCGCTACCCTCGTCGGTCCCACTTTGGAAATCGGCTTGCGACACCTTTAGGTTGTCTGATGCCGCGGCCGCTGCGCCGGGAACGAGTGCTGCGCTTGCGAGGACAACCGTCCCGACAATCGCAAACCGTCCGCCGGCTTCCCAGAAACCCATATACTCGCCCCTTTTTGTAGCCCAGCCCTGTGTCGGGCTAGCAACAGGGTTGCAACCGTGGCAACCGGGGCGGGACATATTCCGTAACACAGGCGCGAAATCGTAGAATCGGCCCTGTGGATGAGCGCCCAATTACGGAAGATTATCCTATTCGCACGAAATTGTGCGAATCCGAACCGAATTTTTCGGGAACGAACGAGACCTACCTCATTTGCAGGTGGTCACCATGATCTCCACCAGGATTCGCGGGTCGGCCATGTTCGCCTCGACGCAGGCGCGGGCCGGCGCAGCGCCTTCGGGCAGCCATGCTGTCCAAACTTCGTTCATCGCGGCCCGGTCAGCGATGTGTTTCACCCAGATCTGCGCCTGAAGAAGCCGGGTCTTGTCCGTTCCGTGGACCTCCAGGATCCGGTCGATCTCGGCCAGCACCTCATGGGTCTGCCCCTTGATGTCCTTCGACAGATCCTTCGCGGTCACGCCCTGGACGAAGACGAAGCCGTGATACTCGACGGCCTGCGACAGGATCGCGCTGGGCGCGGTACGGATGATCTTGCTCATGGGGTTAGGCTCCTCGGAAAGGGTGTGGCTGATTGGTGGTGAATAAGCGGCGTCTATCGCGCGGGCGCGGTACGGACAACCGGTGGCGCTGGCGTCGCGATCGTCTGGACTGCCGTGTCGGCGCCGGGGGCGGCGTCGTTCGTGTGGCGCAGGCAATCGTCGATCATGTTGTCATAGCCATAGCGCGCGCTCAGGCCGCTCGTCGGGTTGCCGAAGACGTAGCCGGTGGAGCGCGGCGTGTCGCGGTCCGTATTCGTCGGGGTGAAGATCGCACCCCGGTTCTGCCGGTCATACACCTCGTTCGCGCGCGCCCGGCACGCGACGAGCGCTTTCTGATCGGCCGATGACTGCTCGATCGTGCCGTCTGGCGCGCGCGGCGGCGCCATGCAGCCGCTGAGGAGGATCGCCGCCGCGAGGGCGGACGGTGTGGCGAATGGCCTGATGAAGCGTCGCATTTGTATCCCGATGTCCTGTGGAGGGCTGTCAAATGGTCGAGGTGGCGCCGACCCCAACGGTGGTTGTAGCCGGGTCTATACGCCCGTCGGCGGTGATAGGGCCGAACGCGGCGGCATCCAGCAAGGCGCGGTCGATATTGCAGACGCCGCGGCCGCGCCGTGTGATCCGGGCCCGGGCGGTGGCGCCGGCGCTGGCGGCGAGGTCGACCACGCCGAGGACCCGAAGGCAGAGCGCCACCGCGTAGGCGCTGCCGAGCCCGGTCGTCGCGGCGATGGCGGCGGCCCAGCAGCGCGCGTCGGGATCGAGAATCGCAACCTCGGTCGTGCCGCCGTCGCTCCCGCGGAACCGGAACGCACAGGCCGGCCCCGGCTTTTGCAGCAGCGCCGCCGCCCGCGCCTGATCGAGCGCCCGGTCGAGATCCTTTCGCAGCACCGGCGGCAACTCGTCAGGGGTGAGATTTACCTCGCAGACAAGGCCGCCGTCGGGAAGGCGTAAGACCCGCACAACAGGGCCACTGACGCTACCGTCACCGGTGGCGTGAGGGCCCTGAGACTGATCAACGTTCGGAAACGACGCGTCCATGTGCGGAGACTGGACCGGCTGGCCCATCCGCGCCAGCCTGTCCACTCACCGCGTCGGGTCCGCCCAGGAGCAATAAAAGAATGACCGATCCCGCCCACCTGACCGTCACCGAGGCCCGTCGAGCGATCACGGCGGGAAAGCTCGATCCGGTGGACCTGATGGAGGCGTGCCTCGACCGCATCGCCGCGCGGGAGCCGTCCGTGCGCGCTTTCGCGGCGATCGACCCATCCGCCTGCCGCGCCGCCGCCGCGGCCGGGCGCGCCGCCGCGGCCAACTTGCCGCTTGGCGGCATTCCGATCGGCGTCAAGGACGTGCTCGACACCGCCGACCTGCCGACAGGCTACGGCTCGGTGATCTGGGAGGGCTGGCGGCCGCGCGCTGACGCGGCCTGCGTCGCCTGGTCGCAGGTCGCCGGTGCGGTGGTCATCGGCAAGACGGTGACGACGGAGTTCGCGACCCGCACGCCCGGCCCGACGGCGAACCCGCGCGGCCTCGGCCACACGCCCGGCGGGTCGAGCAGCGGTTCGGCTGCTGCCGTCGCCGATCTCTTCTGCCCAGTCGCATTCGGCACGCAGACCGCCGGCAGCGTCATCCGCCCCGCCGCCTATTGCGGCGTCGTCGGCTACAAGCCGACTTTCGGGCTGATTGACCGCGTCGGCATGAAGCTGATGTCGGTGAGCCTCGACACGATCGGCCTAATGACCCGCTCGGTCGCCGACTGCGCGCTCGTCGCGGGCGTGCTGTCCGGCTACGACCTCGGCGATCCGGAGGCGGCGCCGCCGCGGATGCCCTCGATCGGCGTCTGTCAGTCGGCGGTGTGGCACCACGCGTCGCCGGAGACGCAGGCGCTTCTACACCGTGCCGCCGACGCGTGTCGGCGCGCTGGCGCCACGGTCACGGAGAGCCGATTGCCGGAAGTGTTCGACGCGGTGCTCGACGCGCATCCGCGCGTGATGAACCACGAGAGCGCCCGGGCCATGGGCTGGGAACTCGCCCATCATCGCGATCAGATCAGCGCGGCGCTGATGGACCGGCTCGATTTCGGGATGGCGCAGACCGAGGCGCAGATGCGGTCCGCCTACGCCGCGTTCGAGACGGGGCGCGCCGTGTTCGGCGATGCTATGCGCGAGCATGACGTGTTGATTACCCCGTCAGCGCCGGCCGAGGCACCCGAAGGACTCCACCACACGGGCGAGCCGACGTTCAACTCGCTCTGGACGAGTCTCGGCGTCCCCTGCGTCACCGTGCCGGTGGGCACCGGACCGGCCGGCATGCCGCTTGGCCTGCAGATCGTCGGCCGGCGCGGCGATGACCGCGCGGTGCTCGCCTGGGCGCGGTGGATTGAGGCGGCAATCGGCTGAGCGCTGGTCGCACACGCGGTGTAACGACCTAAATCAGGTCGGATGGCTGCCGCACCTGACACCTGGCTGAAAGTCTGCCCCGAGGGACTCTGTTGCGTTCCGGGTGATTTCTACATCGACCCGGTTCGCGCGGTGCCGCGCGCCGTAATCACGCACGCCCACGGCGACCATGCGCGCCCCGGCCACGGCGCGGTGCTGGCGACCGGGGCGACGCTCGACGTGATGCGCGCGCGCATGGGCGCCGAGCGCGCTGGCGACGTGCAGCAGGCCGTGCCGTACGGCGAGACCGTCATGATCGGCGACGCGCGCGTCCGTCTCGTCCCGGCTGGCCACGTGCTCGGCTCGGCGCAAATCGTGATCGACTATGCCGGCAGCCGCGCCGTCATTAGCGGTGATTACAAACGCATCGAGGATCCAACCTGCGCGCCGTTCGAGCCGGTGCCCTGCGACGTGTTCGTCACCGAGGCAACGTTCGGACTGCCCGTCTTTCGCCATCCACCGCCGGACGGCGAGATCGACCGGCTGCTCGCCTCCGTCGCCTTGTTTCCTGAGCGGACACATCTGGTCGGCACGTATGCCCTTGGCAAATGTCAGCGGCTGATCGCGCTGCTGCGACGCGCCGGGTGGGACAGGCCGATCTATCTGCACGGCGCGCTGCTGAAGCTGTGCGAGGTCTACGAACAACTCGGCGTTCCGCTCGGCGATGTGCGTCCGGCGACGGTCGCGGCGAGAGCCCGCAATGGTGGTCGCGAGTCGTTTGCCGGGGAGATCGTGCTCGCTCCGCCGGGCGCGATTGCTGACCGTTGGGCGCGGCGTCTGGCGGAGCCCGTGGTGGCGCTCGCGTCGGGCTGGATGCGCGTGCGTCAGCGCGCCAAGTCGCGCGGCGTCGAACTGCCGCTGGTCATTTCGGATCACGCCGACTGGGACGAACTGCTGCGCACCGTCGACGAGGTTGGTGCGCCGGAGGTTTGGGTGACGCATGGGCGGGAGGAGGCGCTGATCCACGCGCTCACCATGCGCGGCGTGCACGGGCGCGCGTTGCGGCTGGTTGGGTACGAGGACGACGAAAGCGATGACGTTGCGGATGATATCGCTGGCGTCAGCGGCGCCGAGGAGATCCTGGCGTGATCGCGTTCGCGGCGCTGCTGGAGCGGCTCGTCTTCACGCCGGGCCGCTTGCAGAAAATCGCGCTGCTGCGTCGCTACTTCGAGACGACGCCCTACCCGGATCGCGGCATCGGCCTTGCCGCGCTGACCGGCGAATTGTCGTTCACGGCCGCGAAGCCCGGCCTCATCCGCGACCTCGCCGCCGCGCGGACCGACCCGACGCTGTTTGCGTGGTCGTATGATTACGTGGGCGACCTCGCCGAAACGGTCGCGCTGATGTGGCCTTCCGCCGCTACCGACGCAGAACCGCCGTCGCTCGGGACCGTCGTTTCGACGCTCGAGACGGCGCCGAAATCCAACTTGCCGGAGATCGTTGCCGGCTGGCTCGATGCGTCGGATGCGTCGGTGCGATTGGCGCTTTTGAAACTGATTACCGGCGGCCTGCGCGTCGG
>CAYSTX010000156.1:0-8844 GCA_964434035.1 uncultured Acetobacteraceae bacterium
GCAGGGTAAACCCCACCGGGAGCAAGACCGAATAGGGGCGGCCGGCGGCGCGCATCTGGGCCTCGGCCCGGCTGTGTGGACGCAGGGGCGGTCCCGCCCCGTCGCCCGGGTTGGTCGCGAGAGGCGGGCAGCGATGCCCGTCCCAGAGGAATGGCCGTCACGTCGTCGGGCGACCGGCGGCGGACAGAACCCGGCTTATAGGCCGTCTGGCACCCTTCCGTCCCGGGCCGGCTCCCGAAGCCCGCCCGGGCACTCCCCCACACAATTATCCACAAGAACAAACCACGAATCGTTACTGCCCCGAACACCCCCGTAGGCGGTCGGCGCCACCCTCCACAACCTGCTGAAAGAGCGTCATTTTTTGGGGCGTCGACGGGTCTGTCCCATGTGAAAGGCTTTGACGCCCATATTTGCCCATGGTATCCCATGTTATCCCAAGGGAACGGATTGGCCGTGCAAGACGGGACCGCAGCGATGGATGGAACTGATTCAGAAGACGTGGCGGGTCGGCATTGCCGCGCCCGCATTCCGTCGTTTGATAGGAGCCGACCATCGTCGAGCGGCACTTCCAGCACGCGCCTACCGCCGCAGCCGCGTCACGGCGCTGAGAAAGACGTCTGGACGGCTGAGAACATCGCCAAGCTGCGGCGGCTCTGGGCCGGGGATCTGTCGACCGCCGAAATAGGCCGCCTGATTGGCATGACGAAAAACGCCGTCGTCGGGAAGGCGCATCGCCTCCACCTGCGATCGCGGCCGAGCCCCATCCTGAGGGGCGTGACGCCAAAGCCGCCGATACGTCGGTTGAGGGCCGGCGAGGCGGTGCTGCCGCGGCTCGAATCGGTCGCGCCGAGCGCGCCGGCGCTGCCCGAGACGCGTTTCCTGGTTGAGCTGCCGTCGTCGCGGAAATGCCAATGGCCGCTCTGGGGAAACGACACGCCACGCGCGGAGAAAAAATTCTGTAGTGAGCGGGCGGTGACCGAGCGGCCGTATTGCCGGGCACATTGCCGGCGCGCCTATCTGCGCGTGGCGGAGGCGGCGGTCGCGCGGATCAGCGCGCGGCCGGGGCCGGAGATCTCGCTTGATCGCACCGGATGACCCATTTCCTGGGCACCCATCAGAACCGCCTCGACGCGAAGGGTCGGGTTTCGGTCCCGGCGCCGTTTCGCGCGGCCTTGCGCGCGCTGACGCCCGGCAGCGCGGCGGCCGCAGCCGGTGCGTCGCTCGTGCTGCGGCCGTCGCACACGCACCCCTGCGTCGAGGCGTGGCCGGCGCCGCTGTTCGATCAGCTGACGACGCCGCTCGACCGGCTCGATCTGTTCAGCGAAGCGCATGACGACCTCGCCGCCGCGTTGTTCGCCGACGCCTATCCGGTCGAGACGGACCGGGAGGGGCGCATCGTGCTGCCCGAGCCGATGGTGACCCATGCCGGACTCAGCGACATGGTCGTGTTCATGGGCGTCGGCCGGACGTTTCAGATCTGGCAACCCGAGGCCGCCGAGCGCCGCCGGGCCGAAGCGCGGGAGCGCGCGCGGACGCAGGGGCTGACGTTGCCGGGGCGGCCCGCATGAGCGCGGCACCGGGGCATGTGCCGGTCATGCTGGCGGAGGTTCTGTCCTACCTCGCGCCGCACGATGGCGGCATTTACGCAGACGCAACGTTTGGCGGCGGCGGCTACGCCCGGGCGATTCTCGACGCGGCGGATTGCACCGTGATCGGCATCGATCGCGACCCCGACGCGATCGCGCGTGGCGCCCTTCTGCAAGCGCAATACGGCGCACGGCTAGAGTTGATCGAAAGCCGCTTCGGCTCGGTGTTTTCCGCGTTGTCGGAATCGGGTCGCGCTGCGCTCGATGGGGCGGTGTTTGATCTTGGCGTCTCATCGTTTCAGCTCGACCAATCCGGCCGCGGTTTCAGTTTTCGCGAGGAGGGTCCGCTCGACATGCGCATGGGCGCCGACGGCCCGACAGCCGCCGATCTGATACGCGATCTCGATGAGGCGACGCTCGCCGACATCATCAGGCGCTACGGCGAAGAGCGGCTGTCGCGCCGCGTCGCTCGCGCGATCGTCGCCGCGCGGGCCGAGGCGCCGATCACCACGACCGGAAGGCTCGCCTCCATCGTCCGCGCCGTTGTGCCGGCCGAACGTCCGCGCGCGGGCGGCGCCCGCATCGATCCGGCGACGCGGACGTTTCAGGCGCTCCGCATCGCGGTGAACGATGAGCTGGACGAGATCGAGCAGGGCCTGGACGGCGCGTCCCGCCTGCTCGGTCCGGGCGGCCGTCTGGTTGTCGTTGCGTTTCATTCGCTCGAGGATCGGATCGTCAAGCGTTTCATGGCTGCCGCATGCGGCCGCGCGCCCGCACCGTCGCGCCACGACCCGCGCGGCCTCGCCGCCCCGGCTTCGGCCCCCGTGTTTGATTTGCTGACGCCGCGCGCCGTGCGCCCCGGCGCTGCTGAGACCGAAGCCAACCCGCGCGCCCGAAGCGCGCGTCTGCGCGCCATGCGGCGGGAGGGCGCGCGATGATCCGTCCGTTTACGACCGTGACAGTCCTGCTCGCCGCTGGGGCCGGATTGTTTCTGTATCAGACGAAACACAAGGCGCGGCTGCTCGACCGGCAGATCGCCGACACGATGCACGCGACCGAAGCGGCCCGGGCCAGCACCGGGATCCTCCGCGCCGAATGGCAGCTGCTGAATGACACCGAGCGGCTGAGCGCGCTCTCGGGTCGCTATCTGACGCTGAAGCCCACCGCGCCGACGCAATTCACGACGCTTGCCGATCTGGGGTCGCGCCTACCGGCGGTGCGTCCGCCGCCGCCGCCGCCCGGCACGAAGGTGCCTGCCGAGACCGACGGCCCGGATGGGGACGGCGCGTCGCCGCCGATCGCCGCGACCGAGCCCGCGCCGGCCACGGAAGCGCCGGCGCATCAAACGACCGTCGCGTCGGCGGCGGTTCATCCAGAAACGCACGCTGCCGACCAGCACGCTCAGGATCGGCGCCCGGCCGAGCACCGGCCGGCAGCGCCCTCCGTCGCCGCAAGCGCCGCGCCGGCTCCTGCCGACACATATCGCCCCGGGGCGCTCGCGACCCGTGTGGTGACGCACTCGGTGACGCCGATTGCCGCCTATGCCCCGCCGCCCCGGCCGATCGCGCGGCCGCCGGTACAGGACGCGCGGGCGACCGCGCCGGCCTATTCCACGGGCTCGTCGCTCGGCATGGCGCGCACCTCGTCCCTACCCGCGCCGGTTCCAATCGGTGGCCTCCTGCAGAGCATCAACCCGGCGAACGCGCCGGGCGGCGGTGGCTGATGAACGACGGACCGGTGAACGACGGGCCGGCCGCCCCCAATCCGGACGCCCCGCCACCATCGCGCCACGCCGCTGGGACGCCGTCCGGGACCGGGCGCGCCTCCGACCGGGCGACGCCGGCGCATCGCACCGGCGCGCCGCGCGATTCGGCGGTGCCGCGGATGGAAACCGTCCGGCTGACGGCGCCCGACATTGCCCGCCGCGCCGCGATGGAAAAGACCCGCGCCCGGCTCGTTCTGGCGAGCTGCGGGTTCGGCCTCCTGTACGTCGCTGTGCTCGGTAAGCTGGCGCTCGCGACCATCATCACGCCGCTCGAGCCGCGCCGCCCGGCCGCGCCGCCGGTTGCCGCCCTGGTTGCCGCCGAGGCCCGCTCAGCCCGTGCCGCCGACGATGCGATCACGGCAAGCAGCGGGCCGACGGTCCATCGCGCAACGATCACTGACCGCAACGGACAAATCCTGGCGATCTCGCTCCCCACCGCGGCGCTCTACGCCAACCCGCGCGAGATGATCGACGCGGCGAAGACCGCGCATGAGCTGAAACTCGCTCTGCCCAGTCTCGACGAGGAGGTCGTGCGCGCGCGGCTCTCGACGAGCAAGCAGTTCGTCTACCTCGCACGGCAACTGAGCCCGCACGATCAGCTGCGGATCAACAACCTCGGCATTCCCGGCATCTATTTCGAACAGACGGAGCGCCGGCGCTTCCCGATGGGACGAATGGCGGCGCAGGTGCTTGGCGGCGACGACGTCGACGAGCATGGCGTGGCCGGCGTCGAGCGGTTTTTCGACAAGCGCCTGAGCGACGATCCTGGCACGCCGCTGCGTCTCTCGATCGACGTCCGCGTACAGGCGGTGGTCCGCGACGAGCTCGACAAGGCGATGCAGGACTTCAGCGCGATCGGCGCCTGCGGGATCGTGATGGACGTTCGCACCGGCGAGGTGCTGGCCATGGTCAGCCTTCCGGACTACGACGCCAACGATGTCGGCCAGGCATCAGCGGACGACCGGTTCAACCGGGCCGTCACCGGCATGTACGAACCGGGCAGCACGTTCAAACTACAGACCGCGAGCATGGCGCTCGACGGCGGCGAGGCGCACATCTGGGACGTCTATGACGCGATTCACCCCATCCATATCGGGCGGTTCACGATCACCGATTTCGAGGGGAAGCACCGGATGCTGTATCTGCCGGAGGTGCTGACCTACTCCTCGAACCTCGGCGCGGCACATATCGCGCAGAGCGTTGGTGGCGACCGGCAGCGCGATTGGCTCCGTAATATGGGCATGTTCAGCCGGATCGGGATCGAGCTTCCCGAGGCCGGTCTGCCGATCCATCAGCCGGCGGCCAACTGGGGCGAGGCGACGGTGATGACAGTAGGCTTCGGCCACGGCATAGCGGTCTCGCCGCTGCACGTGGTCCGCGGCACGGCGGCGCTGGTCAATGGCGGTATCCGGCTGCGCCCGACGATCCTCGCGCAGGACGGGGCCAACGTGCCCCCGGACGGTGAGCGGGTCATGCAGGCGGAAACCTCCGACACGATCCGAAAGCTGATGCGGCTCGTCGTCACCGACGGCTATGGCAAGCCCGCCGAGGTCCCGGGTTATTACGTAGGTGGCAAGACCGGCACGGCCGAGAAGGTCGGCGCGCATGGCTACAAGAAGCACACGAACGTCGCGGCGTTTATGAGCGTTTTCCCGATGAACGCGCCGCGCTATGCCGTCTACATGATGTTGGATGAGCCGCACGCGACCGCGGCGACACATGGTTGGGCGACTGCCGCCTGGGTGGCGGCGCCGGCGGCGGGGCGCGTGATTAGTCGTATCGGGCCGATGCTTGGCCTGCTGCCCGACCTCAAGGATGCGGCGGAAATCAACCAGGCGCTCTTCATTCCCGCCGAACCTGGTCGGCCCGCGAACGCGGGCAGGCCGATCGCGCGCTCGAACCCGCCGTCGCCGGCGGCCAGCCCCGCGATGCTGCGCACGCTCGGTCCCGCCACCCGCACGCCGGGCACGCTGCGGCACGAGGCGAGCTTCGAGGCACCAGCGTCGCCCGCGGTCGCCCCGCTTGCGGTTCGCTGATCTGATGGGCGCTTTGTCCAGCGCGGCCGCGAGTGCCGGCGTCGCGGGTCTTGGCGAGCGGTTGGAGCGCGCCGGTCTCAGCGGCCGGTCGCTCGCCGGGGTCGCGGGCGATAGCCGTCGGGTCGGGCCGGGTGATCTATTCGTGGCGATTCCAGGCACAGCCGCCGACGGCCGCGCCTATATCGCCGACGCCGTCGCAAGGGGGGCCGCCGCCGTCATCGCCCCGGCGGGGACCGAATGGCCGCCCGGCGTGCCGCCCCGGCCCCTTATCGTAGACCCCGAGCCGCGTCGCAGTCTCGCGCTGCTGGCCGCCGCCTTCGCCGGCCGTCAACCGGCGACGCTGGTCGCGGTCACCGGCACCAACGGCAAGACCAGCACGGTCGAGTTCCTTCGCCAGATCTGGCGCACCGGCGGCCGGCAGGCTGCGAGCCTCGGCACGCTCGGCATCGTCACCGATACGGGCATCGAGGGCGCCGGGCTGACGACGCCCGACCCGGTCACCCTCGCCCGCACGCTGGCGGACCTCGCTCGGCGAGGCGTCGGCCACGCGGCGATGGAAGCTTCGTCGCACGGGCTCGATCAGTTCCGGCTCGACGGCGCACGGATCACAGCTGCCGGGTTCACGAATCTCACCCGCGACCATCTCGACTACCACGGCTCATTCGAAGCCTATCGCGCGGCCAAGCTACGGCTGTTCGCCGCCCTGCTGCCTGCGGGCGCGCCGGCTCGCGCCTCCGCGGATACTGAACCCGCGACGCGCGACGCGTTGGCCGAGATCGCGCGGCGGCGGGGGCTGGATTTCGGGACCGTCGGCCCCGGCGGCACCGCGATCGATCTGCGCGACTGGCGGCCGACGCCGGACGGGCAGGTGATGACGGTCGCCCTCCACGGCGGCAAGGCACGCGAGATCCCGCTCGGGCTGCCCGGCCGGTTTCAGGCGGACAACGCGCTGCTCGCTGCCGCCCTCGCGATGGCTTGCGGGGAGAAGAATGTGCTCGATCGCCTGCCCTCGCTTACTGGCGTGCGCGGACGGATGGAGCGGGCGGCGCGTCTGCCGAACGGCGCCGCGGTCTATGTCGACTACGCGCACACGCCGGACGCGCTCACCCGCCTGCTCGCGGCGCTTCGGCCGCACACGGCGGGTCGGCTGTTCTGTGTCTTCGGCGCCGGCGGCGACCGCGACCCGGGCAAACGGCCGCTGATGGGTCGGGCGGTCGCCGACGGCGCCGATGTCGCCATCGTCACCGACGACAACCCCCGCAGCGAAGACCCCGCCGCGATCCGCGCCGCCGTGCTCGCCGCCTGCCCTGGCGCGCGCGACATCGGCGACCGGGCGCGCGCGATCGCGGAAGCGATGGGCGCGCTCGGCACCGGCGACGTCTTGGTTGTTGCCGGCAAGGGCCACGAGCTTGGGCAGTCGATCGGCGGTACCGTGTTGCCGTTCGATGATGCAGCGGTCGTCCGCGCGCTTGCCGGTCAGCCCGCAACGGACGCGCGATGATGGATACGCTCTGGACCGCCGACGCGGTCGCGACGGCAGCCGGCGGGACAGTCGGCGGCGAGCCGGCGGCGGCGACCGGCATCTCGATCGACACGCGCACATTGAAGGCGCGCGACATGTTCGTCGCCCTGGTCGGCGAGACGGGCCGCGATGGGCATGCGCACGTCGCCGAGGCGATGCGGCGCGGCGCCGCATTCGTCCTCGCGCACAACCCGCTCGACGTGCCGCACGTGCTCGTCGCCGACACGCTTGCTGGCCTCACCGCGCTTGGCGCCGCTGGCCGCACGCGCGCGGCGGCGCGGGTCGTCGCGGTGACCGGCTCGGTCGGCAAGACGACGACGAAGGAGATGCTGCGGACGATCCTGTCGGCCGATGCGCCGACGCACGCCGCCGCCGCATCCTACAACAATCATTGGGGCGTACCGCTGACGCTCGCGCGGATGCGCCCCGACGCCGTGTACGCGGTCGTTGAAATCGGCATGAACCATCCGGGCGAAATTGCGCCGCTCGCGCGTCTGGCGCGGCCGGATGTCGCGGTGATCACCACGATCGAGCGCGTCCATATCGGCCACCTTGGCAGCATCGAAGCGATCGCGACGGAGAAGGCCGCGCTGCTCGACGGCCTCGGCCCATCCGGCGTCGCCGTGCTGCCGGCGGATTCGCCGCTGCTGCCGCTGTTGCTCGGTCATGTCGCGGACCACTACGTGCGGCGTTTCGGCACGCATGAGACAGCCGACGCGCGGCTGCTCGACATCACGCCCGACGCCGATGGCAGCGTGATCGAGGCGGTCTTCGACGGGCGGCGCATCCGGTTTCGCCTCGGCGCGCCGGGACGGCACATGGCGCTCAACGCGCTCGCCGCCTTGCTTGCGGCCGAAGCGGCCGGCGTGCCGCCCGCGCGCGCTTCCGAAGCGCTTGAAACGTTCGACGCCATCGCTGGACGCGGCGCACGCCGGACCATCGTCCTGCCGGGCGGCGGCACCGCGCTCCTGCTGGACGAAAGCTACAACGCGTCCTCCGCTTCGGTGCGCGCCGCCCTCGGCGTGCTCGCGCTGCAATCGGCCACGCGGCGGGTGATCGTGCTCGGCGACATGCTGGAACTGGGCGACGACGCGGCGAGCGAACACGCGGGGCTGGCGCCCGATGTGGCGGCGGTGCTACGGCCGGGCGACGCGCTATTCGCCTGCGGCCCGGCGATGCGCCATCTGATTGCCGCGTTGCCCGACGCATCCAGCGCGGTGCACGCGGCTGAGTCCGACGCGCTCGCGCCGCTGGTCGCCGCCACACTGCGCCCGGGCGACGTGGTGCTGGTCAAGGGCAGCCTCGGCAGCCGCATGCGCCGCGTGATCGACGCGATTCAAGGGCCTGGCTGATGCTGTACAACCTCGCGCGTCTGCTGCTGCCCGATCATTTCGCGCTCGCGAATCTGATCCGCTACATCACGTTCCGCTCGGGCGCCGCCTGCCTGACGGCGCTGCTGTTCAGCTTCATGCTCGGCCAGCCGCTGATCAACACGCTCCGCAAGGTGCAGCGGAACGGCCAGCCGATCCGCACCGACGGGCCTGAGCGGCATCTTCTTGAAAAGAAGGGCACGCCGACGATGGGTGGCGTGCTCATCCTGTCGGCGCTCACCATCTCGACCCTGCTCTGGGCCGATCTCCGCAACGGCTATGTCTGGGTGGCGCTGTTCGTCACACTCGGCTACGGCGCGCTCGGCTTTGTCGATGATTTTCGGAAACTTGCGCGGCGCAACCATCGCGGCGTGTCGGGACGCGCGAAGCTCGTCGTGCAGACGCTCATCGGGTTGATCGCGGCGACAAGCATCATGCTGATGGCGCGCGATCCGACCGGAACCAGCCTTGTCGTCCCGGTGTTCAAGGAGGTCGCGATCCCGCTCGGTATCGTCGGCTTTCCGATTTTCGGCATGTTGGTGATGCTCGGCAGCTCGAACGCGGT
>CAYSTX010000157.1:0-3894 GCA_964434035.1 uncultured Acetobacteraceae bacterium
GCCATGGTCGTGCCGCGATACATGTGCACGGGCTTCTCAAAAATGCCGTACACGGAGCCGGTCATGTGGCGCATGTAGTTCCGTCCGACCATACCCGAGCTATTGGCGAGGCCGTCTGGGAACTTCGACGACGTACTATTCAGCAATAGGCGCGCGCTTTCGATCGAGTTGCCGGCGACCGCGACGACCCGCGCCTTCTGCCGCTGCATCGCGCCCTTGTCGTCGACATAGACGACGCCGGTAACCTTGCCGCCCACATCATGCTCGATTTTCACGACCATGCTGCCGGGACGGACCTCGAGATTGCCGGTCGCCTCGCCCTTCGGGATTTCGACGTAGAGCGTCGACCATTTTGCACCCGATTTGCAGCCCTGGAAGCAGAAGCCGATCTGCTGACAGCTGCTGCGACCGTCGCGCGGCTCACTATTGATCGCCATGCGGCCAGTGTGCACTTCCGTGTAGCCGAGCTTCGTCGCGCCCGCGTGCATCACCTTGAAGTTGTTGTTGCCGGGCAGGCCAGGGATGTCGTTGGTGCGCGTGACGCCTAGCTTATCCTCGGCCTTCGCGTAGTATGGCTCAAGGTCGGCGAGCGTGATCGGCCAGTCGAGCAAATTTGCGTCTGGCATGGCCCCATACGTTGTGCGGGCCTTGAACTCATGCGGCTCGAACCGCAGCGACGCGCCGGCCCAATGCACCGTCGAGCCACCGACCGATTTCACGATCCAGGCCGGCAGGTTCGGGAAGTTCTTGTGGACACGCCACGAGCCGGAGGTCGTGCGCATGTCCTTCCAGGCGAGCTGCGTGAAGCTGTCCCATTCGTTGTTGATGAAGTCCTGGATATCGAAGCGCGGACCGGCTTCAAGGATGACGACCTTCACGCCCTTCTGCGCCAGCTCGTTGCCGAGCGTGCCGCCACCGGCCCCGGAGCCGACGATGCAGACGACGCTGTCGTCCGTCAGATCGAACTTTGCCATGTGCGTTGCTCCCTCAAACCGCCGGCAGCCAGTCGATGTCATCGAAGCCGCGATGGATGTAGCCGCCGTACTCGGCGGACGATCCCTCGTAACCGAGCTTCTTCCAGACTGCTGGCTGGTTGTAGAGCGAAACAACCAGATCGCCCCGGCACTTCTTGAAGAAGGGCGTATCCGTGATCCCCTGGAGGATGGTCACGCGATCAGTTTCCCAGGCCAGGGAGAGATAGTTACCGCCAAAACGATTCTGCGCATCCGTGTCGAGACGCTTGATGCCGTCGTCCAGCATATCCTTGAACGCGGCATCGGTGCTCGCCTTTTCATCCCACGGCTGCACGGCCACCACGTAGAGCGCGTCGCCGAAGCTGTCGTGCGGGAAGATGTCGCGGGCCATTAAGACGAGTGTCGCCATGCCGTGCGGGTCGAAGGCCTTCGCGTCTAGCGCCCAGGCGGCCTTGGCCGAGATGCCGAGGCCCGCGGTAGCGAGCGCCGCTGCCGGCACGGCCGCCGTGGTCGCCTGCAGGAAGCCACGGCGGCCTATCTCAGTGCGTCGATCGGGTGTTCTCATTCTTGTTTCCCCCCTTACTCTCTTCGCGTGGTTTGGTTCAGACGTAACGACCCTCGCGCTGCAAGACCTCGATCTTGTACCCGTCCGGGTCGGTAACGAAGAAGAAATGCGCGATCGGCTTCCCGCCTTGCTCCAGCGCGCGCATCGGCGTGACCGGATATCCCGCCGTCGTCATGCGCTCATGCTCCGCGCTCAGCGTATCGACGGAGAACGCAAGATGCCCGTAGCCGTCGCCGATCGTGTACGACTCCGTGCGTCCATGGTTGATCGTCAGCTCAACCTCGAACCCCGATTCCTTGTCGCGCATGTAGATCAAGGTGAAACTATCGAACACGAACCGGTCGGCAATTTCGAGGCCGAACGCCGCGCGGTAGAACGCGACCGACCGCGCCTCATCCAGTACGCGGATCATCGAATGGATCGGTTTAGCCATCAGTGCTGCGCCTCCAGGTAGGAGATGATCGCCTGCCGCGTCGCCGCGTTGGTCTGCCGGTAGGGCATGACGGCGCCAGGGATCACCGATTGCGGGCTTGTCAGGTAGGCGTCGAGATGCGCCGCGTCCCAAGAGAAATTCGCGTTCGCGAAGCCTGACGAATATGTGAACCCGGGCGCCGACCCGGCTTTGCGCCCGACGACGCCAGCGAGCGTCGGGCCCTGTCGCGGCTTGTCGCTCGCGTTGAGCGAATGGCAGGTCGCGCACTGATTTCGAAACAGAGCTTCCGGCGATGGCTTGCTGACCGGCACATCGAACTGCGCGCGGGCTTGCGCGCCCGCCACCATGCCGAGCGCGATACCAAGCAACAGACGGAACCGTCGCATCCCCACCCCGAAGCCCGATCTTTTCGTTGGGACCGAGCTTAGGGTCGAGGCTGAGGGCCGGGTAGTAGCGGGCTACAACGCCTCGATTTTCTCGAGCGGCGCGCCCCGTTCGGCGATTTCCGCGAGATAGGTGTCCTGGTGCCGGAGATAGTGCAGACAGGTCACACGCAGCATGGAGGCGAAATTGCCGACCTCATCGCCACGCTGCTGCATCTCATCGTGCAGGATCGAGCAGAACCGAGCGAGCGGCAGGCCCTCATGCGCGGCGATCTCTTCGAGAATGTCCCAGTACGCGGCTTCGAGGCGGACGGACGTTGCGTGCCCGTGCAGCCGCATGGGGCGCGTCTCGGCGGCGTAGGTCGCTGGGTCCTGCGTCTTGAACAGACGGCACATGCCAACCTCCCGATCGTTATGTCTTATAGCGCCGAAGTTGGTGTCAAAAAAGCACGGCTGCTCAGGACAGCATCTGCATGTCGCCGTCGATCGCCAGCGCCTGACCGCTAATGGTCGCGCCGAATGGACTGCACAGGTAAAGCGCCATGTTGGCGATATCCTGCTGCGTCACGAAGCAGCGAAGGCTAGTCATCTTGACCGCGATGTCCGTCTGCTCGTTCAGCGAGATGCCGGCGGCCGACGCCTTGGCCGACAGCACGGCGCGGATGCGCGGCCCGTCGACGAGGCCAGGGAGGATCGCGTTGACGCGGATGCCGTCCGGCCCAAGCTCGATCGCCATGGTCTTCGTGAACCCGACGACGCCCCATTTCGCGGCGGCGTAGGGACTCCGCAGCGGAAAGCCGAACCGGCCGGCCGCCGAGCTGAGGTTGATAATGCTGCCACCGCCGGCTGCCCGCATCGCCGGCACCGCGCGGCGTGTCGTGTGGAACATGGCGGCGAGGTCGATCCGGAGCGTCGCGTCCAGCGCCTCCGGCGTCACCGCCTCGATCGGCGCCGTCGGCCCGGCGATACCGGCATTGTTGACCAGGACATCGAGGCCGCCGAGCGCGGCGCCGGCCGCATCGACAAACCCAGCCATCTCGTCGGCCTCCCCGGCGTCGGCCCGCATTCCCGCGTGGCCGCAGGAGGCGAGGGCTTCGGTGTCGACGTCGGAGACGAAGACCCGGCCCCCGCAGGCGGCGAAGCTATCGGCGATCACCCGGCCGATGCCGTTGGCCCCCGCCGTGATCGCGATCCGTAGCCCGGTGAGGTCGACGGGCAGGGGTGCGTTGGCTCCGGTGATCATGCGGCGGTCTCCCTCGGTTTCGTCGTGTTGGCCCGATCATGCGCGGCGTGGGCGCCGCCGTCACGACGCCTTGCGGCCGGGCTGCCGGCTGTCCATGTCTTTTGCATGGTCCAGGATAGAGAGCCGCCGCTGCTGGAAATGACGCCGGATGGCCGGTTCTATGAGCCGAACCGGACGCCGCTGATTGGCCGGATCGGCCGCGTGGCCTTCGTGGTCGCGGTGCTGTGCGGCATCCTCGCGTCGATCGCGCTGGCCGTTTACGTCGCCCTGCTGCTGATCCCGATCGCGCTCGGCGC
>CAYSTX010000157.1:3994-8811 GCA_964434035.1 uncultured Acetobacteraceae bacterium
AGGCTCAGGAACCGGCCAACGTCCGCGTCGTCCGCGTTCCGCCAGAACTGCCAGTAATCGTACGGCGAGACCCGATCCGCCGTCAGCCACACGGCGCCGCGCGCCGTCTTGCCCATCTTCGCGCCCGAGGCGGTCGTGATGAGCGGCGTGGTGAGGCCAAACACGGTCGCGCCGTCAGTGCGGCGGGTGAGCTCGACGCCGGAGACGATGTTCCCCCACTGATCTGAGCCGCCCATCTGGACCGTCACGCCCATCCGGCGGTGCAGCTCGCGGAAATCGTAACTCTGCAGGATCATGTAGTTGAACTCGAGGAACGTCAGCGGCTGCTCGCGATCGAGCCGCAGGCGGACGCTGTCGAAGGTCAGCATGCGGTTGACTGTGAAATGCGGGCCGACATCGCGCAGAAGGTCGATCCAGCCGAGCCGGTCGAGCCAGTCCGCGTTGTTCGCCATTACCGCGTCCGACGCGCCGTCGCCGAAGCGGAGGAACGGCCCGAACGTGCGCGCGATACCGGCCATGTTCGCGGCGATCGTTTCATCGGTCAGCATCTGCCGGCTTTCGTCCTTGCCGGACGGATCCCCGATCCGCGTCGTGCCACCGCCCATGAGAACGACCGGGCGGTGCCTGTGCCGCTGCAACAGCCGCAGGATCATGATCTGCACGAGGCTGCCGACATGCAGGCTGTCGGCCGTGCAGTCGAAGCCGATATAGGCCGACACCGTGCCCGTGCGCAGCGCGGCGTCGAGCGCGTCGGTGTCGGTCGTCTGGTGGACGAAGCCACGCTCCGTCGCTTCGTGCAGGAAGTCGCTGGTCGGCATCGGGTCTGGTCCGGTACTGGTACTTGAAGGCGAAGGGCGCGGGCTAGCACAGGGCGGGGTGGGCGGAAATGCCGCGAGTGATCGGGCTGATGAGCGGAACGTCGCTCGACGGGGTGGACGCGGCGTGGCTGGAGACGGACGGCGAGAGGGTGCCCGCGTTTGGCCCGTCCTTGACTGTCCCGTATGACGCGGCACTCCGCGCGGACCTCCGCCGCCTGCTCGACCGGGCGCCGACGCTGGCCGACGACGACCCCGATCTGCTGTCGGCCGTTCGCCGGCTGACGGACTTCCATGCGGATGCGGTCGCGGCGCTTGCGACCCCGGCGGATCTCATTGGGTTTCACGGGCAGACCATCCTGCATCGTCCCGCCGAGCGGCGGACGTGGCAGGTCGGCGACGCGGACCGGTTGGCACGCCTGACCGGCCTGCCGGTCGTGTGTGATTTCCGGAGTGCCGACGTCGCGGCGGGCGGGCAGGGCGCGCCGCTCGCGCCGCTCTATCACGCCGCCCTCGCGCGCGATCTGCCCCTTCCACTCGGCGTGTTGAACATCGGTGGGGTCGCCAACGCGACGTGGATCGGACCGGACGGCGCGGTCCTCGCGCTCGACACGGGACCAGGCAACGGCCCGCTCGACGACTGGATGGCACGGCACACCGGAGCAGCCTTCGATCGGGACGGCGCGCTGTCGGCATCGGGGCGGGTCGACGCTGCGGTTCTGGCGAGGCTCCTTGCCGACCCGTATTTTGCAAGACCCGCGCCGAAGTCTCTGGATCGGCTGGATTTTGCGCGCGCTTTAGAGGCAAGCGGCTTGACGGCGCTGTCGGCGGCGAATGGTGCGGCGACCTTGGTCGCCTTCGTCGCGGGTGCCGTCGCGGTCGCCGCGGCGACGCTCCCCGCACCACCCCGCCTTTGGCTCGTGACCGGCGGAGGCCGGCGCAACGCGGCGATCATGACGGCGCTGTCGGCGCGTCTTGCCCCCGCCTCCGTGCGGACGGTCGAGACCGAGGGGTGGGATGGCGACGCGCTGGAGGCGCAGTGCTTCGGCTACCTCGCTGCGCGCGTTGTCGCGGGATTGCCGATCAGCCTGCCGGGAACGACGGGCGCGCCGCGCCCAATGACGGGCGGGCGCGTCGTCGTGCCAGGATAGCGTGCGACGGTAGGTTAGTCGGCGGCGAGGGCCATCGCGCGGCGGGCGATCGCGCGGCCGACATAGTCCTCGACCGCGTCGGACACCGCTTCCGCGTGCCGGGCGAAGACGTGGTCGGCGCCGGTGAACACGCGGTAGTCGACGCTGACATTCTTCTGCGTGTTCAGCTTGTCCACGAGCTTGCGGACCGCCGGTTCGGGTACGAGTTCGTCACGATCGCCATGGATCATCAACCCGCCGCACGGGCATGGGGCGAGGAAGCCGAAATCGTAGTGGTTCGCCGGCGGCGCCACGCTGACCCAGCCGGAAATCTCCGGCCGGCGCATTAGAAGCTGCATGCCCACGAACGCGCCGAACGAGTAGCCGGCGATCCAGAGACCGCGCGCGCCGGGGTTCACGGCCTGCATCCAGTCGAGCGCGCCGGCGGCGTCGCTGATCTCACCGAAGCCGCCATCATAACGGCCTTGGCTGCGGCCGACGCCGCGGAAATTGAAGCGCATAACCGAGCAGCCGAGCTTCTGAAACGACTGATACATCGCATACGTGATGCGATTGTTCATCGTTCCGCCATGCATCGGGTGAGGATGGAGAATGAGAGCGACCGGCGCGCCGGGCTCCTTCGAATGGTGATAGCGCCCTTCAAGCCGCCCATCCGGGCCCGCGAACATAACCTCAGGCATGACGTTACGAAATCCGTTCCTGTCCTAGTCGACCACCTGACCCGCCCCACGCGCTCATCGCGAAGAGCCAAAGCGCTGTCGCGGCACCTTACGAACCCAACCGTCCCGGGTTGGGCCGACCGCGATCAGACATCGGCGCCTCCGACCTCTCAGACACGGGCGAACTCGGTGGCTAATTGGCACAGATGGGAACGGGCGAAGTCGAATTCACCCCGGGCAACAATTGACAAAGATCCATTCCGACGCGCTTTCGCGGCGGCCTGATCCGTCAAATGAGTACCGGGAAAAACCGACCCTGATCCCCGCGCTGCTCAAGGCAGCCCGGAGATAAACGCTCGTCCTGGTCTGTCGCCTCCCTGCCGCCGCGCGGACTCGCGCGATCCGACTCCGCGCCGCATCTGTCTCTTGAAGCGACGATCCGTTAGTATAGGTACCCGCCACGCGGTTTCATAACGGAATTGTCGCATGCCGATCATGTTTCTGCGAGAGACGATCAAATCCTATCGAGCCCGCGACCCGGCGGCACGCTCGACCGCGGAAGTTTTGTTCTGTTATCCCGGGCTGCACGCGGTGCTGTTTCATAGTGTCGCGCACAGGTTGTGGAAGGCGAACCTGACGTTGTCGGCGCGCATGTTGTCGCATCTCGGGCGCTGGCTAACGGGTATTGAAATTCATCCCGGCGCCCGACTCGGGCGGCGACTCGTCATCGACCACGGCATGGGCGTCGTGATTGGTGAGACCGCGGAGATCGGTGACGACGTGTACTTGTACCATCAGGTGACGCTCGGCGGCACGAGCTCCGTGCGCGGCAAGCGGCACCCGACGCTCGGCAACGATGTGATCGTCGGAGCCGGCGCCAAAGTGCTGGGGGCAATCACAGTCGCCGATGGCGCGCGCGTCGGTGCGAATGCCGTTGTCGTCCGTGACGTGCCGGCCGGCACCACCGTCGTCGGCATTCCCGCCCGGCCGGTCGACCGCGCCCATGAGCGGCGCGCACGGGTCGAGCCGGCGCCGTTCGAGGCGTACGGCACCCCCTGTGACGATTCGACGGACCCGCTGGCCTGCGAGATCGAGCGGCTCCGCGCCGAGATCGACCGGCTCGAGCAGCGGATCGCGCGTCTGGCGCTGAATGGCCGGCCGGCGGCGGATGACCGCACCGCCCACATGACCGCTGATGGCTGAGGCGGCGCGCACCTATCTCGACGCCAACGCGCAGGAGCCGATCCGTCCCGCCGCCCTGACCGCTTTGACGCGGGCGGCCGCCGTGGTCGGCAATCCGTCCTCGGTCCACGCGCTTGGCCGCGCCGCCCGCCGCGTGCTTGAGGATGCGCGGGAGGTGATTGCCGCCCGACACGCCGTCCGTCCCGCTGATCTCGTCTTCACCGGCGGCGGCACGGAGGCCGTGGCGCTGGCGATCGCCGCCTATGGGGCCGGCCGCCCAGTCATCGTCGGCCCGACCGAGCACGACGCGGTCCGCGCCGCCGCGCCGGACGCCGCCGTGCTCGAATGCGACCGGGACGGGGTCGCCGATCTTGACCATCTGGCGCGGCTGCTGGCCGATCGGCCGGGAGCGCTCGTTTGCCTGATGCTCGCCAACAACGAAACGGGCGTGCTGCAGCCGGTCGCCTGGGCGGCGGGGCTGGTTCGCCGGCATGGCGGGCTGTTGTTCAGCGACGCGGTGCAGGCGGCGGGACGGCTGGCGACGCCGCTCGGCACGCTGGGCGCGCACGCCGTCGCCCTCTCGTCGCACAAGGTCGGTGGCCCGCCCGGCGCGGGCGCCCTGTTACTGGCGCACGATGCCCCGCCGCTGACGCCACTGATCGGAGGCGGCGGGCAGGAGCGGGGGCGGCGCGGCGGCACGCCGGACCTGCCGGCCATTGCCGGCTTCGCTGCTGCCGTCGTTGCCGCGGCCGAGGATACCGGCGCCGATCGGCTCGCGTCGCTCCGGGACGCGGTCGAGGCGGGTGCCGTCGGGTCGGGCGCGGTGCCGCTCGGCGCCGGGGCGCCGCGTTTGGCCAACACGACATGCGTCGCCCTGCCGGGCGTGCGGGCGGACGCGCAGGTGATAGCGCTCGACCTTGCGGGCATTGCGGTCAGCGCTGGGGCCGCGTGCAGCTCGGGCAAGGTGGCGCGGAGCCGGGTGCTCGATGCGATGGGCGCGGGCGAGCTGG
>CAYSTX010000158.1:0-8773 GCA_964434035.1 uncultured Acetobacteraceae bacterium
GCCCCTCGACATCTACATCGGCGGCATCGAGCACGCGATCCTGCACCTGCTCTATTCCCGCTTCTTCACCCGCGCGATGTCCGCCTGCGGACGCTTGGCACTCGAGGAGCCGTTCGCCGGGCTGTTCACGCAGGGCATGGTGAACCACGAGAGCTATCGCGGCGCAGATGGGCGCTGGCTCTATCCCGAGGAAGTCGAGCGTCTCCCCGACGGCACGGTGCTGCATCGGGAGACGCGGGAAGCGGTGACGATCGGGCGTGTCGAGGCGATGAGCAAGTCGCGCCGCAACACGATCGACCCGGGCGCGATCATCGCCCGCTACGGCGCCGACACCGCGCGCTGGTTCATCCTGTCTGACAACCCGCCCGAGCGCGACATGGAGTGGACGGAGAGCGGCGTCGCCGGCGCGCATCGGTTCATCCAGCGTCTCGTCCGCCTCGCCGCCGCCACGCCCGCGACGCCGGCAACGATGCCGGAGAATTTCGGCCCGGCCGCCCATGCGCTCCGGCAGGTGACGCATCGGACGATCGCTTCCGTGACCGAGGCGCTCGAGGAATTCGGCTTCAACGTCGCGGTCGCCCGCCTTTATGAGTTGGCCAACGCGATCGCCGAGGCCGAGCGGGCCGACGCAGCGGTGCCCGGCATCCTCTGGGCGCGGGGCGAGGCGATCGAGGCTGCCATCCGCCTGATCGCGCCGATGATGCCGCACCTCGCCGAGACCCTGAACGCCGCCCGCGACCCGGCGGCACCCCTGATCGCCCTGTCGCCCTGGCCGGAGGCGGACCCGTCACTGGTCGCCGCCGACCGGGTGACGATCGCGGTGCAGGTCATGGGCAAGCTGCGCGGGACGGTCGAGGCGGCGCCGGGCGCGGACGCGGCGAGCGTGATTGCGGCGGCCGAGGCCGAGCCCAACGTCGCCCGCGCGCTTGAGGGCAAGCGGATCGTCAAGCGGATCCACGTGCCGGACCGGATCGTCAACTTCGTCGTCGCGGGCTGAGGCGCGGCGGACGATGACCGTTCTCCGCCGGCGCCTCGTCGCCCTGCTCGCCGCCCTGCCCGCCGCTGCTTGCGGGTTTCAGCCGGTCTATATGCCAACCGCGTCCGGCGCCCCGGGTGTTGCGCAGCGCGACCTCGCCGCCGTCGATGTCGCGATCATCCCGGACCGGCCGGGGCAGGAGCTGCGGCAGGAGTTGCAGACCCGATTCGAGGGCGCGAGCGGCGCGACGCTGCCCCCGAAATACAAGCTCGGCGTCAACTACGGCATCTCGGGCGAAGTGCTCGGCATCCAGCGGGACAGCACTGCTACCTACGTGCGGCTGGTCGCGCGGGCCGACTGGACGCTCACTGCGCCGGACGGTGCCGGGCCGCCGCTGACGCACGGGCTCGCGCGCAGCTTTGATAATGTGAACGTGTTGGATCAGCAGTATTTCGCGTCCGATCTCGGCATCGAACAGGCGCAAAAGCGTCTCGCCAGAACCGTCGCCGAGCAGATCACGCTGCAACTTTCCGCCTATTTCCGCCGGCAAGCGGGGCTCGGCATTTCGGCGAGCACCGCCGGCAAAGCGGGCGAATGAAGCTCGACGCGCGGCGGATCGCGGGCTTTCTGCGCGATCCGGGCCAGACGCGGGCTGTCGTTCTCTTTGGCGAGGATCACGGATTAATTCGCGAGCGCGCGGACGCGCTGGTGCGGGCGATCGCGGGCGGGCTTGATGACCCGTTCCGCGTGGTCGAACTCGCGCGCGACGCGTGGGGAACGCTTGCCGACGAGGCGGCCGGGCTGTCGCTGATGGGCGGAAGGCGCGTCATCCGGGTGCGCGACGCGACCGACGTGCTGACCAAGGCGGCGCAGGCGATGCTGTCCCGGCCGGGCGGCGCGCTGGTGGTGATCGAGGCGCCGGGGCTGACGACGAAGGCGAAGCTCGTCACCGCGCTGACGGCCGCGCCCGACGCGGCCGCGATCGGGTGTTACCCGGAAGAAGGCCGGGCGCTGACCGACACAATCACCGAAACGCTCGCCGCCGACCAGGTGCGTTGCGACCCGGACGCGCTGGCCTGGCTCGGCGCGCATCTCGGCGCCGACCGGGCGGCGACCCGCAGCGAGCTGACCAAGCTTGCGCTCTATATCGGACCCGGCGGCACGGTCGACCTGGACGCCGCGCGTGCCGTGGTCGCGGACGCGGCGGGCCTCTCGCTCGATGACGCGATGGTCGCCGCGATCACCGGCGACGTCGCCGCCGCCGACCGCGCACTTGAGATCGCGCTGGATGAAGGGGCAACCGCGGTCGGCGTGCTGCGCGTCGCAGCCGGACAGGTGCAGCGGCTGCATCGCGCGCGCCTTGCGGTCGATGCCGGCGCTTCGGCCGACGAGGCAGTGCGCGCGCTGCGGCCGCCGGTCTTCTTCCGGGACGCGGCGCGAATCGCGGGCGCCGTGCGGCTGTGGTCGGAGCCGGCGTTGCGGCAGACGCTGGCCGCCCTCGTCGAGGCCGAGCGCGCCTGTAAGCGCACGGGCGCACCGGACGCGACGCTCTGCCGTCAGGCCGTCCTGTCGGTCGCGCGGCGCGCGCGGGCCGGGCGAAGCGGCGCTGGTGTTGGGCCGCGCAGTTTGTAACGTTCCGGCGTATGCATGACGGATCGCACGCCCCGGCGCCCCACGCCGCGCGCCTCGGCGCGCTCGAGAGTCTGCGCGGAATCGCGGCGGTGTGCGTTCTGCTGCATCACACGTGGCTGCTGGGGTTGGTCGTGCCGAAGACCGCCTGGGGCTGGCGGCTGCTCCGTTACTCGCCGCTGAACATCGTCGCCGAGGGGCGGCTGCCGGTTATTCTGTTCTTCGTGCTCAGCGGCTTCGTGCTGTCGCGGGCGCTCGATCAGCCGACGCCGTACGCCGTCTTCGCGGCACGGCGCGTGCTCCGCATCTGGCTGCCATTTGCGGCGGCGACGCTGGTCGCGACGCTGCTTGCCGCGTCGTTCGGCTCGCCGGCACCGACGACCCCGTGGATCACGCCGCTCTGGCATACGCCGCCATCTCTGGGCGGCCTCGCCACGCGGCTGCTGATGCCGGGTGATCGGCATGATTCGCTGAACCCGGTGGTCTGGAGCCTGTCGCACGAACTGCGGCTCTCGTTGATTTTCCCGGCGCTCTACTGGCTCGGGCGCCGCCGACCCGGGCTGCTACTTGGCGCGACGCTCGGCGCGCATCTGCTGGTGCTGCTCATCGTGCCATCGATCGTGCCCGACCAGTCCTGCGCCGTGCTGTGGCGCTGCCGACCGTTCTGGGGCGGGACCGTCGCGGGCTCGATCGCCCTCGACGCGTATTTTGCCGTGTTTTTCGCGATCGGGATCGTGCTGTCGATGCGGGCCGCCTTCCGGCCCGGCACGCCCTGGGGCTGGGGCGCCAGCCTTGCCGCAATGGTGGCGCTCGTCGCTGCGAGTGGCGCCTTCGTGTCGATCGACCTGCTGTTCGGCGCGTCCGCCGCCGTACTCGTCTGGCTCGTCGCGACGCGGCGCCTGCCGGCGCTGTTGCACCCGTTGCCGCGCTGGTTCGGACGGATTTCGTACAGCCTTTACCTCGTTCACGTGCCCGTGCTGCTGCTCGGCCTCGACCTATTCGGCAACCGGTTGGCGCCGGCCGTCCTGGTCGTCTTCCTGCTCGCCGCAGCGCTCGCTGTCGCCGGGCTCTTTCACGCGACCGTGGAGCAGCGGGCGCTCGCGTTCAGCCGCCGCGTCGGAAGCCGTCCCGCGTTCGTTGCCCTGAGCCCACTCGCGTCGCGTCAGTAGAGACGGTTGCGATAGCCTTCTTCGATCCGTTGCTCGGCCGCCTCGACGGAGCAGCTGGTCTGGTCGGCCATGATCCTGCCGAGCGTAGGAAAGGCGGCGCGCGGCACGTGGCGGGCCGGATCCCAGAGCGAGCATCGCTTCAGTGCCTTGCCGCAGTGAAAGAACACTTCTTCCACCGCGATCAACAGACCGAGGCGCGGAGCGCGGCCGCGGACGGCGCTGTCGGCCAGCGTGTCCGCGTCCGCCGTCACGCGCGCCTGTCCGTTGACCCGCAGCGTCTCGTCGATGCCCGGCACGAGGAAGAGCAATCCGACGCCGGGACGCGCCACGATGTTCGCGAAACTGTCGGCCCGGTTATTACCCGGCCGCTCCGGAAGCAGCAGCGTCCGGTCATCGAGCACCCGCGCGAAGCCCGGCGCGTCCCCGCGCGGGCTCGCATCGGCCGCGCCGCCGGCACTCGCGCTGGCGAGGATCAGAAGCGGGCTGAGCGCGATGAAGGCGCGGGCGTGGTGATCGATGCAAGGCAGCACCTTCCGCGCCGATACCGGGTGGACAGGCCCGAGGTGCGCCCGAAGCTCGGCTTCATCCGTGATCGTATCCATCGCGAAACCGTATACCCGGGGCGACCCGCTTTACCAGCAACAACGGCCGACGCAGGATCGCCGCCATGACCACACGCATCGGCATCGCCGGGATCACGGGCCGCATGGGAAGGCTGCTCGCCGAGGAAGTGCCGAAGGCCGGCGCGAATCTCGCGGGCGGCATTGGATCGGGCGGCGATATAGCGACGCTCGCGGCGCAGTCGGACGTGGTGATCGACTTCACCCGCGCCGCCGCCGCCGCCGCGCACGCCACCGCGCTGTCCCGCGCTGGATGCGCCTGGGTGCTAGGCACATCCGGTTTATCGGCGGAGGATGAGGCGGCGGTCGCGGCGGCCGCGCGTACGATCCCGGTCGTTTACGCCGCCAATTTCGCGACCGGCGTGGTCGTGGCCCTCGCCATCGCCGAACGGCTTGCCGCCGCGCTGCCGGCCGAGACGTGGGACGCCGAGATCGTCGAGATGCACCACCGCCAAAAGGTGGACGCACCGTCCGGCACGGCCATCGCCCTCGGCCGCGCGGTCGCCGCCGGCCGTGGCGTGGCGCTGGAAGATGTGACCGAGGCCGGGCGCGACGGACACACCGGCCCGCGGCGAACGGGCGCGATCGGGTTCGCGTCGCTGCGGGGCGGGCAGGTGGTGGGCGAACACACGCTGTTGTTCGCTTCAGCCGACGAACACATCGCGCTCAGTCACCGCGCCTTCGACCGTCGCGCCTTCGCGACCGGAGCGGTGCGGGCGGCGCTCTGGGCAGCCGGAAGGGCGCCCGGGCTGTACGGGATGCGCGACGTCCTGGGGCTCTCAGACGGCGGCCGGCATGAGGGTCGGTTGGACTCACCCCATAAGGGTCGTTGACCCACCTCATACTTTCAGGTCAGAGAACGCGACCGTTTTTCTGCAACGAGACCGGATCCCAGCCATGCGCGACCGCGGCGACTATCTCTTCACGTCGGAGTCCGTCTCCGAGGGCCACCCCGACAAGGTCGCCGACCGGATCAGCGACACCGTGCTGGACGCGTATCTGGCCGCCGACCCGGTCAGCCGCGTCGCGTGCGAGACGCTGGTGACGACCAACCGCATCGTCCTCGCGGGCGAGGTGCGCGGTCCCGAGAGCGTGACGACCGACAAGCTCGAACACCTCGTGCGCGAGGCGGTGCGCGACATCGGCTATGACCAGCCGGGCTTTTCGTGGCGGGACGCGTCGTTCGAATGCCACCTGCACGCGCAATCGACCGATATCGCTGCTGGCGTCGATGCCGAGGGCAATAAGGACGAGGGCGCGGGCGACCAGGGCATCATGTTCGGCTATGCCTGCCGCGAGACTGACGCGCTGATGCCGGCGCCCATCTATTATGCGCACCTGATCCTTCGCCGGATCAGCGAGATGCGCCGGGCCGGCGACAAGCGCGTCGCTGGCCTGCTGCCTGACGCCAAGAGCCAGGTGACGCTCCGCTACGTTGACGGCAAGCCGGTCGGCGCGACCTCGATCGTCGTCTCGACCCAGCATGAGGCATCCCTCGATCAGCGTGAGATCCGGGCGATGCTGTGGCCGATCATCGCCGACGCGCTGCCGCGCGGCTGGATGCCGCAGGAGGAGGAGTTTTACGTCAACCCGACCGGTATTTTCGTCATCGGCGGCCCGGACGGCGATTGCGGCCTGACCGGGCGGAAGATCATCGTCGACACCTATGGCGGCGCGGCCCCGCACGGCGGCGGCGCATTCAGCGGCAAGGACCCGACGAAGGTTGACCGCAGCGCCGCCTATGCCTGCCGCTACCTCGCCAAAAACGTCGTCGCCTCCGGCCTCGCCGACCGTTGCACGATCCAGCTCAGCTACGCGATCGGCGTGTCGCATCCGCTGTCGGTCTACGTCGATCTGCACAATACCGGCCGTGATGTGAACGAGCAGAAGCTCGAGGGCGTCCTGCGTGAGCTGGTCAACCTGTCGCCGCGCGGCATTCGCGAGCATCTGCGGATGAACCGGCCGATCTACGTGCCGACCTCGGCGTATGGCCATTTCGGCCGCACCCCGGACGACGCGGATGGCACGTTCACGTGGGAGCGGACCGATCTCGCTGCCTCCCTCGCCGCGGTGTTCGATCGTTAAGCCGGGCGCTAAGCCCGCCGAGGTCAAGCCGCCGCCGGACCGGCTGTATGGCCGCATCCGGGGCCACGCTCTCCGGCCGCGACAGCAGCGCCTGCTTGACGAGGCGCTGCCACGGATCGCGCTGACCGAGGCCGACCTGTCCGACCCCGGTGCCGCCTTCGCGGCAAGACCGCGCGCGCTGTGGCTGGAGGTCGGTTTCGGCGGCGGGGAGCATGCGGAGGTGCTGGCCCGCGCCAACCCTGAGATTGGCCTTATCGCCTGCGAGGTGTTCGACAACGGCATCTGCTCGCTGCTGTCGCGGCTGGTGCCCGAGCCGGCCGACCCGGCGACCGCGCCCCTGCCCGGAAATCTGCGGCTCTGGCCGGACGACGCGCGCCCGCTACTCGCGGCGCTGCCGGCGGGGAGCCTCGGTGCGCTGTTCCTGATGTTTCCGGACCCGTGGCCGAAAGCGCGGCACGCGAAGCGCCGCTTCGTGCACCCCGCGCTGTTGCCGAGGCTCGCCCGCGTTCTGCGGCCGGGGGCGGAATGGCGCGTCGCAAGCGATGACCCGACGTATCAGGCGTGGGTGCGCGACGTGATGGCGGACCAGGGGTTCTTCACGGTCACGCCACCCGCGCGCGAGCGCCCATCCGGCTGGCCGCCGACCCGCTATGAGGCCAAGGCGACCCGCGCCGGACGGGCGCCGCTCTGGTGGTCGTTCCGCCGCCGCGACTAAGGGGCGGCGCGGCCGGTCAGCGGCGGCCGAGCAGCCAGCCGATTGCAGCGGCGATCAGGATCGACGAGACGGGAAACTCCCGCACCGTGTCCACCACGTTATCGATCACCTCGGCGGCACCATCGCGCACGGCGCCGTAATTTTCCTGGATTTTGCCGCGCGCCTGGTCGAACTTGCCCTCGACTTCGGTTTTGCTGTCGCCCGCCATGCGGCCGACCGTCTCCTTGGCCTCGCCGGTAAACTCACGCGCTTTGCCTTCGATCGTGTCCTCGTTCATCGCCGTCTCCTGTCCCGGAATGGTGTCGTCGCCGCAAGCTCAACCGTACCATCGGTCCGAAAGTTCCCGGTGTTGACGGCCAAGCCGTCGGCCGGGGATACTGACAAGTAAGGGAACGCCACCTAAGACCACCTAAGACCCGCTGATCGCAAACCGCTGATCGCAGCCAGAGAGGTCGACCATGAAGCTGATGTGGTTTCATTTGATGCCGTACACCGAGCTTCCGGACGACTTTCGCGAAACACATCCTTCAGTCTGGGTCGACATCCACTCCTCGCTGTTCGACCCGCAGCGCGCCCATCACATGTATAACGACTTTATGGACGAGATGGAGTTCGCAGCCGAATGCGGCTTCGACGCCATCTGCTGCAACGAGCATCACTCGAACGGCTATGGGTTGATGCCGTCGCCGAACCTGATCGCCTCCGCCCTCGCCCGCCGCACGCGCGACACCGCGATCTGCGTGATGGGCAACTCGCTCGCCCTCTACAACCCGCCGACCCGGGTTGCCGAGGAATTCGCGATGATCGACTGCATCTCGGGCGGAAGGCTCATCGCGGGTTTCCCCGTCGGCACCCCGATGGACACATGTTTCGCCTACGGCCAGAACCCCTCGATGCTGCGCGAGCGTTACAAGGAAGCGCACGACCTCGTGCTCCGCGCCTGGACCGAGCGCGACACGTTCGCCTTCAACGGCCGCTTCAACCAGCAGCGCTACGTCAACATCTGGCCGCGCCCCGTGCAGCAGCCGCATCCGCCGATCTGGGTGCCCGGCGGCGGGTCGGTCGAGACGTGGCAATGGTGCGCCGCGATGGACTACGTCTACTGCTACCTGTCCTATTACGGCTACAAGGCCGGCCGCGCGACGATGCAAGGTTTCTGGGACGAGATGGCGCGGCTCGGCAAGGACCGGAACCCCCATCGCGCCGGCTTCCTACAATTCGTCGGCGTCGGCGAAAGCCGCCAGCACGCGATGGATCTGTACGGCGAGGCGGCGGAGTATTTCTACGGCCGCTGCCTGCACGTCGACCCGCGCTTCGCCGACGCGCCCGGCTACATGACCGAGGCGAGCCAGCGCGCGTCAGTCGGCGTGCTCGGGCCAACGACCGACACCCGCATGAACAGCGTCGCCCGCGACATGAATGCGATCGTCGATAACGGCTACGTCATCGTCGGCTCGGCCGACGAGGTGGCCGAGCAGCTTCGCGAGGTCGCGACGGACCTTAATGTCGCGCATTTGATGCTCCTGTTGCAATTCGGCAACATGTCCAAAGAGCTGTGTCGCTACAACACCCAGCTATT
>CAYSTX010000159.1:0-8770 GCA_964434035.1 uncultured Acetobacteraceae bacterium
AGCGCGCCCCAGCCGCCTGCCGGGCCCGTGTAGTCGTGAACCCCTGGGACCTTCCGCTTCTCCGGCATCGGCTGCTCCAGTCTGTAGCGTGCGCGACGCCATATGGCGGCGCTATTCCTGCCGCCTTGGCCGTGCGAGCACGCGCGCGATCACATCCGCGAGAGTGGCGCGCTTAGCCAAGAGGTCGTCGACGGCGGAGCAGATGGGCAGTTCGACATTCTGCGCGCGGGCGAGCAGGGCCGGCGCGGTCGCGATCCCCTCGGTTACGCTGTCCCGCGCCGCCAGGATCGCGTCGAGATCCTCGCCACGGCCGAGTGCCGCGCCGGCTGAGAAATTGCGGCTCCCCGGCCCGGTGCAGGTCAGCAGCAGGTCGCCGAGACCGGACAGCCCCATCACCGTCCCGGCCCTTCCGCCGAGGGCGATGACGAGGCGGGACAACTCGGCCAGGCCCCGCGTGACGAGGGCGGCGCGCGCGTTTTCGCCGAGCCCAGCACCGATGACAGCGCCGGCGGCGATGGCGATCACGTTCTTCGCCGCCCCGCCGATCGCCGCCCCCAGCACGTCTTCGTTGCCGTAGAGGCGGAAGCTGGCGGTGCCGATTGCGGATGCGACCTGATCGCGGAGCGCCCGGTCGGCGGCGGCGATCACCGCGGCGGCGGGCAGGCCGGCGGCGATCTCGCCCGCGAAGTTCGGCCCCGTCAGCACGGCGACCGGTGCTGCGGGGCGGAGGGCCGCGACGATTTCGTGCGGCAGCATCCCGGTCACCGTCTCGATTCCCTTGGCGCAGACGACGATCGGGCCCGTGGTCGGCGTCGCCAGCAGGACGTCGCGCAAGGACTGCGTCGGCGTCGCGAGCAGGATGAGGTCGGCCGCGCGTGGCTTGTGGGTGACGACGCGCACGGACGACGGCAGCGCCAGACGCGGCCGCGTGCGCACCCAGAGCGTGACCGTCGCCCCGGCGCGCGCCGCCTGAATGGCCAGCGCGCAGCCCCACGCGCCGCCGCCGATCACGGCGATTTGGCTACTCATCGACCAGCCGCTCGACGTGGGTGCCAGCGCCCGGCTCGCCGTCGCCGAGGCCGGCGAGCAGCGCGTCAAGGATCGGCGCCGCTTCCGTCTCGAACCGGTAGGGTGGGGTTGCGACCAGCAGTCCGCTGCCGTTCAGGCGCGCAGGGTCGAGCGGCTCGCGCATCAGGAGTTCGGCGGTGACGAGGTCGCGGAGACCGCGGTCGCGAAGCCGGTCGTGAAAGGCGCGGACCGGCGCGCGGTGCTTGATCGGATACCACGCGGCGATGACGGCCGGCGCAAAGCGGGCGCGCGCGGTGGCGATGGCGTCGGCGACCTGGTCGAACTCGTCCGGCTGCTCGTACGGCGGGTCGATTAGCACGAGCGCGCGCCGCTCGGGGGGCGGCAGCAAGGCCCGCACCGCCTCATACCCGTCCCGATGATGCACGCCCGCGCGGGGGTCGGCGCCGATGGCGCGGCGGAGCAGAGAGGCGTCCTCCGGATGCAGCTCGCACGCGGCGAGCCGGTCGCCGGGGCGGAACAGCGCGAGCGTGATCGCCGGTGAGCCGGGATAGAGGCCGAGCTCCCGGACGACTCCGAGGTAATCCGCTAGGCGCGGATCGTCCGTCGCCGGGCCGTCGAGAAGGCGACCAATACCGGATCGCCACTCCTCCGTGCGCGCGGCCGGCGTGCCCTCGCCGAGGTCGTACGCGCCGATGCCCGCATGCGTATCAAGCACGAAGAACGGCGCGGGCTTGCGCGCCATCGCCCGCACCAACCAGACCAGCAGCGCGTGCTTGAGGCAGTCGCCGGCGTTCCCGGCGTGGAACGCGTGGCGGTAGTTCATGCGCGCGCCAGCTCCGCGAGGGGCCAGCGCGGGCGCGGCGGCAGGTCGAGGGGGTCGAGAAGGCCGCGCCGCAGCCGCTCGATCCCGGCCCAGGCGACCATCACCGCGTTGTCGGTGCAGAGCCGCACCGGCGGCGCGACCATTTGCCAGCCATATGTGCGCGTCGCCGCGTCGAGTGCTGCACGCACCGCGCCGTTCGCCGCGACCCCGCCGGCAACGACCAACAGATGGCAACCCGGCGCGCGGTCCCGGGCGATTGCCATCGCGTTCGCCGCCCGGTCGGCCAGCACGGCGGCGACCGACGCCTGAAACGCGGCTGCGATGTCGGCCGGGCGCCCGGCACCGCGGGCGAGAGCGTGCGCGGCGGCGGTCTTGAGGCCGCTGAAGGAAAAATCGCAGCCCGGCCGGCCGAGCATCGGGCGCGGCAGCGGGACCACATCGGCGTTGCCCTCGGCCGCGAGACGCTCCAGCGCCGGGCCGCCCGGCCAGGACAGGCCGAGCAGTTTCGCGACTTTGTCGAACGCCTCGCCGACTGCGTCATCTACCGTGCCACCGAGCCGGACATGCTCGCCGACATCGCGCACCAGCACGCACTGACAATGCCCGCCGGACAGCAGCATTAGCAGATACGGAAACGCGGCGCCGCCGGGCACGAGGCCGGGGAGCCGGGGGGTCAGCGCGTGAGCCTCAAGGTGGTTGACGCCAACATACGGGCGGTGCGCGGCGAGCGCGATGCCCTTGGCGACGCCGCTGCCGACGATCAACCCACCGATCAGTCCCGGCCCGGCGCTCGCCGCGACGCCGCCGAGGTCGGTGGGGCGGAGGCCGGCGCGGGCCAGAATGTCGGCGACCATTCCCGGCAGGTAGGACAGATGCGCGCGGGCCGCGATTTCGGGGACGACGCCGCCATAAGGCGCATGCTCGGCCGATTGCGACAGCAACGCCTCGGCCAGGACCGCGCCGTCAGCCGACAGCACGGCGGCGGCCGTCTCGTCGCACGACGTTTCGATCCCAAGCACCGGCCCAGGCGTCAGGCCGCCCTGCCATGCAGTAGTCAGCAATTCCCAACCTTTCCAAGCGTCGGCAGGGGTTCTAGGACACCGCGATGACATCTGGCACCCCCCAGGCCCGGCCTGCCCCGCGACAGGGCGCGGGGAGGACCAAGATGCGTGTGCGCCCGCTACCGCTACGGGTCGGCACCCGCGCGTCGCCGCTCGCGCTGGTGCAGACGCGCGCCTTCCTCGACATGCTACGCGGCTTCTGCCCCGTCTTGCGCGGGATGGACGTCTTCGAGGAACACGCGATCCAGACCACGGGCGATGCGGTGCAGAACCGGCGGCTGGCCGAGATCGGGGGCAAGGGGCTGTTCGCCAAGGAGATCCACGAGGCGCTGCTCGATGGGCGGATCGACTTCGCCGTGCATAGCCTGAAGGACCTCGAGACCGAGATGCCGCCCGGCATCGAACTCGCCTGCACGCTCCGCCGCGCCAATGCGCGCGACGTGCTGGTCCTGCGCGAGCCCGTCGCCGTCGATCCCGCCGACCCGTACGCGGCGCTCGGCCAAGGCGCGGTCATCGGCACATGCTCGGTGCGGCGGCAGGCGCAGCTGATGCACGCGCGGCCCGACCTTCGCATCGTGCCGATGCGCGGCAACGTCCAGACGCGGCTCACCCGCCTCGCTGAAGGTAATTGCGACGCGACCCTGCTGGCGCTGGCCGGTCTTCGCCGGCTCGGGCTCGAACCTGCGGGCGCGGTCCCGATCGATCCGGACATCATGGTGCCGGCGGCCGGGCAGGGGATCGTCGGCGTCACCGTCCGGGCCGACGATATCGAGCTGCGGCAGCTGCTGGGCGGGATCGAGGACCCGGAGGCGCGCGCCGTCTCGACCGCCGAGCGGGCGCTGCTTGCCGTGCTCGACGGGTCGTGCCGCACACCGATCGGCGGCCACGCGCGGCTTGTCCCGTCCGGCGCGCTGCGGCTGACCGGGCTTGTCGCGCGGGAGGACGGGTCGTTCCTGCTGCGCCGGTCGGTCGAGGGATCGCCCATCCACGCCGCACGGCTGGGCGCCGAACTCGGCGCGTCGCTCCGTGCCGACAGTCCGGCCGACCTATTCGCCTGATCATGGATATGGCTCCTGACGGTGTGTTGATCACACGGCCGGCGCCCGAGGCGGCGGCAACGGCGTCGCGCGTCGTGGCCCTCGGCCTCCGGCCGGTCGTCGCGCCGGTGATGACGATCCAGACGCTTCGCGCACCGCTGCCGCCCGCCCCTGTTCAGGCGTTGGTGATCGCCAGTGCCCGTGCGATCAGCGCGCTCCCGAGCGGCGTCGATCATCGGCTCCGCGTGCTGGCGGTGGGTGACGCGACGGCGCGGCGGGCGACGGAGCTCGGGTTCGAGGACGTGATCAGCGCCGGCGGTGACGCGACCGCGCTCGCGGCGTTGACCGCCCGCGTTTGTGCGCCGTCCGGCGGGCCCTTGCTTCTCGCGGCCGGGCGGGGGCAGGGCGAGCGCTTGGCCGCCGATTTGCGGGCGAGCGGGTTCATCGTGCATCGCCGCGCGGTCTATCTGGCGCATCCGGTCGCGCGGTTGCCGGCGGCGGCGCAGATGGCGCTGACGGAGCGGTCGCTGCGGGCCGCGCTATTCATGTCGGCCGAAACGGCATCGGCTGCCGTGGAATTGATCGAGCGGGCAAACCTCGCCGGCGCGGTCGATGAGATCGACGCTCTGGCTATCGGCCGGCCCGCCGCCGTGGCATTAGAGCGCCTTCCCTGGCGGTGCGTCCGCGTCGCCGCCCACCCCGATCAGGACGCGCTGCTAGCGATGCTGCGATGAGCGAACCAACAACCCCGCACCCGGAACACCGGCCCGAGGACGCCGCGCATGATGCGGCGCCGCCGAGCCCGATTGATGCCAACACGACCGCGCCGGAATCGGCGGCGGACACAACAGAGCCGACGCCTGACATAACCGAGCCGGCGCCGGACACGGCGACGCCGGTCCCGCCGGCACGTCGCCGGTCCGTCGTTTGGCCGGCGCTCACGGTGCTGGCCTTCCTCGTCCTGTTCGGGGCCGTCGCGTATCTCTTCCTCAACCCGGTGCCACCGCCGCCCGGCGCCGCGCCGGACGAGGTCGCGGCGCTGCGTGAGCAGGTCCAGTCGCTGACCGCCCGCCTCGCCTCGGTCACGCAAACGGAGGCGCAGCTGCAGCAACTCGTCGCGAACCAGCAATCCGCTCCGTCGGCGCCGGCGCCGGCGCAGTCGACCGATCAGGCGTCGTCGGACGCGCTCGCGGCACTCGCTCAACGGGTCACGACGCTGGAGAACCGGCCCGCGCCGCCGCCGGCGCCCGCCCCGGATCTGCGGCCGCTCGAGCAGCGCGTCGCGGCGCTTGAACATGCGCCTTCGGTGGATGCCGTGAGCCATGCCGATTTCGCCAAGCTCGCGTCCCGGGTCGATGCCGTTGCCGGCCGGCAGGATCAAATCGACGGGCGGCTACAGGCGCAGGAGGCGGCGCTCAGCAGCAAGGTGGATGCACTCCAGGCGCAGGTCGGGGCGCTCAGCCAGCAGGTCGGCACGGTCGCCCGTGCCGCCGATGGTGCCGCCGGCACGCTGGGCGCGGTGCAGCAGAAGACGACGCGGCTCGCACAGCTCGCGGCGGCGCGCGCGGCGCTTGATGAGGGTAAGCCGCTCGGCCCGATCCAAGACGCCCCGCCCGCGCTCGCCCGCTTCGCGACCACACCCCCACCCACGCTCGCGCATCTGCGGCTGACTTTCCCCGCCGCCGCGCAGGCCGCCGCCGACGCAAGCCGACCGGCCGACGACGCAAAGGCCGGCTTTTGGCAGCGTGTCCAGGGCCAGGCGGAATCGCTCGTGACCATCCGGCGCGGCGATCACGTGGTGGTCGGCGACCCATCGGCAGGCGTGCTCGAGCGGGCACGCGCGGCGCTTGACGCGGGCGATCTCGCCGGAGCGGTCGCGGCAGTGAACACGCTGTCCGGCGCGGCCGCCGCCCCGCTCGCCGCCTGGAAGGCCGAGGCGCAGTCGCTGCTCGACGCCCGCGCGGCGCTGGCCGCGCTCGAGGCGCACGCCTGATGCTGCGCGTTCTCGGCCTGCTGATCATCGCCGCGATCATCCTGGGGCTGGTGTGGTTCGGGGCCGGGCTGCCCGGGCACGTCGCGGCCGAGATCGGGCCCTACAGCGTCAACGCCGCGACGCCGATCGTCGCCCTCGGGCTGCTCGCGCTGTTCGTCATTCTTTACGTGTTCATCCGGTTCCTCGCGGGTCTCATCGCCCTGCCGCGCCGGATGCGGCAGGGTGCAGCGCGGCGGCGGTCGCACCGGGGTGAGCAGGCGATCACCGCGACCCTGCTCGCGATCGCGGCGGGCGAGGGCGGCGATGCGCGGCGGGAGGCGTTGCGTGCGCGAAAGAACCTCGGCGACACGCCACAGACTCTGTTGCTAACGGCCGAAGCGAGCCGTCTCGCCGGCAGCGAAGAGGACGCCGAGGCCGCGTTCACCGCGCTCGCCGCCCGGCCGGATGCGGCGTTCCTGGGCCTGCGCGGGCTTCTCCGACAGGCGATGGAGCGGCAGGATTGGGTCGGGGCCGTCGCACTTGCGAAGCGCGCGGAGGCGGCGCATCCCGGCGCCCGCTGGCTGCGTACCGAGCGGGCCGAACTTGCGATCCGCACCGGCACCTGGTCGGAAGCGCTGTCGCTGGCGGACCCGAACGCGCCGACGGCTCCGGTGCTCGCGACGGCGGCCGCGCAGGCCGAGACCGATCCGGCCAAGGCGATGAGGCTCGCCAAGCAGGCGTTCAAGGACCGGCCGGATCTCGTGCCGGCGGCGCTCACCTATGCCCGGCTGCTGCGCGCGGCGGGGCGCGAGGGGCGGGCGCAGGAGACGATCCGCGCCGCATGGTCGCGCAACCCGCACCCCGACTTGGCCGCCTTCGCCTTCGCCTCCGAGCCCGACGCACTTGCCAAGGCGAAGATCGCGCGGCGGATTGCGCAGGAAAACCCGAACCACGTCGAAAGCTACATGATGGTCGCGCGAGCCTCGCTCGACGCCGGGCTTTGGGGCGAGGCGCGGCAGGCGCTGTCGGCGGCAGAGGCGCTCGGCGCTCGGCAGCGGCGGCTTTATCTCATGCTGGCCGATCTCGAGGAGCATGAGCGCGGCGAGACCGATGCCGGCCGCATCGCCCAGCGGGACGCGCTTCGCGCGGCGGCGGCGGCCGATCCCGATCCCATTTGGCAGTGCAGCGCATGCTTTGCGCATGTCGGCGAATGGCAGCCGGTCTGCCCGAATTGTGGCAAGCTTGGCACGATCGGCTGGGGCGTCGGGCGGATGCGGACCGCGCTGCCGGTGCCGGTCGACGGGCACGCCGCGCGGGAAACGGCCGCGCGCGAAACGGTCGGGGCCGAGCCGGCGCTGATGCCGCCCGAGCATGACCAAGCGGCGGCCCAGAACGCCGCCCGAAGCGACGCTACGAGTGGGGAGCGAGTGCCCAGGTAACGCCGAGCAGGTCGGTCAGCGGCGCCGTGCGGCCCGCGACCGACGGCGGCGCGACCGGCACCGCGCGCTCGACCACCGCGCCGTCCCGCACCTTCTCGACCGGCGCCGCTGTGTCGTCCGGCATCGGGGCCGGTCCGTAGGACGCGACGCGGTCCGTCGGGGCTGCGAACTTCGTCCAGTCGTTGTCCGGTGCGGCGGTGGCCGGCGTCGCGATAATCAGCAGCGACAACAGGATGGCGTCGGCGAGCAAACGTGCGGTCACGGCGCGGCTCCTTCGCGATGGCGTCGCGCGAAGGGTCGCAGATCCGGGTTAAACGTCGCTCAACAGCGGTCTTGCGGCGCCGGCGCGGTCGCGAATTGCACGAGGCATTCGCCGAATGCGGCGTCGAATGCTTTCCCAACGCCGGCGAAGTGCCCAGTAAACCCCGGCGGCTGGTCTATCATCAGGAGCGCGGAAACGCGGGGTGCGACCAGCCGCTCCATCAGCGCGGTTCGATCCTCGGCGCTGCCCATGTAGAGGTCGCGGTCGAACTGCGCCATCGCGACCCGCGCGTCGCTCCGCGGCAGGTCGCTCAGCATCGCGCGGAAATCATCGCTCTGGCCGCGCAGGTTGATGCCGCTCGCCGTGCCCTCCTTCGCTGGAGAGAGCGCGATGATGACATCGGCGAGCCCGGCCGTATGCAGCATCTCAAGGCTGTTCCAGGCGCCCCGTGACTGCCCGCCCGCGATGATGCGGCGATATCCGTCGCGACGCAGCATCGCGAGCGAGGAGCGTAGCCACCCGGCCGCGCGCTCGGCCTCATCGGCGAACGGAGCGCGGTCGAAGCGGACGACGTCGTAGCCAAGGGCGTTGAGCCGGTGCACGAAGGGCGGCGGCTCGACCCCGCGCAGATCGACGCCGAATCCGCCTTTGCCATGCGACCAGACAACGACGCCGGCGGCCGAAGCCGGGCCGTGCCAGATGAAACGCTGGTCCGGCACGATCGCGTAATTGATCGTCTCGATCAGCGGACCGGGCATACCGCCCGACGCGAGAGTGGCCGAGGTCGGGGTGGGTGCCGCGCAGCCCGCGACGCACAACGAAAGGAGTAGCGCCACGCCGCGCCGAAACACCGTCAACATTCGCGACGCTGTCCCCGCGCGCGCCGCTTTGTCCAGCCCGGCTTGCACGTCCGCGCCGGGCGGCGCTACCTCCCGGTGCCATTTCTCTGTCACAGCCCGGAAAGGACCATCCGCCCATGCCCGCACGATCGGTGAAGAAGGTCGTGCTCGCCTACTCGGGCGGGCTCGACACCAGCGTCATCCTGCGCTGGCTACAGACGACGTATAACTGCGAGGTCGTCACCTTCACCGCTGATCTGGGCCAGGGCGAGGAGCTGGAGCCGGCGCGCAAGAAGGCCGAGATGTTC
>CAYSTX010000160.1:0-8731 GCA_964434035.1 uncultured Acetobacteraceae bacterium
TGCGTAACGACGATGCTTGTCATGCCCTCGTCGGCCAATTCCTGCATGACCTGCAACACTTCGCCGACCGTCTCGGGATCGAGCGCGCTTGTTGGCTCGTCATACAGCATCAGTTCCGGCTCCATTGCCAGCGCGCGAGCGATCGCGACGCGTTGCTGCTGACCGCCGGATAGCTCGTCTGGGAAGGCATCGGCACGGTCGGGCAGATGCACCTTGCCGAGCAGATGCCGCGCGCGTTCTTGCGCCAGCCGTCGCGGTTCACCTCGCACATGGATCGGCGCCAGCGCGACATTGTCGAGCGCCGAGAGATGCTGGAACAGCTCGAAGCTCTGAAACACCATGCCCATTCGTTGGCGTATGAGGTGTGCGCGCCGGCCGACATGGGCGATCGCTTCGCCGCGAAACATGATCTCGCCCGAGGTAATCGGCTCCAACAAATTGAGGCAGCGCAGAAGCGTGGACTTGCCGGATCCGGAGGCGCCAAGCATCACCAGACATTCGCCACGCTCCACCGACAGGTCGACACCTTTCAGCACCTCATACGGGCCGAAATGCTTGCATAACGCATTGACCTCGAGCAGTGCGGTCACCGCACGTGCTCCGCATTGCCGCCGGTCGTCAGCGCCGACAAAAGGCCCGACTTGCGCCCATTTTGCCGGCTTCGGCGCGACAGTGCCCGCTCGACCAACGCCTGACCGATCATGAGCAGGCTCGTCATAATGAGGTAATAGATGCCGGCAGCGCTCAGGGCTTCGAGGTAGCGGAAATTGGATGAAGCCGTCTGGTTGGCGACGAGCAGCAGCTCCTGCACCGCGATGACAGACACCAGGGCTGAAAGTTTCAGCATGCCGATAAACTGGTTGCCAATCGGCGGAATGATGATGCGGAGCGCCTGAGGCAAGACCACCCAACGCATCACCTGCCAGTCCTGCATACCAAGCGCGCGCGCTGCTAATCGCTGACCTCTGCCAACGGCGCGGATACCGGACCGCATGATTTCGGCCATATACGCACCTTCATTCAACGCGAGCGCGAGGACCGCACATGTGAAGCCCGACAGAAGGATGCCGAAGGAAGGAAGCACGTTGAACACGAAGATCAGCTGAAACAGCACGGGCGTACCGCGGAACAGCCACAAATAGAACACCGCCGCGCCCTGCAGCGCGCGCCATGGCGCTTCCTGCATCAGCGCCAGGAGGAGGCCGACAACCATTCCCCAGAACAAGGCCAGCGCGCTGATGAGCAGCGTCATCAGCGCGGCATCGAAGAAACGGGTACTGAAGAGATACTCGAAGAGCAGCGGAAGCGAGATAGCGGTCATCGCGCGATCGCTTTTACGGGCCAGTCAGCGGGGTCCGCGTTCGCCTCAAAATAGCGAACCCTCGGCTGGAAGATGATACTTTGCCATCAGCTTGGCATAGGTACCGTCGGCAACGACCTCTGTCAGCGCCGTCTGCACCGCCGCCTTCATCGCCTCATCGCCCTTGCGCACAGCGATGCCGATCTGGGTATTGCTTTCGAAGGGTGCGCCGGCGATTTCAAAGGATTCGGGTCGTTCGGTAATCAGCTGGACGGCACCGGGCGTGCTGTCGAACATCGCATCGGCGCGCCCCTGCGCCAGCGAAAGCGCGCTGTCTTGCGCTGTCGGCAACGTCATGATGATCACTTCGGGCTTGCCCGCCTTGGTGCAGGCCTCGGTATCTTGACGGGCGTACGTTTCCTCGATCGCACCAAGCGTTACTGCAACCCGATGGCCGCAAAGGTCCGAGCGCGACCTAATTTTCAGCGGATTGCCCTTGCGAACCAAGATCTCGTTGCCGATGCGCATATACGGGATGAACTCAACCTGCTCTGCGCGTTGCGGGTTAATGTACATGGCGCTGTTGATCACATCGATCCTCTTGCCCTGGAGCGCCGGGATGAGGCCCTTAAAATCCATATTCAAAGGTGACGGCGAAAGCTTCATTTTCGCTGCGATGGCCTCACCAAGCTCGATATCGAAACCGGTGAAGGCGCCGTCTTTTTGATATTCAAACGGCGCGAATGATGCGGCCACGCCATACGTTAGCTTGCCAGGTGCGGCTAAATCAGGTGGCGTCGCAGCACCGGCCCAGCCGGAACTGAATACCAAGACAAAAGCGGCGGCGCAGGCGAGCGGTAGAGCAAAGAGACGCGTCATTAGACCGATCTCCTTCGTGGGTAGGACGACCCGCTGAGGTTTTGCAGTTGGGCGTCGTCTCAGTATCGTTATCATAATTGACGCCCCATGGCGTGTAGAGACTAGTCCATCGGGACACGCTCCGCTTCGGACCCGTGCAATTTTCGAGCCGCCGTGGGTGGATCCGTTAAGAACTCGCCTGGAGTGCCGCCCCGGGGGCGACAGTGCGCCCGAGGGCCACGACGTCTGTCGTAACCGGCGCGGCGTCTAAGAGAGGATTCAACCGCTGATCGCGGATAGGTTGGGGTCGAATCGGCGAACGCGACCAGAGTCACTCCTGCTGAGCAAATCTGATGAGCGCTCGATCTTCGGCGTCTGGCGCCGAATCGGCTCGCTCCTGACCGCCTTCGCTCCTCGTGCTCAGCCGCCTCCGCGCGGCCTGCACGGACGGTTTTCCGAAGCTCTCAGCAATGCTGAGACCGGCCGCTCTCGTTCAATCGGCCGTGTGCCATAGCCGGCCGCCGACCACCATGCTGTCGAGGGCAAAACGCTGTCGCCCCGTCATTGTCTGCTTCAGCACGTCGGTGAACGTGAACGAACCGTCTTCGATCCGCAGCACCGTCGCATCCCCTATGCTGCCCGGCGTCAGATCCGCCAGGTCGGGCCGCTTCAGCAAGCGGGCGGGCGTGGCGGTGACGGCACGAACGATCTCAGTCACGTCCATGCCGAGGCAGAGGAACTTCGACATCGTCACCAGGTTGTCGTAGGCGGGGCCCTCGATGCAGAGCACGTGGACGTCCGAGCTGATGATATCCGGCGGGAAGCCGGCTGCCAGCATGGTCTCCGCGACGGCGAAGCTAAAGGCGCCCTTTCCGTGGCCGATATCGAACACGACCCCCCGCTCCCGAGCCTGCCAACACGCCTCTTTCACCGTCCCGTCCGCATTGATCGGGGCGTTGGGGAACGGCCGAAAGCAATGGGTCAGCACGTCACCCGGCCTCAATTCCGCTAGCACGTCGCTGTAGCGTGGCGGCGGATTGTCGATGTGGCACATCACTGGCAGCCCGGCGCGGTCAGCGGCCTCGATAGCATGATACAGCGGCGCCAATCCGTTGGCGCCGCTGGTACTGGCGCCGATCCGCACCTTCACGCCGCGGATCAAGTCCGGATGCTCCAGCGCCACTTGAGCACAGCGTTCGGTGTCCATCAGGCGTAGGTCCTGGCTCTCCCCGACCATGACGGTCGGCGAGAAGGCGAAGATACCTGCATGGGAGACGTGCAAATAGGCGAGAATACGGGTCTGGCTCGGCTCAATGACGTGCTTTCGAAAGCCAATGAAATTACCCGGCCCGGCGGAACCCACGTCGAGCCACGTGGTCGTGCCGCTGCGTCGAGCCAGCGCGTCGGCGTCGACGCTGATGGAGGTGCCGCCCCAATACACATGGGTGTGGAAGTCGATCATCCCGGGCATGACGATAGAGCCGCGAACATCCCGGTCTTGCTCCGCCGTCCCGTCGAATGTGCCGAGGGCCGCGATCTTGCCATCGGCGAAGGCGATATCGCCTACCTCGTCACGTCCGGTCTTCGGATCGAGCAGGCGGCCATTTCGCAGGATCAGGTCGTATCGCATCAACGTCTCCATCAAGGCACGAGCACCTATGTGCCGAGGGACGAACGAGATGTCGACTCACCCGCAGTGTCGTTAGCTGTCATCTCGAGCTGAAGAGTTGCCGAACGGTCCGACCGCGCCATAAGCTGCTACCCGGATTGGCGGCGATGGCCATCGGTCCAGGGAACGTCGGCTAAGAGCAAAGAACTGGCGGCGCAGAAGCCTCGGGATTGAGGCTTCACCACCAGACGGCGAGTTCACGACCCGGCTCCCAGCGTCATGAATTTTTTCGGCGTCACCAAGACGCATGCGGGAGCCGCGATGACAACGATGGAAAGTGCCGTTCCGGGGCAAACGATTCTCCGGCAACTCCGAGCGATCCCCGGCACGACGTCCGGTCGTGTCATCATCATGGTAGCGCTGTGTTACCTGCTAAACATGATCGACCGGAACATCGTCTCGGTCGCGGCACCGGAAATCCAGAGGGAATTCGGCCTCACCAATACGCAGCTCGGACTCGCCTTTTCCGTGTTCGGGTTTGCCTATCTTCTCCAGGCCCCGGTGGGCTGGCTATGCGACAAGTGGGGCGCCCGGCGTGGGCTGACCGTCTTCGGCACGATCTGGTCGGGCGCGACCATCGCCTGCGGCCTTACCTCCAGCCTGGGTGGTCTGATCGGCGCGCGCGCCGTGCTGGGGCTCGGCGAAGCCGCGCCGTTTCCGGCCATGACACGGGTCATCGCCGACTGGACACCGCCGACCCGCCGCAGCTTCGTGCAGGGACTGACGCACAGTTTCGTCTCGATCGGCACCACGGTGACGCCGCCATTGGTCGCCTGGCTCATGGGCATCGTGGGCTGGCGCGGCGCCTTCCTTCTGCTCGGCGCGCTCAGCGCCGTCTGGGTGCTCGTCTGGGCGGTGTGGTTCCGCGATGACCCGCGCACCTGCCCGTCCGTGACTCAGGAGGAACTGGCCGAACTCGTCGTCAGGCGCAAGGAGAAAGCCAAGGCGCCGTGGGGACGCCTGATCCCGGCGATGCTTCCCCCCGCCGTCGTCTACATGTGCATCAGCGCGACTTTCTGGACGTTCTGGACCTGGCTGCCGACCTATTTCGCCAGGAGCTATCACCTGGTGCTCAAGGACTCCGCCATCTTCACCTTCGGCGTGCTGTTCGCCGGCGTGTTCGGCGACATCAGCGGCGGCTGGCTCAGCGACGCAATTTTCCGGCGAACGGGCAAATTGCGCATCGCCCGGAGTGCCTTGATTGCAACGGCGCTGGTCGCCGCCGCTTGCTCGATCGGGCCGGTGCTGTTCATCCGCGACGTCAACCTTGCCGCGCTGGTCCTTGCAGGCGGGTACTTCTTCATTCGAATGGCGGTTTCGCCAACCTGGGCCGTATGCACAGACGTTGCGCCGACATGGGCGGGCTCCGCGGGCGGGATGCTCAACACCGGCTCGGCGATTTCCTCGATCTGCGCGCCGCTGGCCTTCGGCTTCATCGCGGATCTGACAGGCAACTACTCAATTCCGTTCAGCGCGTCCCTGTGCCTGCTACTGGTTGGCGCCGCGATGTGTGTCGTCATGCGACCGGATCGTCGCGTCCACGACGTGGCCTGACGCCAAACGTTTCTCCTGAAATTACGCCGTAAGGCTGAGCAGCGATCACACTCAGCCTTGCCCGGGTGGCAGAGATTCAGAACGTGATCTGCACCTTGGAATGCCTGTCCCGCTGCTTGGCGAGATCGAAGGCGGCGGACGCCTGCTCGGCCGGCAGACTGGCGGTGAGCAGCGGCCGCACGTCGATAAGCCCGCGATCCAGGCAGGCGACGGAATGTGCGAACTCCCGGTCGAAACGCATCGCGCCGCGCAAGTCGATCTCCTTGGCCATGACGAGATTTCCGGCGACGGGGAACTTGCCGGCTGGCAGCGTGCCCACCTGCACCACAGTCGCGCCCGGCCGGACCGTTTGCAGGCAAGTCGCGAGGCCGGCCGGATTTCCGGACACCTCGAACGCGACCTCGAATCCATCCATCCTCCGTGCTTCCTGATCGAGCGAGTCGTCGCCCTGGCCGACATTGACCGCGGCGTCCGCGCCGATGCGTCGCGCCAACGCCAGCGGCTGATCGAGGACGTCGGTGATGCAGATCGTCTCGGCCCCAGCCCGACGGGCGGCCAGGAGGACGAGCAGCCCGATCGGGCCAGCGCCGGTGATCAACACAGACCGTCCAAGCATAGGGCCGGCACGCTCCACGGCATGCAGCGCGACGGCCAACGGCTCGGCGAACGCCGCTGTCGTAAACGGCAGATCGGGCGACACCGGATAGCACTGGCTCTCGTCCACCAGCACGTAATCTGCGAAGCCGCCCTGCATGTGCGGGAAGCGGCTCGCGCTGCCCATGAAGAACACGTCGCGACAGAGATTGCCCCGCCCCGCGCGGCAGGCGAAGCAACGGCCGCAATTGCGCCCGGGATGGATCGCGACGCGCTGCCCGGCACGCACCCGCGTCACCTCAGCGCCCACTTCGGCGACCTCGCCGGAGACCTCGTGGCCAGGGATGAACGGCTCGCGAATGACGAAGTCGCCGTTACGTCCCTCGAAGTAATAGTGCAGGTCGGAGCCGCAGATGCCGCCGGCCCGGACCCCGATCAGAACGCCGTGGGGCGTGACCGAGGGTGCGGCGCGCTCCTCCAGCCTGAGATCCTGGGCCTGGTGGATCACGCAGACGCGCATTGAACGCTTCCCTCTTGCCAACGGGCGGATACTAATATATCAGTTCACTCGTGGCAAGCACGCTGCCCCAACCCCGACGTCGCCTCTCGGACACCGTCTACACGGCGGTGCGGGAGATGATTGTCCGCACATCGATGCCGCCCGGAAGCCGGATTGTTGAGGCTGAGATCGGGGAGCGCCTGCGGGTAAGCCGGACCCCCGTGCGGGAGGCTCTGCTGCGCCTTGCTGACGAGGGCCTCGTGCAGATCGTTCCCCAATCCGGCATCTACGTGGCACCGGTCAGCCTCGCCGCCGTCAGCGAGGCCCAGTTCATCCGTGAGCACTTGGAATGTGCCGTCATCCGGGAGGCCGCAGCCAATGTCGGCGGCCGTGGCATCGCCCTGCTGCGCGGCACGCTCGCTCGCCAGGAGGCAGCGCGGGACGCGGCCGATCTCGTCGAGTTCTACGAACTCGATGAGCTGCTGCACCAACAATTCTCCGAACTGGCCGGGCGGTCGGGCGCGTGGCGGGTCATCCAGCACAGCAAGCATCATCTGGACCGAGTCCGCTGGCTGAGCCTGCCCGTCGCCGAACACATACCGCATCTCATTACGCAGCACTGGGCGATTGTCGACGCCGTTTCGCAGCGCGATCCGGACGTCGCCGAAGCCGCCCTGCGCGCACACTTGCGCGAGGTCTACGCAACAATCGAGCGGCTGGGCCTGGATCGTAGCCCGGACGCGAAGCTGTCCACGGAGGCGCTACAGCCGACGGGATAAGCCCAATCCTGCGCCGCCCTCGCCCGCTGCCGCCGCAACCCGCGACGGCAGAAGGGTTACGATGCCCAATCAACGACAATAGAAAGGAAACTCCGTGCTGAAAAAGAAGCGTTGGCAGGTCGTGCTCCTGCTGTTCCTCGCCGGGATCATCAACTATCTTGACCGCTCCGCGCTGTCGGTGGCCGCACCGCTTGTCAGCAAAGATCTCAATCTCGGGCCCGCCGATCTCGGCATCATTTTCTCGAGCTTCTTCGTCGGCTACGCGATTTTTAATTTCATTGGCGGCTGGGCCTCCGACAAACTGGGCGGCAAGCGCGTCTTCACGATCGCCATGGCCATCTGGTCGACCTTCTGCGCGCTGACCGCGGCGGCAACCGGCTTCGTCTCCCTGCTGGTGATCCGCGTATTTTTCGGGGTCGGCGAAGGACCGCTCTCGTCGACGATCAATAAGGTCGTCAACAACTGGTTCCCGCACCGCGAGGCGGCAAGCGCCGTCGGCTACGCCAACTGCGGCACGCCGCTCGGTGGCGCGATCGCGGGGCCGATCGTCGGGTTGCTGGCGGTGACATTCGGCTGGCAGGTCTCCTTCGTCGCGATCGGCGTGCTCGGCTTCATCTGGCTCGCTTTCTGGAGAAGGCTCTCGAGCGAAACGCCGCGCGAGCATCCCGGCATTACCGTCGAAGAACTCAACGAGATCGAGAACGACCACGCCGACCCGACCGCGGGTCTGCCGCGGCAGCCGCTCGGCTTCTACCTCCGCCAGCCGGTCGTGCTGGCCACCGCCTTCGCGTTCTTCGGCTACAATTACATCCTGTTCTTCTTCCTGACGTGGTTCCCGAGCTATCTCACGATGGCCCAGCACCTCAGCATCAAGGACATGAGCATCGCCACGGTGCTGCCCTGGGTGCTCGGCTTCTGTGGCCTGGCCGCCGGCGGTGTAGTGTCCGACGTGGTGTTCCGCCAGACGGGACGCGCGCTATTCGCCCGCAAACTGGTACTGACCGTTTGCCTCAGCGTCGCCGCGATCTGCGTGGCGCTCGCGGGCCTTGTCGCGACCGTCTCCAGCGCGCTGGCGCTGATGAGTGCCGCAGTGTTCTTCCTCTATCTGACCGGCAGCACCTACTGGGCGATCCTGCAGGACACCGTGCGCGGCGAGAACATCGGCGGCGTCGGTGGATTCATCCACATGATGGCCAATTGCGCCGGCATCATCGGACCGGCGGTGACCGGATTCATCGTTCAGTACACCGGCGCATTCACCGGCGCCTTCGTGCTGGCCGGCGGCATCGCGATCGCGGGTGTTCTCTGCGTCCTGGTGTTCGTCAGGCCGATCGCGACGACGATCCCGCACGACGTCGCGCCAGCTCTGCACTGAGCCCCATGATGACGGAGCCCCTCCCGCTTCTGTGCGACGGACTTGTGGCGGATCTCCCGCCACAAGTCCGCCGGCCGGCCTATGACCGCAGCGACGTCTCTGC
>CAYSTX010000161.1:0-8682 GCA_964434035.1 uncultured Acetobacteraceae bacterium
CGCCGAGCGTGAAGGCGATCCCCATGGTCCGCTCGCGGCCGATCCGGTCGCTGATCCAGCCGAAGGTGGGCCGCGCGAGGCCGTTCATCACGTTATCGACGACGAGCGCAACGCTCAGCGCCGTGAAGCCGAACAGGACGGGGGTCTGGTTGATCGCGTAGTCCTTGGCGATCGGCGCGAGCTGTGCGGTGGCCATCAGGCCGCTCGCCGAGATCATCGTAAACATGACGTACAGCAGCCAAAAGATCGGCGACCGCAGTACCTGCCCCGGCGTTGCGCTGACGGTCGACTGAGCGACGCGCGGGGCGGCGCGAACGCCGACCTCGCCCGCCAACGGGTTGCGCATCACCGGGGCGATCAGCAGCAGCACGGCGCCCTGCCCCAGCCCGAACCAGAAAAACGCGTTCGCGTAGCCGGTCCGGTCGATCATCAAACTGACGGGGATCACCGTAAGCGCGGCGCCGGCGCCAAAGCCCGCCGCGGTGAGCCCGACCGCGAGGCCGCGCCTATCCGGAAACCATTTCACCGCATTACCGACGCACGTCGCATAGACGGCGCCGGCCCCGACGCCCGCCAGCGCCGCGCCGACGAAGAGCGCGTCCAGTGTCGTTGCATAGGAATTCAACACCCAGGCGACGGCGACCGTCACGCCGCCGAACGCGATCAGCAATGGCGGGCCGCGCCGTGGTCCGAGCCGATCGACGATCCAACCGTGGATCGGGGTCAGCCAAGTTTCAGTTGCGATGAAAATGGCGAACGCGAACTGAATGTCCTTGACCGCCCACCCGTGCGCGGTGTGCATCGGATTGACGAACAACGTCCATGCGTATTGCAGGTTCGCGATCAGAATCATGCAGACGACGCCGAGCCAAAGCTGCGACCAGCGATTGGCGCGGAACGTTGACGGAGGGCCGAGCGCGGCACCGTCCTTTGTGTCGGCTTGCGTCACGGTCGTTTCCTCGTGTTTTAATGAACTCAAGCACACGAGACGCCGCCGAAAAAATCACGGTCTGTTAACCAGAACGACCTGCTAAGCGGAGAGGTGCGACCAACCACCCTTGGCGAACGACAGCGCCTGACCCGTTTCGTCCCGCACCGTTACCACCGGCGGGCCGGCGGTGAACCTGCCGATGCAGCTGACGGGCACGTCCGCCGCCTCCGCCACTCGGCGAAGGGCGCCGACTTCGTCCGGCGGCACGGCGAGGAGCAGTTCGTAATCGTCGCCGCCCGTCAGGATCATCTCGCGCCAGGCTGGTCCGGCAGCCGCCGCCGCCGCCGAGAGCGGCACCGTGCCCGCCTCGATCGTGGCGGACAGGCCGGACGCCCGGCAGATATGCCCGAGGTCCTGCACCAGCCCGTCCGACACATCCATCCCGGCCGACACGATGCCGCGGAGCCGCAGCCCGATCCGCGGTCGCGGTAGAAGGTAGCGTTCCAGCAGATAGCCCTGCGGATCGGGCGGCAGGAGCCCGGTCGCCACCGCGAGCCCAAGGGCCCCATCGCCGATTGTGCCGGTGACCCAGATGAGATCGCCTGGCACCGCGCCGTTGCGCCGGATCATGCGGCCCTGGGCGACGTGCCCGATCATGGTCATCGAGAGCGTCACCGGCCCAGACGTGGACGTCGTGTCGCCGCCAAGCAGCCCAAGCCCATACGTCGCCTGATCCGCCGCAAGGCCCGACGCGAAGGCGGCGAACCAGCCATCGGGCGTGTCACGCGGCACGGCGATCGTCAGCAGGTAGCCGAGCGGACGGGCGCCCTTAGCCGCGAGGTCCGACAGGTTCACGCGCATCAGCTTGCGCGCGATCATGTCAGGCGGATCGCTCGGGATGAAATGCACGCCCGCCACGATCGCATCGGTCGTCAACACGATCGACCGGCCGCGCGGTGCGTCGATGAGGGCCGCGTCGTCCAGCAGGTCGAGCGCCTCCGGCGCCGCCAGCGGCCGAAAATGCCGGGTGATCCGGTCAAACTCCGTCGGAAGGTGATCCAAAACAGCCATGAGACCCAATATACCCCGATTATGCCGCTGCCCCCGCTCCTTTCCCTACATGATATTCATCTTTCCCTGGGCCAGAATCCGCTGCTCGACGGCGCGAACCTCACGGTCGGCGCCGGCGACCGAATTGCGCTGGTCGGGCGGAATGGTTCGGGGAAGTCGACGCTCCTACGAATTGCCGCCGGCCTGATCGGGCAGGAGGCGCTGGAAGGTGACCGAGGCGTCCGATTCGCGCAGCCCGGGGCAACAATTCGATACCTGCCGCAAGAACCCGATCTACTGGGATTTGCGACCGTCGGTGAATATGTGCGCGCCGGTCTCGGCCCGGGCGACGACCCGCATCGCGCGACCACGCTAATGGACGAACTCAGCCTGACCGGCGAGGAGGATCCATCCGTCCTGTCGGGCGGCGAGGCGCGGCGGGCGGCGCTCGCGCGGGTGCTGGCGCCGGCGCCGGACCTGCTGCTGCTGGACGAGCCGACGAACCACCTCGACCTGCCCGCGATCGAGTGGCTGGATCGCACGCTCGGCGCGCTCCGCTCGGGTATCGTGCTGATCAGTCACGACCGGCGCCTGCTGGAGCGGCTATCGCGGGCGACCGTCTGGCTCGATCGCGGCAAGACGCGCCGGCTCGAGCAGGGATTCGCCGCGTTCGAGACGTGGCGCGATGAGGTGCTCGAGGCCGAGGAGCAGGCCCGCCACAAGCTCGGCCGCAAGATCGCGATGGAAGAGGACTGGCTCCGCTACGGCGTGACCGCACGACGCAAGCGCAACCAGAAGCGACTGGCCGACCTACATGGCCTCCGCGCCAAGCGGCGCGAACAGCGGTCGTCTGCCGCCGTGCTCAATGCCGGCGTGAAGATGGCGGCGTCAGACTCTGATCTTTCGGGAAAGCTGGTCGCTGTCGCCGAGCACGCCACGAAATCCTACGACGGCCGCCCGGTCGTGCTCGACTTCTCCGGCCGCGTGCTGCGCGGCGACCGCGTCGGCATCGTCGGGCCGAATGGCGCGGGCAAGACAACCCTGCTCCGGCTGCTGACGGGTGACCTGCTTCCCGACGCAGGCGAGGTCCGCCTCGGTGCCAGCCTCTCAGTCGTGACCCTTGATCAGCGCCGCGAAAGCCTCGACCCGGCGGCGAGCCTCGCCGACACGCTGACCGGCACGCGCGGCGGCGATCAGGTGATCGTCAACGGCAAAGCCCGGCATGTGATCGGCTACATGAAGGACTTCCTGTTCACGCCCGAGCAGGCCGGCACGCCCGTCGGCGTGCTGTCGGGCGGAGAGCGTGGACGGCTGATGCTCGCGCGCGCGCTCGCGGCGCCGTCGAACCTGCTGGTGCTGGACGAGCCGACCAACGATCTAGACCTCGAAACGCTCGACCTGTTGCAGGAACTGCTCGCCGATTATCCGGGGACCGTGCTGTTGGTCAGCCACGACCGCGACTTCCTTGACCGCGTCGCGACCGTCACGATCGCGTCGGAGGGCGGCGGACGCTGGGTCGAGTATGCCGGCGGCTATTCGGACATGCTGGCGCAGCGCGGCGGCGGCGCGTCCGTGCGGTCCGGCGCGGATGCGGCCCCGACGGCGCCACGCCCGCGCGCGGCGCAATCGTCAAGCGGCGCGGGTCGCACCGGTAGCCGGAAGCTGACCTTCAGCGACCGCCATGCGCTTGAGACACTGCCCGCGCGCATCGCCACGCTTTCGGATGATATCAACCGTCTCGCCGGCGCATTATCCGACCCGACGCTCTATTCCCGCGACCCCGCCCGCTTCGCCCGTCTGACCGAGGAGCTTGCAGCGGCGGAGGCGGCGCGGACGGAAGCCGAGGACCGCTGGCTGGAACTCGAGGTGCGGCGCGAGGAGATCGAAGGATGACCGACACAAATGACGGTGGCCGCACCGAAGGCCGCGCCGCGCCCGGCCGTCCCGGCATCCCGCCGCGCTGGACGTCATCGGACAAGAGCGGCGTCGGCACCGCGTTGAGTGCGCTGAGCCGCGTCTGGTTCACGATCAGCCACGGCATCCTGAACGAGGTCTATTACCCGCGCGTCGATCAGGCCTGCGTGCGCGATCTCGGGTTCATGGTCAGCGACGGCGTAGAGGGCGGGTTCTTCTCCGAGGAGAAGCGCGGCACGGGGAACACGATCCGCCGGCCCGAGGACGGCGTGCCGATGTTCGACCTGACCAACGTCTGCTCGCGCGGCCGCTACCGCATCGAGAAGCGCATCTTTTCCGACCCACAGCGCGACGTCGTCCTGCAGCGCGTCCACCTGATCGAAACACCGCCCGCGGCCGACGGCGGAACGCCGCCCACGCAAATCCCGCCGCTCCGGCTGTTCGCCTTGCTCGCGCCGCATCTGGTCAACGGCGGCGCGCACAACACCGCGTGGTGCGGCGACTATAAGGGCGTGCCGATGATGTTCGCCGAGGGCGACGGCACCTCGCTCGCGCTGGCGGCGTCGGTGCCGTGGCTCGCCCGCTCGGCCGGCTATGTCGGCATCAGCGACGGGTTTCAGCAGGTGAGCCGCAGCGGGCTTCTGGTCGAATGTTACGACCACGCCGATGACGGCAACGTCGCCCTCTGCGGCGAGCTCGATCTGTCCGCGGCGGGTACTGACGGCATCGTGCTCGCGCTCGCGTTCGGCCGCACGTGGTCGGAAGCCGCGCTGCGCGCGCGTGCCAGCCTGTTCGCACGGTTCGCGCGGCTTGAGGACGATTATTCTGTCCCGTGGCGCGCATGGCAGGGCGACCTGCTGCCGCTCGACAGGACGGAGCCACGATACGGCCACAACCCGTACCGCATCAGCACGACGATCCTCCGCGCGCACGACAGCCCGTCCTTTCGGGGCGGCATTATCGCGAGCCTGTCGATCCCGTGGGGTGCGGCGAAGGGCGACGATGATCTCGGCGGTTACCACCTTGTCTGGCCGCGCGATCTGGCCGAGACCGGCGGCGGGCTACTCGCGTGCGGTGCGAAGACGGACGCGCGCCGTGTGCTCAACTATCTCCGCGCAATCCAGGACGCAGACGGTGGCTGGCCGCAGAACGCGTGGCTCGACGGTCTGCCGTACTGGCGCGGGATACAGCTCGACGAATGCGCGTTTCCCATCCTGCTGCTCGACCTGCTGCAGCGGACCAACGCGATCAACCGCACCCAACTCGCGACCTACTGGCCGATGATGCGCGCCGCCGCCGGATATGTGCTGCGGAACGGCCCGATCACCGGGCAGGATCGGTGGGAGGAAGACAGTGGCTTCTCCCCCTTCACGCTCGCGGTCGAGATCGCGTCGCTGCTAGCGGCGGCGAGCATCGCGGATTTGCTGGGCCACCCCGACGACGCGACGCTGTTTCGCGACACCGCCGATGCATGGAACGCGCGCGTCGAGGAATGGACGTATGCGCGTGGCACGCCGCTCGCGACCGCGCTCGGGATCGAGGGCTATTACGTCCGCATCGCGCCGCCGGACGGGATCCAGGGCGAGGTCGTCATCAAGAACCGCGCCGACTACGCGAGCCGGCAGGCGGCGGCGGAGGTGTTAAGCCCGGACGCGCTCGCGCTCGTGCGGTTCGGGCTACGCGCGGCGGATGATCCGCGCATCCTCGGCACGGTGCAGGCGATCGACCACACGCTGCGGATCGAGTTCCCGGCCGGCCCATGCTGGCACCGCTACAACGGCGATGGCTACGGCGAGCATGAGGATGGCGCGCCGTTCGACGGCGTCGGCATCGGCCGCGCCTGGCCGCTGCTGACCGGCGAGCGGGCGCACTATGAGCTGGCGCGCGGCAACATCGGGGAGGCCGCGCGGCTGCTGTCGACGATGGAGGCGCTGACCAGCCGCGGCGGTTTGCTGCCCGAGCAGGTATGGGACGCCGACGACATCCCCGAGTTGGAACTGTTTCGCGGGAAACCAACCGGATCGGCGATGCCGCTCGTCTGGGCGCACGCCGAGCACGTCAAACTCTGCCGCTCCATTGCCGACAGCCGCGTGTTCGACATGCCGCCGCAACCGGTGCAGCGGTATCAGACCGACCGCATCCCGCCCCGCTGCGTCGTCTGGCGCCCCGAGCTGCCGACACCGAAAATGGCGCCCGGCCAAACGCTCCGCATCGACCTGCCGGGTCCGGCGACGATCCATTGGACGACCGATGGCTGGAAGACAACCACCGAGACGCCGACGCACGACACCGGCTTCGGGCTGCACGTCGCCGCACTGACGCCGCCCGAGGGCGCCGAATCCGTCACGTTCACGTATCAGTGGCTGTCCGGCGACTGGGCCGGGAAGGACAGCGTGGTGACGATCGCTCGGCCGGATCAGGAATCCCACGCCTGAATGGCGAGTTGGCGTGTGATCTTGTCGCCAGCCACTTCAACGGTCGCTGCACAGAGCACGCGGTTCCCGTCGGGATAGGTGCAGTGCTGGGTGAACGCGAGCCGGTCGCCTTCGGCGACGCCGTCTTCGACCCGATGCGTCATCGCCCGACCGCAGATATCGTCGAAATAAGCCGCGATGGCGTCGCGGCCTCTGATTTCACGTGGCCTGCTTGGCGGGTTCTGCTGGTCGACGATCTGCAAGACGGCATCATCCGCGTAGAAACCCGCAAGCGTTGCGGCGTCCCGACCTTCGATCGCGCGGCGAAGCGCCGGAATCGTGAGCGTTGCCATCAATGGCTCTCCTTGTTCCAGAAAGGACCATTAACGTTACGTTACTAACTACTTGGTGACTTGTCCAGAAATCGTCCAAGATCACGATGGCTTTGTTTCAGCAACAGCAGCCGTCACGTCCGGATAATCGTGCCCGGCCCACCCTCGGTGAACAGCTCGAGCAGGCAGGCATGCGGGACGCGCCCGTCGAGGATGACGGCGCCCTTGACGCCCGACTTCACGGCGTCGACGCAGTTCTCAACCTTCGGGATCATCCCGCCGCTGATCATGCCTGACGCGATCCCAGCCTCGACATCAGCGACGGTGAGCTCAGGAATTAGCTGCCCCTCACCGTTCAGCACGCCCGGCACGTCGGTCAGCATCAGAAGGCGCGTCGCCCCGAGCGCGCCGGCGACGGCCGCGGCGACGGTGTCGGCGTTGATGTTGTAGGTCTCGCCCTCCGGCCCGACCCCGACCGGCGCGATGACGGGCACGAGGCCGCCGCCGGTCAGTGCATGGATTACGCGCGCATCGACGTGCTCCGGCTCCCCGACGAAGCCGAGGTCGAGCACCCGCTCAATCCGGCTGTCGGGGTCGACAGTCGTGCGCCGCAGCTTGCGGGCGCGGATGAGGCCGCCGTCCTTACCCGAAATGCCGACCGCGAGCGCACCGGCGCGGGTGATCAGGGTGGCGACGTGTTTGTTCACCGTGCCGGCCAGCACCATCTCGACCACCTCGACCATCGAGGCATCGGTGACGCGGAGGCCATCAACGAAGGTCGATTGAATCGCGAGCCGCTTCAGCATCGCGTTGATCTGCGGGCCGCCGCCGTGAACGATCACGGGGTTCATGCCGACCTGCTTCAGAAGCGCGATATCGGCCCCGAAACTCTCGGCCAGCGCCTCCTCGCCCATGGCGTGCCCGCCATATTTCACGACGATCGTCGCCCCAGCGTAGCGGCGTAGGTAGGGCAGCGCGAGCGCCAGAATGCGCGCCTGCTCGTTCGCCGCCTCGGCATGCGTGTTCGACGGGGTGGTCATCATGCCTGGCGGTCTCCTCGGTCTATCCGACCGTGATAGCGACCGAGACGACGCGTCGGGTCAAGCCGGGGCGTGCTGGGACGCGAGCAAGCCCGCGTGCGCCTCCGCGAAATCGGCGACGGCCGCCACCAGACGCGTGGTTTCGGCCTCGCCCACCATCAGGCTCAGCGCCACCATGCCGCGCCGCGCCAGATAGAGCCCGCGCTCGAGCATCTCGAGGAAGAACAGGTCGCGGAGCGCCGTGTCCGCCGGGTCGACGGGGCGCGGGCGCGTCGGCGCGTCCGGGCCGAAATGGACACACATCATGCTGCCAATGCCGGTCCAGCACATCCGGCCGGCGGACGCCGCGTTGAGCGTCGCGCGCAGGGCCTCACCGCGGGCGAAGAGTGCCTCCGCCGCCTCCGGCGTAAACAGCTGCGCCATGCCCGCGTATCCGGCGGCCATCGTCAGCACGTTGTTGTTGAACGTGCCTGCATGCGGCCACGAATCGGGGCGGCGCGGGTCGTAGCGGCCCATCAACTCCTCCCGCCCGCCGAACGCGCCGAAGCTCATGCCGCCGCCGATGTATTTGCCGAGCGTCGTCAGGTCCGGCGTGATGCCGAGCCGCGCCTGCATCCCGCCCGCGGACATGCGGCTGGTCATCACCTCATCGAAAATCAGCACCGCGCCGACGCGGCTCGCGCCCGCGCGTAGGGCGGCGAGGAACGCGGGATCGGCCGGGATGCAGCCGCCGGCGCCGATCATCGGCTCGACAAGGATCGCAGCGAGGTCGTCCGCGTGCTGCTCGATCAGGGCGGTCGCGTCGTCGGCGTCGTTATAGGTGCCGATCACCCACTCATGCGGCACATTGATCGGCGCCGGCTTGCCGCCCGCGAAGGTCAGCACGCCGCCATGATAGCCGCCGGCGAAAACGAGCACCTTCTGCCGCCCGGTCGCGGCGGTGGCGGTCGCGAGCGCCATCAGGTTCGCCTCGGTGCCGCTGTTGGTGAAGCGGACGAGGT
>CAYSTX010000162.1:0-8655 GCA_964434035.1 uncultured Acetobacteraceae bacterium
AGCGAGACGAGGGCGAACGGTGCAGCGGCGCGGCGTATCGCGCGCACGCGCATCAGGGTGATGACCCGTTCAGCACCAGCCGCGCCGGCCCCGGAAACTGAATGACGGCGCCCCGGTCCGTGAGCGTGAAGCCGGCAGCGTCCAGCGTGCCGAACGGCCCCTCGACATGCACTTGCTCCGACCCAAGTGCTGCGCCTTCATGCAGATCCACGGTGGCGCTGGCCGTGCGCATCGTCGTGCCGTCGTCGCGATACAGAACGACGTCATGGGACAGGTCGAGCTGATGCGATTTCTGCATCAGCACGCCTTTGGCGGATTGCAGCATCAGCCACGTTCCGTCCTGACGCAGCATGTCGCCCTTCGGCGCGGTCAGGTCGACGCGGTCCGCGTCCGTTTGCCGGGCCCGATCGGCGGTCACCGTGTAGGGGCGACCTTTCTCGTCGATGGCGTGGTACTTGGCGTCGATCAACTCGGCACCGTCGATGCCGGCGGCGAACTTGGCGAGTGCCACGCCCCGGTCGCGAAGGGCCGTCAGTTCGGGCCAAGCGGCGAGGGTGCCGAGCAGGCCGAGGGCGAAGACCGGCAGTATGTACTTGACGGCCCGGATCAACAGCGCGCGGCGCGCGAGAGCGGCGGCGGACGGCGAGCGGCGGCGGCGCGTCGGCAGCTCGAAGCGGTGGGGTCCGATGGGCGCGGCGCCGAGCGGGATCGCGCCCGCCGACGTGGGGGCGGACTGGCGGGTGGCCGGGTGCTCGACGACGGCGTTGAGGATGATCTTACTCATGCTAGGCCCGCCTTCAGCAGGTCATGCAGGTGAAGAATGCCGATCGGCCGCTGCGCCGGATCGACCACGAACAGCGTCGTTATCGGCCGGCCGCGTGCGGTCATGGCATGCAGCGCCTCGGCCGCCAGCGCGTCCGGGCCGATCGTGCGCGGACCGGGCGTCATCAGCTCGCCGAGCCGGCGGGACAGCACGTCCGGCCCCATGGCGCGGCGGAGGTCGCCGTCGGTCATGATGCCGACCAGCTTTCCGTCGGGATCGGTCACGCCGACGCAGCCGAACCGCTTCTCGGACATCGTCAGGATCGCACGGTCCATCGGCATATCCGGGCCCCCGAGCGGCACCGCGTCATCCGCGTGCATCAGGTCGCGGACGCGGCGGAGCCGGGCCCCGAGCTTGCCGCCGGGGTGAAAGTCGCGAAAATCAGCGACCGTGAAGCCGCGGCGGGTCAGCAGCGCGACCGCGATCGCGTCGCCGAGCGCCATCTGCATCGTCGTGCTGGTTGTCGGCGCGACGCCCATCGGGCAGGCCTCGGCCGCCTGCGGCAGCAGCAGTGCGACGTCCGCCGCGCGTGCAAGCGCCGAGCCGGCGCGGGCGGTGATGGCGATCAGCGGCAGGTCGTGGCGGCGCGTGTGCGCGACCAGGTCGGCCAGCTCCTGCGTCTCGCCGGAATTGGATAGCAGCAGCGCCCCGTCCCCCGGCACGACCATGCCAAGGTCGCCGTGCGACGCCTCGGCCGGGTGGACGAAAAGCGCGGGCGTGCCGGTGGAGGCGAGCGTCGCCGCGATTTTGCGGGCGACATGGCCGGACTTGCCCATGCCGGAGACGACGATGCGGCCCCCGACCCCGGCGAGAAGGTCGATCGCGGTCCGGAAGCTGCCGTCGAGCGCGCGGGAGAGGGCGGCGAGACCGGCCGCCTCGGTCGACAATACCTCGCGGGCGACCGCCAGATCGTCAGGCGCGACCGCACACGCGGGCGACGACAGGGGCACCGCATCGACGATTGCAGGCATCATGCGATGCCGACGAACTGCGGGGGCGAGACGGTCATCCGCCTCTGTATGGGCAGGCTCCCCGGCCGGGTCAACAAATCCGGCCGCGGAAAGCGTAACCGAATCGTATCCGAGCGCGTGTCAATGCGCGAAAATGTCGGGATTTTCATATGACAGCAGGTCCAGCCGCGCCCGCGTCGGCAGGAAGGCGAAGCACGCCTCGGCCAGCGCCAGCCGGTCCTCCCGCCGAAGCAGCGCTTCCAGCTTCGCCCACAGCGCATGCAGATAGAGCACGTCGGACGCGGCATAGGCGATCTGATCCGGCGACAGCTCCGGCGCGCCCCAATCGGATGTCTGTTGCTGCTTTGAAATCTCGATGCCAAGCAGTTCCCGGCACAGATCGCGCAGGCCATGCCGGTCGGTGAACGTGCGGACGAGCTTCGCCGCGATCTTCGTGCAGCGGACCGGGGCGACGGTAATGCCGAGGCTGTGCTGAAGCACCGCGACGTCGAAGCGCGCGAAGTGCATCAGCTTCACGGTTTCCGGATCGGCAAGCAGGCGCGCGAGGTTTGGGCAGTCGAAGCCGTGACCGCCGAGCGCGGTCGGGAGGATCTGCACCAGATGCGCTTGTCCGTCGCCGGCCGACAACTGCACGAGGCAGAGCCGGTCCCGATGCGGGTTGAGACCCATCGCCTCGGTATCGACCGCGACGATCGGGCCGAGTGACAGGCCGGGCGGCAGGTCGTGCCGGTGCAGATGCACCGTGCCTGCCGGCGTGAACACAGTTTCCGTCGCGTCCGCCATCATTGTACTGGTGCCCAGAAGAAGACTCGAACTTCCACGACCTTGCGGTCACAGGTACCTGAAACCTGCGCGTCTACCAATTCCGCCATCTGGGCTCCGGACGCGGGCGGGCGGTGTAGCGGTGGGCCGGTCGCCCGTCAACACGCCCCGCTACGGCACGCCCTGGCTCTTGAGGTAACGTGCCGCCCCTCATACTAGAGCCGGACATCCGGGTGCGGGAGAGTGAGATGGCAACGCGACGCGTGGCGACGGTTTTCGGCGGATCCGGCTTCATCGGCCGCTATGTCGTCAAGCGCCTGGCGGCGCTCGGTTATGTCGTGCGCGTGGCGGGCCGCGACCCGGAGCGGGCGCTGTTTCTGAAGACGGCGGGCGCGGTCGGTCAGATCGTGCCGCTCTACGTCTCCTTCGGGAAAGAGGCGACGATCCGGCGCGCGGTCGAGGAAGCGTCGGTGGTCGTCAATCTGGTCGGCATCCTGGCCGAGCGGCACCGCGGCGATTTCGTGCGTATACAGGCGGAGGGGCCGGGCACCATCGCGAAGCTCGCCGCCGCCGAGGGCGTCGCGCACATGGTGCAGATGAGCGCGATCGGCGCCGATCCGAACAGCCGCAGCCTCTATGCCCAGACGAAGGCCGCGGGCGAGGCGGCAGTGCGGTCGGAGTTTCCGCAGGCGACGATCCTGCGCCCGTCGATCGTGTTCGGGCCGGAGGATCACTTCTTCAATCGTTTCGCCAGCATGGCCCGCCTGTCGCCCATCATGCCGGTGATCGCGGGCGGAACGCGGTTTCAGCCCGTCTACGTCGGCGCCGTCGCCGACGCCGTGATCGCCAGCTTGACGCGGGGCGAGGCGGCGGGCGGGCTCTATGAACTCGGCGGGCCGAGCGTGCTCACGTTTCGGGACGTGCTTACCTACGTTCTCAAGGTCATCGGGCGGCCTCGGCCGCTGATCGACGTGCCGATGTCGCTCGCGCGGCTACAGGCGCTCGTTCTCGAACACCTGCCTGGCAAGGTGCTGACGACGGACCAACTCATCCTCCTTCAGAAGGACAACGTCGTCGCGCCGGGCGCGCGGGGGCTCACCGATCTCGGCATTGTCCCGACCCCGATCGAGGTGGTGGTGCCCGGCTACCTCCGCCGCTACGCGCCCGGCGGCGGAAGGCGGCCCATCGCGCCCGAGGGTATAAATGGTCCCAATTCGGACCTATCTTCGGAGCGTCAATCCGCGCCGGCTTGAGTTCACGAGGATCGTGATCGATATTAGGTCAGCGATGCTGCCGTAGGAGCCAATTTCGGACTCGCGCCGCGGGCAAGGGCGCTCTATATGCGCGCAACGGTCGATGACGGGCCGAGGAGGAGTGCGCCTTGCCCGAGCACATGCTGCAATTCATTCACGTCGGCCAGCAGACACCCGAAAAGCGTCCGGCCGCCGAACGCCGCGCCGATTTCGCCGAAATCTACCGCGACTTCGAGGAGCGCGCGGCCGCGACGCAGGCGAGCCGGTGCAGCCAGTGTGGCGTGCCGTTCTGCTCGATCCACTGCCCGCTCTCGAACAATATCCCGGACTGGCTGAAGCTCACGGCCGAGGGGCGGCTCGAAGAGGCGTACGAGGTCAGCTCGGCGACGAACAACTTCCCCGAGATTTGCGGCCGCATCTGTCCGCAGGACCGGCTGTGCGAGGGCAACTGCGTCATCGAGCGCGGGTTCGAGAGCGTCACCATCGGCGCCGTCGAACGCTACATCACCGACACCGCGTTCGAACGGGGCTGGGTTCGCCCGGTGCGGCCGAGGAGCGAGCGGGAGCAGTCGGTCGGCATCGTCGGCGCCGGCCCGGCCGGCCTCGCCGCCGCCGAACAGCTGCGCCGACGTGGCTATCAGGTGACGGTCTACGATCGCTACGACCGCGTCGGCGGTCTGATGATCTACGGCATCCCGAACTTCAAGCTCGAGAAGGAGATCGTGCTCCGGCGCTGGAAGCTGCTCGAGGAGGGCGGCGTCCGGTTCGTGCTGAACTGCACAGTGGGTGAAACGATTTCGTTCGCCGGACTGCGCGCGCGGCATGACGCCGTTCTGATCGCGACCGGCGTCTATAAGGGGCGCGAGATCGGCGGCCCGGGCGCGGGCCTGCCGGGCATCGTGCCGGCAATGACGTATCTGACCGCCTCGAACCGCAGCGGCCTCGGCGATGCGGTGCCGGAGTTCGAGTCCGGCGCGCTGAATGCCGCCGGCCGGAACGTGGTGGTAGTTGGCGGCGGCGACACCGCGATGGATTGCGTGCGTACCGCCGTTCGGCAGGGCGCGCGGTCGGTCAAATGCCTCTACCGCCGCGACCGCGCGAACATGCCGGGCTCGATCCGCGAGGTGAAGAACGCGGAGGAAGAGGGCGTCGAGTTCGTCTGGCTGTCGGCGCCGGAGGCGTTTCTCGGCAACGACCACGTGACCGGCGTTCGCGCGATCCGGATGCATCTTGGACTGTCCGACGCCTCGGGCCGCCAGTCGGTCGAGCCGATCCCTGGTAGCCACTTCACGGTGAAAGCGGACCTCGTGATCAAGGCGCTCGGCTTCGACCCCGATGATCTGCCGGCGCTCTGGAACGAGCCGGCGCTGCGCGTCACCAACTGGGGCACGCTGCGCGTCGATCACAAGAGCTTCATGACCAGCGTCCCGGGCGTGTTCGCGGCCGGCGATATCGTGCGCGGCGCGAGCCTTGTTGTCTGGGGCATTCGCGACGGGCGCGACGCGGCCGCCGCGATCGATCGTTTCATTGCGAACAACGTCGCGGCTTCGGTCGCGGTCGCCGCCGAGTAAGGGATTCCGCCGATGACCGATACGACACCGGAGAGCGGCCCGAACTTCGTCGCTGCGTGGGACGCGAACGTCGCCGCACTCGCCGAGACGTACGATCCGTCGCAGGAGCATGACGCCTGCGGCGTCGGCCTCGTTGCCGCCCTCGACGGCCGCGCGCGGCGCGAGGTGGTCGAGGCGGGGATCGACGCGCTGAAGGCCGTCTGGCATCGCGGCGCGGTCGATGCGGACGGCAAGACCGGCGACGGCGCGGGCATTCACATCGAGATCCCGCAGGATTTCTTTGCCGACGTGATCGCGCGCAACGGCGACACGCTGAAGCCCGGTCTGATTGCCGTTGGTCAGGTGTTCATGCCGAAGACCGATCTCGGCGCGCAGGAGCGGTGCCGGCAGATCGTCGAGACCGAAATTCTAAACGCCGGCTACGCGATCTATGGCTGGCGGCAGGTGCCGATCAACGTCGACTGTATCGGCGAGAAGGCGAACGCGACGCGGCCCGAGATCGAGCAGATCATGATCTGGAACGCGCGTGGTGAAAGCGACGCACGGTTCGAGCACGATCTGTACGTGATCCGGCGTCGCATCGAGAAGGCGGCGATCGCGGCGCAGATCCCCGACTTGTACTTCTGCTCGCTGTCGTCGCGCTCGATTATCTACAAGGGGATGTTCCTCGCCGAGAGCCTGACCCAATTCTACCCGGACCTGCTCGACCCGCGTTTCGTCAGCCGCTTCGCGATCTATCACCAGCGGTATTCGACGAACACGTTCCCGACCTGGCGCCTCGCGCAGCCGTTCCGTGCGCTCGCCCATAACGGCGAGATCAACACGGTTACCGGCAACATCAACTGGATGAAGAGCCACGAGACGCGGCTCGCCGACGAGGCGTTCGGCGACGCGATCGACGACGTGAAGCCCGTGGTGCAGGCGGGCGGGTCGGACACGGCGACGCTTGACAACGTGTTCGAGCTGCTGGTCCACGCGGGACGTGATGCGCCCATGGCGAAGGCGCTGATGATCCCCTCCAGCATCGGCAATCACGCGACGATGCCGGAAAAGCATCGGCAGATGTTCCTTTATTGCAACGTGGTCATGGAGCCGTGGGACGGTCCGGCTGCGATCTGCGCGACCGATGGACGTTGGGTCATCGCGGGTCTCGATCGCAACGGGCTCAGGCCGCTCCGGTACATGGTGACGTCGGACGATCTGCTGATTGTCGGCAGCGAGACCGGCATGGTGAAGGTCGATCCGGCGCTTGTCGTTGAGCGCGGGCGCGTCGGTCCCGGTCAAACAATCGCGGTCGATCTCGATGACGCGCGGTTCCTGCACGACCAAGAGGTCTGCGACATGCTCGCCGCGCGCCAGGATTTCGGCGCGTGGACGCGGCGGATCACCGAGATCGACAGCATCGTCAAAACCGACGCGCCCGAGCCCGTGCGGTTCGAGGGCGAGTCGCTGCGGCGGCGGCAGCTCGCTGTCGGGTTCACGATGGAGGATGTCGAAATGATCCTCCACCCGATGGTGGAGGACGCGGCCGAGGCGGTCGGCAGCATGGGCGACGACACTCCGCTCGCGGTGCTGTCTGACCGCTATCGCGGGCTGCATCATTTCTTCCGCCAGGCGTTCAGCCAGGTGACGAACCCGCCGATCGACAGCCTGCGCGAGACGCGGGTGATGTCGCTGAAGACGCGGCTCGGCAACCTCGGCAACGTGCTCGATGAGGACAGCTCGCAGTGCGACCTGCTGCAGCTCGAAAGCCCCGTCCTGTCGAACGCCGAGTTCGATGCGATGCGCGCTTTTATGGGCGCGTCGGCCTGTGTCGTCGATTGCACGTTCCCGGTTGCGGACGGTGAGGCGGGGCTGCGCGCGGCCGTCGCGCGCATTCGCGCCGAGGCGGAGGAGGGCGTGCGCGCCGGCTGCACGCACGTCATCCTGACCGACGAGGCAATGGGGCCGGAGCGGGCGCCGATCCCGATGATCCTCGCGACCGGCGGCGTGCACACGCACCTCGTCCGCTCCTCGCTCCGCACGTTCACGAGCCTCAACGTGCGCGTCGCCGAATGTCTCGACGTGCACAATTTCGCGGTGCTGATCGGCGTCGGCGCGACGACTGTGAATGCCTATCTCGCGCAGGAAAGCATCGCCGACCGTCACCGGCGCGGCCTGTTCGGCGACCTGACGCTGAAGCGCGCGGTGCAGCGCTACAAGCAGGCGGTCGACAAGGGCCTGCTGAAGGTGATGTCGAAGATGGGCATCTCCGTCGTCTCGTCCTATCGCGGCGGCTGCAATTTCGAAGCCATCGGCCTCTCGCGCGCGCTCGTCGCCGAGTTCTTCCCCGGCATGCAGTCACGCATCTCCGGCATCGGCCTCGCCGGCATCGCGCGGAAGGTGCTCGATCAGCACACCTCCGCCTGGGACCCGGACGTCGTCACACTGCCGGTCGGCGGGCTCTACAAGCTCCGCCGCAAGGGCGAGACGCACGCGTTCGATGGCGGCCTGATCCACATGCTGCAATCGGCCGTCGCGACTGACAGCTTCGGGACGTACCGCAAATACGCCGACGCGGTCGCGCGTCAGCCGGCGGTGACGCTGCGTGACCTGCTCGACTTCCGCACCGATCTCGTCCGCCCGATCTCGATTGACGAGGTCGAGAGCATCACGGAAATCCGCAAACGCCTCGTCGCCCCCGGCATCTCCCTCGGCGCGTTGAGCCCCGAGGCGCACGAGACGCTATCAATCGCGATGAACCGCATTGGCGCGCGCTCGGACAGCGGCGAGGGCGGCGAGGATCCGGCGCGCGCGCGGCCGCGCGCCAATGGCGATAACGCATCGTCGGCGATCAAACAGATCGCGTCCGGCCGGTTCGGCGTGACGGCCGAATACCTCAACAACTGCCGCGAGATCGAGATCAAGGTCGCGCAGGGTGCGAAGCCCGGCGAGGGCGGGCAGTTGCCCGGCTTCAAGGTCAGCGGCCTGATCGCGAAGCTGCGTCACGCGACGCCGGGGACCGCGCTCATCAGCCCGCCGCCGCACCACGACATCTACTCGATCGAGGATCTGGCGCAGCTCATCTATGACCTGAAGCAGATCAACCCCGACGCTACCGTCTGCGTGAAGCTGGTCGCGCGCAGCGGCATCGGCACGATTGCGGCGGGTGTGGCCAAGGCCAAGGCCGACGCGATCCTGATTTCCGGCCACTCGGGTGGCACCGGCGCGAGCCCGCAGAGTTCGATCAAATACGCGGGCCTGCCGTGGGAGATGGGGCTGTCGGAGGCGCATCA
>CAYSTX010000163.1:0-8647 GCA_964434035.1 uncultured Acetobacteraceae bacterium
GCGCGGCGGGAGACGCCGAAGCTGGCGACGATTCCGCAGCGGTCTTGGGCGGCATCGGCGTAATGCGCGGATGGATCGGTCGATGCGGTTGCACCCGCGCGGTCAGCTTGGGCGGCGATGGCGTCGGCGTTTTGACCGGCTCGGCCGCCGCGGCCGATGGAGACGGCGGCGTCGCGGTGACGTCCGGCACTGGAGGCGACGGCTCGGGCGGCGGTGGGTCGGGCGTCGCTGCCGTCGCGGCAGGCTGCTCCTTTTCGGTTTGCGTCTCTGCCGGGTTTGGCGTCGGCGGCGTGTCAGTGACTGTCGGGGTAAGCGGCATCGCGCTCACCGCAGCCTGGGCGTTCAGCGCCGGTGCAGGGACCGACGTAGGCGGCTCGTACGCGATCTCGACAACCGGCGGCGTTGCTGGTTCCGGCGGGCTTGTCGCCACGACCGAGCCGAACAGCAGGATGAAGCAAACAGCCTGAATCGCCGCGGCCAGCGCGACGGTCACCATCCGCGTGTGCGCCCGGTCCGACCGAAGCGATGTCATCGCAATCGGACCCGACGCACTTGCCGGCCCCAATCGCCAGCCGACCCCGATCGCCGAGGGATTGGAACGCAAAGCAAACATCACATACACAATAGATGGCTCGACGCGGGCTCGTCCTTTAAACTCAGGTGACGAATTGACGACGGCGAACGGACCGCTCCTCGCATGCTGCTTGAATCGCTGATCGCATTCGTCATCGCCGCCCTTGCGCTCAACGTCCTGTTCACACAGGGCACCGCCAGTTTGGTTGCCACGCGCGAGGCGGGTCTTTATCAACGCGCCATTATTCGGGCGCAGTCGCGCATCGCGGCCCTGACCGATGCGGCGCTGATCCCGCAGGATGCCGAGGGGCAGGCTGGGCAGGGCTTCCATTGGCACACGCATATCGTCCCGCTCGGCACGTTGCTTCCGCCCATCCCAGTGCCGCTGAAGGCCTCGCCCTACGCCGCTGGAACGACGCTGTACGACGTTTCGGTGACAGTCTCATGGTCCGATACGCGCGGACCACGCGCCGTCACGCTGCGCACGCAACGCCTCGGCCCGGCACACGCCGACTGAACGCAGGCTTCACGCTTGTCGAAATACTCGCGGCCCTTGTCGTCGTCGGATTCATCCTCGTCGTCCTGGTGCAAGGCGTTCGGTTCGGCGTTCGCGCGATCGCGGCGCAATCGGGCGCACAGTCAGCCGTCGCGCCGCTCGATCCCGCCGACCGAACGCTGCGCGCCATCATCGCGGCGATCGATCCCGGTACGTACACGGAGCCGCCGAGCTTCGTCGGCACGCGCGACGCGGTCGCGTTCGTCTCGGATCTGCCGGTCGCCGGCGGGCCTTCGCTGCACGCGAATATCGCGACGGAGCTGGAGGCGCATCGGCTCGTGCTGCGATGGACCGTGCGGGACCATACCCAGCCGTTCAGCGGACGAACGAATGGCTGGCAAACGTCGGTGCTGCTCGATGACGTCGGCTCGCTGCGCATTGCATACGCGGCCGGGGGCGGCGCGCAGTGGCTCGACGCATGGCGTGGGGAGCGGCTGCCGCGGCTCATCCGCATCGAAACCACGCACCGGGACGGCAGCCCGTTCATGACCATCATCGCCTCGCCGCAGCGGGACCGCCCCGACCAATGAGACGCGCCGAATGATCGACGCGGAACCGAGCGGGAAGCGCGACGGCTTCGCGTTGCTCGTCGTGCTGTGGAGTCTGGTTCTGGTCTCGTTGCTGTTCGCGACGCTCGTATCAGCCGGCCGGTCCGAGCTGCGGCTGACCGACAATCTCCGCCGCGCCGCCACACTGGAAGGCATTGCCGACGGGACGATTAGTCAGACGATCTTCGCGCTGCTGCGGCCGGGCACGCGCGGGTTCATCGGCAACAGCGTGCGCGACGTCGCAGTGCGTGGCGCAGTTGTCCGCGTGGCCGTCGCCAATCAGGCAGGGTTCGTGAACCCCAACACCGCGCCCGCTCCCCTGCTTGCCAGCCTACTCGTCCGGATCGGGGCGGAACCACGTTCGGCGGCGCGGGTCGCGGCGGCCATTGTCGATTGGCGCACACCCGGACAGGCTCCGACGCCCGGCGGCGCGAAGGCGGCGCAGTATCGCGCGGCCGGCGTCGATTACGGACCGCCCGGCGCGCCGTTCGAGACGATCAATGAGTTGCGTCACGTGCTCGGCATGACACCAGAGATGCTCACGCTGCTCGCGCCGCATCTCACCCTGTACTGGGACGGGCCACCCGAGCCGATCCACGCCGACCCGGTCGTGCGAGCGGCGCTAGCCGATATCGGCGTACGTCCGGTCAACGGCGCCAGCGCGGCTGACGCAGAAGTGGTGACGATCACCGCCACCGCCGACGACGGACACGGCGCGCGCGTCGTGCGTCGCGCCGCGATCCGTCTCGGCTTCGCGCCGGACGGACGGTTCTGGCGCGTACTCGCGTGGGGAAACGGCAGCTGACCGCCGTCGCGCCGATGCTGTCGTTGCCGTACCACAAAAGCTTTATCCAGACGTCACGTCCTGCCCGCATGGACGCGCATCGCAGCACGGCTTACATCGTCGGCCCGTGCCCCAAGCACAACGCGACCGTCAGCACGCACTGCAACACGGTCGACCGCATCGAACGGAGATACGCATGACGTCAATCAGTAACGTCGGATCAGCAGCCGCGCTCATTCTGGGCGCCCTGCTGCTCGCTCCCGCCGCGGCGCGCGCTGATTGCGCCGCCGACGTCGCCAAGATGTCGGCGGCGGTGAACAGTGTTCAGGATGTCCGCACGAAGGAGTTGCTCGCGTTCGATGTTCAGCGGGCAAAAAAGGAGCTGAACGAAGGCGACGCGGACGAGTGCCAGGAGGCGATGGACCATGCCAAAACCTTGCTGGCCCCGCCGAAGTAAGAACCGCACTTCTGTTCGCGCACAAGAAACAGGCGGCCCATCACTGAGCCGCCCGTTTCCTTTATCCCCGGGAGCGCACGGCCCTCGGGATCAGAAGCCGCCGACGACGCGCGCCATGAGAAAAGGCAGCCGGCGGAGCGTGGTGGCTCCGCCGGCATTTAGTTTCAGTCGTGCTGCACGGTCTTCGGCGTCTCAACCGCACTCGCGGTCTTGCCGCTGCGAACGGTCGGATAGGGCACGTTGCCCTTTAAACCTTCCCAGATGACCCTGTTGAACAAGCCCGTCGGCACGCGGTCCGCGTCTGAGACGTCGAAGCCCTTCGTCGCCTTGATCCAGTAAGCGGCGTCATGCGTCGGCACGACCCTCGGGCCCTCCGCATACTTCACCCCCGTCTCGTTGGCTGCCTGGATGACGGTGGTGTTCTGCAGCGCCGTCGAGGCGACCGCCGAATACGTCCAGGCAGGGCTCATGGTCGGGTCGAAGATCTCAACCATCGGCCGCTGATAGGCGGTGTTCAGGTTGATGTGCTGGGTGCCGAGGATGTCCTCGATCGTCCGCAGCACGCTCACCTGGCTGTAGCGAGCGCTGACGATCGCATGCTGCTTCACGTACGGCCCGACGACGTACGTCGTCGTGCGGTGCGAGTCGACGTGGTCGGGGCCGTCCTGTGAGTCGTCCTCGGTCACGATGATCAGCGTGCTCGAGGCATACGGGCTGTTCGCCACCGCCTGAACCAACTGGCCGACGGCGTAGTCATCATCCGCCTGCTGGGTCTCCGGCGTCGTCAGGCCGGCCTCGATGTTGGACGAGAAGCCCATGTGGTCATGGCTGAGGCGCACGGTCTCGAGGCTCGGCAGGTTCCCGTTCGTGACGTACTGCTGGAACTCACGGTTCCATTCGTAGAACCGCCACAGATCCGGATAGTTCTGGTCAAAGTTGCGGAAGTAGACGTCCGTAACATTGAGCAGCGATGGGTCAACCGGTGCAACCTGCACGACCCCCGACGCGAACGGGTTGACGACAGGGTTTGCCACCGTGCCGATCGAGCCGATGTTGTTCACCAGGAAGCCATAGTTGCGAACGGTACCGCCGGCCTGCAGAACCGCGTCGTAGATGAAGCCCTGCTGAATGCCATACGGCGCATCGGTCGACGAGATGTTGTTCGTGCCCGGGAGAAGGTTCGCGGTGCCGCCCGGCAGGCTGGCCGAGCTGGACGAGAACGCGCCATTGGTCGCTGCGTCACGTGCGGCCGTCGTTGTCAGGCCGACCGGCACGTTGCGGTTGCTGCCTTCGGTTTCGTACGACATGCCGCGGTTCACGAAGGCGTAGTTGAGCTGCTGCGTGATTTCCTCGGTCGTCGTGACACGGCCGCGGGTCGCGAGCGACCAGCCGTCCATGCTGCCGTCGGCCGCGTCCATGAAGTTGTCGAGCGTGACGAAGTTGGACGCGAGACGGTGGAAGTTCGGCGTGATGGGCTTGCCAAACACCGTCAGTGACGGATCGCCGTCCGCACCGTTACCCAGATCGCCGAGGACCTGGTCGTACGTCCGGTTCTCCTTGACGATGTAGATGATGTGCTTGATCTGAGCCTTCACGGCATTCATCGTCGTCTGATCGGCACTAGAGAGCTGCGCGTTGTAGAAGTTGTTCTGCGCAACCTTTGCCGTCAGCGCCGCCAGCTGCTCCGTGGACGGCACCGGCGCGCTGACCAACGTCGCGTGCTCAAGCTGGAACTGGTACTGGTTAGTGGCATTGGCCGCCGCCGCCGCCGCCGCGTTGCCACCCGGGTAAGTGACGCTCGTGAGCCGGCCGGTCGAGCCCGTCAGGTGGCCCGGGTTCGCACCCTGGTCGCTCTTGCCGTTGATGATGTACATCTGCTCGCCGTCGGCGCTGAATGTCACGTCCTTCGGCGCGTAGGCGGTGGGCAGCAGACCGACGGTCTTATAGGCGTTCGCGCCCTTCAGCGGGATGACCGCGATCGAGTTCGAACCGTCGTTCACGGCGTAGAGCGTCTTGTCGTCCGGCGACACGGTCACGGCGAACGGCGCGGCGCCCGTGTAGTGCGGACCGGTCAGGGTGCCTGCCGGCGCCCGTGTGTCGATCTCGGCAACGACGGTGTCGTCCTTTCTGGTATCGATGACCGCCACTTCGTCCTGATTGTCCTGCGCGACATACAGCATCTTCTGCGCGGTATCGAACGTCATGCCGTTGGCGTTGCCGTCGACCTTGATCCGCTTCAGCAGGGTGATCGCCTGCGGATTCTTGATGTCGAGCTTCACGACCTCACGGTCGCGGTTGGACCCGACATAAACAGTGTGGTTATCCTGCACCACGACGCTGAGCGGATATTCGCCGCCAGCGACGCCGGTCGTGCCTTCGTTGGCATATGGCCGCAGATCGTGCTCGGCGATGACCGTGTTGGTCTCCGTGCTGATCAGGCTGATCGAGTCGTTGTAGTTGTTCGCAACGACCAGCGTCTTGCCGTCAGCCGTCAGCGCCAGGCCGCTCGTGTTGGACTGGACTCCGGAGCCGACGCCCTGATGCTGGGGCTGACCGAAGCTACCCATGGCGGGCTTGCCGTTGCTCATGATGACAGGATGGCCGAGCGCGATCGCGGCACTCTTGGCGAACGTGCCGCCCGTCTTCGTGTAGACATAGACGGCATCGTCGTTACCACCGGCCGCGTAGATCGTGTTGCTGTCTTTGGACCAGACGAGTCCGACATGCGCGTTCGGCTGCTGGATGACCTGCTTCAGAGCCGGCTTCTGCTTATGGCCGCCTGACACATCGTACAGGAAAACGTACTGCGTCGAGTTCGCGACATCGAGCTTTCCGGTGCTGTCGTTGAGCGAGTTTTGCCCGGCGGTGATGATCGCCAGCGTCTTCCCGTCAGGGCTCAGCTGCGACTTCACTGCCATGCCGGCGATGAAGTTCGGGTAGGCCGGCAGGCCCGGGTTTAGCTGCTGCTGAACTGCGCCGGGGATCGCGGTCGGCGTCACATACTGCCCGTCCGGCAGCGGCAGCGTTCCGTTGTTACCGTCAACCGCAAGATTCTGCGCGAAGGCGGTTGAGGCAAGAATGGTCGAACTCAACAACGCCGCCGTCATGATTGGCGTCCGTATATTGCGGTGCATAAAGTCTAATCTCCCTGATTACGCTGGCCGGCGCCCCGAACGGGTGCGACAAATTCGCTGCGGCACCGGTATAACGCTGTCGCGCGCCTCTCATCGAACGGCTGGCCACTGTCTGTCGATGGCGGGACCATGACGAAATTGTAAAATTGTCGGTTGCCGATCTCGCGGAGAGCACAACCGCTGGGTCATGATCCAATGCACGCGAAGGTTGTCTACCCAAGGGCGATTTGATGTCTATTCCGCAAGATCTCGTGCGCAGCAGGAGGCAGGGGGCGCGGGCCATCCTTGGGGGACGCTCATCGGCCGGCTGGATCAAGCGGTCCCGTCGACGTCCCGTAAATGTTTAGTTGACATGCTTAGTATAGCCTGCATCACTAAACACGCCGCACCCAACCGGGCCCGATTATGTCGTAGCCCGGGGGCATGCCCTGGCAGTTTATGTCGCCGATCACCCGCTCGTTGACGAAATCGACACTGGGATCAACCCGACGATTTAGTAACGGTCAGCAACGTCTGGCCACAACAGGAGGAGCGAACGATGATAAAGACGATCCTGCCCTTGGGATGCGCCGTCGCGGGCGCTCTCGCCTTCGGAACAGCATCAACGGCCCACGCGCAGGGAAAGTCCCTCACGCTCTGCTGGGCCGCCTGGGATCCGGCGAACGCGCTGGTCGAACTTGGCAAGGACTTCACCGCCAAGACCGGTATCCAAATGAAATACGAATTCGTGCCCTGGACCAGCTACGCTGACCGCTTCGTTAACGAATTGAACTCGCACGGCACGCTCTGCGACGTGATCATCGGCGACAGCCAGTGGATCGGCGGCTCGGCCGAGAACGGGCATTACGTCAAGCTGAACGATTTCTTCGATAAAGAACATATCTCGATGGACAACTTCATGCCGGCGACTGTGCTGGCATATTCGGAGTGGCCGAAGCACACGCCTAACTACTGGGCGCTGCCGGCCATGGCCGATGCCGTCGGCTGGACGTATCGCAAGGACTGGTTCGCAAAGCCCGAACTGCGCGCGGCGTTCAAGCAGCAGTACAACCGCGAACTGGAACCACCGAAGACCTGGGACGAGTTGCTGCAGGTCTCGAAGTTCTTCACCGGCAAGGTCATTGACGGCAAGAAGGTCTACGGCTCCTACATCTTCACGGAGCGCGGGTCGGAAGGCATTACGATGGGTGTCACCAACGCGATGTATAATTATGGTTTCTTGTATGACGATCCCAAGAAGCCCTACCACATGAACGGCTTCGTCAACTCACCGGGTGCGGTCAAGGGGCTCGAGGTCTACAAGGAACTCTACAAGTGCTGTCAGCCCGCTGGCCTGTCGAACGCATACATGCAGGAGGGTCTCGACGCCTTCAAATCGGGTCAGGTGGCGATGCAGATGAACTGGTTCGCCTTCTTCCCCGGCCTCTACAAGGACCCGAACGTCGGCGGCGATAAGATCGGCTTCTTCGTCAATCCCGCCGGACCCGCCGGTGATTTCACGCAGCTCGGCGGTCAAGGAATCTCGGTCGTTTCCTACTCGAAGAACCGCGACGAATCCCTGCAATACATCAAATGGTTCGCGCAGCCCGACGTGCAGCAGAAATGGTGGGAACTCGGCGGCTATTCCGCGCTGAAGGCGGTGGTGCAAAACCCGAAATTTCCATCGAGTGCGCCGTTCGCCCCCGCCTTCCTGACGTCCATGGACATGATGGTCGATTTCTGGGCGGAGCCGCTCTACGTCGATCTGCTGCTCGACATGCAGAAGCGCGTCCATGACTACGTAGTCGCCGATCAGGGCACCGCGAAAGAGGCGCTCAATCTCCTGGTGAAAGACTGGACGAAAGTCTTCAAGGATGAAGGCAAGAAGGTGGACACTGCCGCCGTAAGCGAGTGACCGGCCGCCCTCCGGCGTTCGGCGCCGGAGGGCACGCCTGACCCAAGGACCCGAGACGAGGATCGCGATGACCGCCATAAACGATCCCCAGCCCATCGTCGGCTTCGTCGTCGCCAGGACGCCGCCTTCCGTTGCGACACGCGTGCGCGGCCTGTCGGATCGCAGCATTGCATGGCTCTTTATCGCGCCCGTGATCGTGCTCTTGCTCGCGATCAATATCTTCCCGCTGATCTGGACGATCCGGCTGTCGTTCACGAACTACAAGTCGAACCTGCCATCCGTGCCGCTCAAATTCGTCGGGCTCGCCAACTATGCGGACATCCTGTCCGACGAGGACGTCTGGCACGGGATGCAGGTGACCGCGCACTTCGTCCTCTGGACGATTTCGCTGCAGGTGCTGATTGGCTTCGGCCTGGCGCTTCTGATCAATCGCAACTTTCGCGGCCACAGTTTCTGGACGACCGCGATCCTGCTGCCGATGATGCTGTCGCCGGCCGTTGTCGGCAACTTCTGGACCTTTCTGTTCCAGCCGCAGATCGGGCTTTTCAACGACATCGTCGCCTTCTTTACCGGCATCGACCCCTCCTCGTTCTCGATGATCGGCGATGTGCGCCTCGCACCGTGGACGATCGTGCTGGTCGATACATGGATGTGGACGCCGTACGTGATGCTCATCTGTCTCGCCGGGCTGCGCTCGATCC
>CAYSTX010000164.1:0-8636 GCA_964434035.1 uncultured Acetobacteraceae bacterium
CTCGATGAGGTCCGGCCGATGCTGATCGCGGCGCCGCCGACCGGCGGCAATGCGCGCCGCCCCGGCGAGCCGGGCGCGCGTCTCTGGGTCGGGCAAGGCGGCACCGCGTTGTCGCCGGGCGGGCTCAACCTTGCGCTCGCGCGCCATACCGAACGCGCCCTCGGCCACCCGATGACCGCGCACCGGCTCCGCGACAGCGTCGCGACCTCGATCGCAAACGAGGACCCGACGAAGCTGCGCTACGCGGCGCAGATGCTCGGCCACAAGCGAACGACGACGACCGAGCGCCACTACATCGCGCAAGACAACGCAACGGCGCTCGCGGCGCATCACGACCGGATCAAGTCGATGCGCGCGCCGCCTTCGAGGGCGCGGCGGCCGTCCTGACCCGAGGCGGTCCACACGGATTTAGCGAACGGTCTTGGCCGAAAGCTGCCTGGCCTGGCGCTAGGCCCCGATACCGGACGCTCCCGGGCGCCGGCGATCAGGGACATTGCGCCCAGAACTGCCATTCAGGTCTGCCACCAGTTTAGCCTCGCTCCAACTGTGGGGCTGGACGTTGCGGAGCTAATCCCATTGCGATAGTTCAATCGTCACGCCAGCCGGACCGACCAGGAAGACGAGCTTACGCGAGTGGAACTCCATGATGTCGTTCCTGGTTTGATAGCCATTGTCCCTCATCGTCGCGACGACGGCGTTGATATCGTCGACAGCGAAGCAGACGTGGTTTAAGCCGATTCTATGCAGATCACGTATGTGGGGATCCGCGATTGCGCCCGGCTGCCTGTAGTGAAGGAGTTGGACTTCAGTTCGAGGTGTGACCCCTTCCGCCACGAGCGTTACGTGATCTGCCACCATGTCGGCCACACCCATATAGGCGGCCATCGTTGGACCCGAGATGATAACGCTCACTGCTTCGCTGAAGCCCAACAGGCCAAAGAACCGCTTCGCGTCGGCGAGGTCGTCAACAACGATGGTCAGGTGATCGAAACGTCTGATCATGTGCATCCTCATTCATCGGCTGTCCGGCTGATCGCTGAGGGAGTACTGCGGTTGTCGCTGCACCATAGCCTGCGCCGAGTGTGCCCCTGGACTGACCGCTCGCTGTCGGCATCCCAAGCGCGAAAGCGGATATTTGCTCCGGATCGATCCTGGTCGCTTTACCCTACAGCCGGTCTCGCCTGGATCGCCGGAGCGGCCGCCGCAAGAATCGCATCGCGGCTGGCGTTGCGCGGCGGGTAGATGCGAGTGCCGTTGATCATCTGCTTGGTCGCTTTGGCCTCTGCACCGATTGCGACCACCGTGCCACGCTCCCAGCCGGCGGTATAGAGCGCGCCGTACGGACCAAGATCGAGCACCGTTACATAATCCGGAGCAGCGAAGGGGACACGGTCACCCGGGCGGCGCGCGATGTCGCACACCGCGTTATGCCCAGCGAGCCGACCCATCGGCCGCGCGTGCTGACAGGACATCACGGTCGTGTGTCCGACTTCATCGGCCTGGGCGGCGGCGCAGTCCCCCGCCGCATGGACTGCATCCACGCCCGTCACTTCGAGGAACCGGTTCACGGGAACTCGCCCGAGCCTGTCGCAGGCGACACCAAGATCCTGGGTGAGCGGGCTTGCTCTCATGCCCGTGGCGAATACCACGGTGGCTGCCGGGATGTGCTCGCCAGTGCTTAGGACGACGCCGGCCGCGTCCACGGCGGTGACTGTCGTACCTGGCCGAGCCTCGACGCCGAGTGCTTGGAGCGCGTCGCGGACGACGCTTCCTCCTTCGCCCATCCCGGCGCCAACGTCGCAATGATCGATGAGCACCACGCGCGCCGTCGCGTCCGCCCCGAGTGCTGCACGCAGGCGGCCGGGAAGCTCGCACGCGATCTCTATGCCGACGAGCCCCCCACCGATCACCACGGCCGTGCCAGCGCCGTCGCTCCCGGGGCCGCGCGCGAGAGCAGCGATATGCGCGGCGAGCCGCCGACCGCCCTCGTACGTATCGACGTCAAAGGTCTCTTTCCCCTGGGGGATCGCCGGGCGCGCCAAGCTGCTTCCAGCCGCAAGTATCAGACCGCCGTAGCCAATGTCCGGCATTTTGCTGCGTCCTCCCGCCATCGCGAGCGTGCGGGAGCCGAGGTCGATGCGGGTCACCTTGCCCTCGATCCGTCGCACGTTGATCGGCGTCAGCACGTCGTCGAGCGGCACGCGGATCGACTCAAGATCGGCTTCGTAGCAGCGCACGCGGATCGTGTGGAACGGGTCTGGCGCGACGAGGACGATCTCCAATTCATTCTCGGGGATGGCGAAGAACGCACGCGCGCGTGCCGCGCTCACGGCGCTCCAAAGGCCCGCGAAGCCCCCGCCGACAACCGCGATCCTGTTGGACATGGCGCGCTCCGTTGCGGGGCAGACAATAACGCGGCTTGTAACTGTGGCGATAGTCGCCCGCCGATGCACAGTTTTGGCGTCGGCTCCTGGTTGACACGGTTCGAAACAGCGTCCGCTTCGCTGCGTTGCTCGCGTTCGGCCAAGACCAGCACCCGCCAATGCCGGCTTAGGACCGGGACAGCTCCGAAAGGCGGACCGCCGGTCAGCCGCCGCTTCCGCCGTCAACCCGCGTATGCAGTTTGTCCGCTTTCGAGATGCTGTCCGGCTCGGCTGAATGACCGCCCTTGGGCGCAGCGCAGACCTCGGTGTGGTCAGGCTCCTGGGACATTAACCCGCGACAGCAGGGCTGCCGAAGACGAAAACTGTCGCGCGACCGGCGGCGCGTCTCTGAACTGGAAAGGAGCCATGGTGACACCATCCGACGAGTTTTTGGAATCGATCCCGAAGCCCTCGCCGCCGATGAAGCCGTCTACCTCATCGGCTTAGGGAGTGCTGACGAAATCCGCGCGCAACATGCTAAGGCGGCGCAGGAAAGAGCTAAGCGCACACGTTCTGAAGGCATTCGAGAGCTGGGCTGACCTCGAGGACTAAAAGCGAAACCCCGCCTCGCGACGGGCTTTCTGGTCCGGTTCTACACGGTGTCGCTGGGCCAATCCCGGTCCCGCTTCCCGAAGGAAGCCCCGCTGTCGCCGCCTCTACAAGAGAGAGGATCGTCCGGCTGAGACGGACGCTGCTTAGACGCAACGGGTCGTGATTTCAATCAGCGAGCCGCGCCGGATCCCGCCGCGACAACCGCGCGCGGATCGCGGCCCGGGGGGCAAGAGCAACTTGCGGTGTGGGCGGCGCCGGCGTTCCGCCGCAACCAAAATGCGACGTACCAGCCACGACGACAGCGCGTGCCGCCGCGCCACCGCTTTTACCGTGCCATAACGAGCGGCGTGGCGCCGGCCCGGCTAATCGAGGTAGAGCCGGCCGCCGGCAGCTCCATGCGCGTCGCCATCTACGCCCGCTACAGCAGCGACAGCCAGCGTGACGCCTCGATCGATGACCAGCTTCGGCTCTGCAAAGAGCGCATCGCGCGCGAGGGCTGGACGCTGGTTCAGGTCTATCGCGACGCCGCCGTCAGTGGCAGCAGCACGATCCGGCCGGGCTATCAGGCGCTCCTCGAGGCCGCGCGGCAGGGTGCATTTGATCTCGTCATTGCCGAAGCGCTCGACCGGCTGTCGCGCGACCAGGAAGACGTGGCGGCGATGAATGCCCTGTTCCTCAAGGACCTCGCCGACAAGACGCGGCGCGGCCTCCGGGGGCGCGTCGCTGCCGGCAAATCAGCAGGCGGCATTCGACGGCTTGTCGCCGATCGCGATTGCCAAGGCGCTAAACCGCGACGGCATCTCCGGGCCCGGCGGCAATGCCTGGCGCGACACGACGATTCGCGGCCACGCCGAGCGCGGCACCGGGATTCTCCGGAACGAGCTTTATATCGGACGGCTCATCTGGAACCGGATGCGGTTCGTGAAGGACCCGGGGACCGACAAGCGCATCTCCCGGATGAACGACCGCGCGTCCTGGGTGATCGAGGAGGTGCCGCACCTCCGGATTGTCGGCCAGGACCTTTGGGACCGGGTCCAGCACCGGCTCGGCGGGATCCGCGAGGCGAGCGGCGCGAACGATCCCGATCGCCCCCGCTACTGGGAGAACCGCCGGGCGCACCACCTGCTGACCGGCAAAACCTTTTGCGCGACGTGTGGCGGCACGATGACGAATGTCGGCCGCGACTACCTCGCCTGCGGTGCGGCCCGGAAGGGCCGCGGCTGCATCCGAATCTCGCCGAGGTCTACCGGCAGCGCGTCGCGGTGCTGTCGGCGACGCTCGCGCGCGACGATGCGGCGGACGCGCGGGACGTGATCAGAGGGTTGGTCGATGCAATCACGCTGGTACCGGAGGACGGCCGGTTACGGATCGAGGTGCGTGGCGAGTTGGCCGCAATTCTGCGTTTGGCCGAGGGCGCGCGCTCGGGTGGCGGCGCCGGGGCGCATGTTGCCGAAGCGTTCTGCGTGCGAGTCAAGATGGTTGCGGGGGCAGGAAACTGACGATCCCATTGTTCCACGGTTTCGATTTTCCCGTAGCCAAGCCAAGGGGCGCGGAAGCGGATTGCCGGTGGGTAGCGTCGGTCGTGGTCTGTACGATCGTTCGGTAAGAGTCGTTGCAGGGGCCCAGCGGCTCGTGGAAGTGATAGGGCACCGTGTCGTGGTCGGTCTCGCTGATGCAGCCCTCCAGGCCCCTGATGCACCCGGCGAAGTAGCGGAAGTGGTCGATGGCAAGGGGCTTGCCCTATACCCGGCCGTTGCCGGACTGCTTGTAGCCACCGAACGGCACCGCTGTCCCAGGCCGGGTAGTTCATGAATACGTTGCCGGCGCGCATCTAGGCGGCGACGCGGCGGGCGCGAGGCTATCGCTGTGGCACACACCGCAGGCCTCGATCTTGATCCGCACTTCGCCGCGACCCCGCTCCGGCACGTCGCGCTCGACAAGGTGCAGCGGACCGTTCTGCTTGGCGACTTCGACGGCGCGCACCGTCATAGACTTATTCTCCACGGTTGTTGCGGGTCGGGCACTAGCCGAAGGTGAATGTGAATGCCTGCAGACCCGCTTTTGGGATCGAGATCGACATGATGTGGGTGGCGTAATCGGTGCCGTCGTACAGCGTGTAAAGGCGGCTCTCTTGGACGGTCACGGGCGGCTGCGGTTTGCCATCCACCGTGACGCCGAGCGTCACCGGCTGTGGGCTGCTGGCGACCATGAACACCTTGCCCGATTGGAAGGCCAGCGCCACCCCGCCGCCATCGGCCTCCAGCGTCGCGAATTCCGGCGAAAGAGCCCAAGACCCGGCGAGTGCAAAGTGGTTCGGCGGCAGTACGTCCGGCATAGTATAAGTTCTCGCGCCGGGTCCGGGCGCCGCGGGGTTTGCGAGCATCTCGACCCGGGAACTGCCGAAATACATCTCTGGAGAGCGAATGCGAGAGAGATCGACGCCGTTATCCGACGCGACCTTGAGCCCGGCCGAGAGCAAGGAGCGGATCGCGTTCTCGGTCTCGTCGTAACGGCCCTCGCCGAAATGCCGCAGCACGATCTCGCCTGATTGGTTCACCAGGTATTCGGATGGCCAGATTTGGTTCGAATAGGCCCGCCACGTCGCCATCGCGTTATCCTGGGCCACCGGATATTTGATGCCGAAGCGGCCGATTGCGGTCTGCACGTTGGCGGTGATCCGTTCGAAGGCGAACTCCGGCGTGTGCACCCCCACCACGACAAACCCTTTGTCCCGATAGGTGTCGTACCACCGCGTCACGTAAGGCAGCGTGCGAAGGCAATTGATGCAGGAGTAGGTCCAAAAGTCGATCAACACCACCTTGCCGCGCAACTGCGCCATGGTGAGTGGCGGAGAGTTCAGCCAGGTGCTGATGCCGGTGAATTCCGGTGCAGGATCGAAATTGCCCACCCCGCTCTCCTGGGCATTGGCGCTGCGCGCTCGCAGCAGGCCAACCGGGGTGAGCATAGCGGCCGCCAAGGCGGATCGGCGTGTCACGGTCTGCATCATCACAGTCCCATCGTCGAGTTTGGGTAGAAGTCAGACAGCCAAACCGTCACCAGCGTGTCGTATTGGTAGTAGATGCCGACCGCGATGAGCATGACCACCACGCCGAATGCTTGCTGCATGCGGTGTGTGTAGCGTGCCAAGGCGCGGACATGCGTCGTGACGTACTGGCCTCCGTACGCTATGCCCAGCATGGGGAGACCCGCACCCGCGGCGTACGCCAGCAGCAAGATCGCCGACCAGCCAAGGTCCTTTGAGGTCGCGACCAAGGTCAGGATCGAGCCCAGCACGGGACCGGCGCATGGCGTCCAGATCACGCCCAAAGTCATGCCCAGCAGGAAACCACCCCGGTTGCCTCCACCTGCATTCCCGCCGGCGGCATGCGCCCGGTTCACGAGGCCGCCCATGCGCGCGGTGAGCATCTGAAACGGACGGGGAATGACCATGAGCGCGCCGAACAGCAACAGCAGCAAGGTCGCCGCGTCGCGAAGCACCTCTTCGGACGCACCTAAGCTCTCCGCGAACGCACCGAATATCAAAGCCACCGTTGAGAAGGTCAGCACGAAGCCGAGCGTGATGAAGGCCGGGCGGTAACGACTCGTCTGCCCCACGGAAGCGCCAAGCAGGATCGGCAGCATTGGCAGGATGCACGGGGCCGCAATAGTCAGCACCCCAGCGGCCAAGGCGAGAAGCAACGCTGTCACGAGCGCCTTGCCTTTCTCGGCGAGCTGCGACCAGAGGCAGCAGGTCTGCCTTGGCCAGGAATCGGTCTGAGCAGACCGGATGGAGCCCGACGAGCGTAAGAGGCCGCCTGACGACGTTCGACCATCAACGCGTAAGCGAAACGGTCATTGCCGTATCGCATCCATCGGGAACGGTACCTCGTTATGTTTGGTCGAATATGGCGACCCACTATTCCACCTTTCCATCCTGGGCGGCGCGTCAGCGGAATATACGGCCCTTGTGCCCTCTCCGCCCGGGAGATGCCGGACAGCCCCTGTTCTCGGTCCGAGCCCACGAAACTCCGTACGCCGTTGACGACCATCTCCGGCGTGTAAATGTGGTCATCACCGAGCGCGGCCGCGTAGCCGCGTTGGCGGGCCGTCGCCGCCTCGAAGGAGAACGGATCCTTCCAGCCGAGATCGTTCCAATACGTCACGTGAAAGGGCAGCGGCAACAGGTCCCGCCGCTGCCGCGCCAGGTCGGTCAGGAATGCGTCGGCGGGCGGACAGGATGAGCAACTCTGCGAGGTAAAGAGTTCGACCACGACGGGCGATGTCTGCGCGGGAGCGTTAACTGCCACCGCAGAGGTCAGTCCGGGAGCCGCCACCATCCACCCAGAGCGCATCTGATCCTCCACGATCGGTCGCCTGACTTCACGACACCAATTCGGGTCGCACCTTCCGGCGGTTACAGCGCCTCCAATAAACGCCCTGTGCCAGAGCGGTGCGGCGTCCGTCGGCCTCGCCACCATTTCTGGTCCCAACATGATGGCCGGTCATCGCGAGCAAGCGCAGGCTCCGCGAGCAGTCCTCAACCGGAAGGACACAGGAGTCTCGCGCTTGAACATTACAAACGATACGACGAACGTGCGGCCCAGGACCGTCGCCGTTCGGCGGCTGCTGAGCGTCGGCTTCCCGCAAAGCGGCCACCGTGAACAGCGCCGGTGTCAGCCCCTCGTTTCGACGACATGTCATCCCTGCGCCCCACCCGGGGCGATCCTCAACCAAGAGACAGGGACACCCCGACATGACCGATCCCGAGGGCACCGCGGCCAAGCGCCGCGTCGACATTGCCTTCCTGCAGTGCTTCGACGCCACCGTGTTCGCCGAGCCGGTGCTGCTGACCGACACGGAGGAGCAGCGCCTGCGCGCGCCGCTCGCTTCGCTGCAGGACTTCGGCCTGATCCTGCAGCCGAACCCCGCCGCGCGACGGCAGCACTACGATTTCGACGCGCTGCTCGGCCACCTGGGTGCGTCGGTCGGCGCACCCATGGTGGACGCCGCTCTCGCCGCCTGGCCCGGACGCGCCGCTCAGCGTCGAGCTCGCGCCGGTCGCGGTGATGCCGATTTGGTCCTTCGAGCCGGAGGGCGACGACCCCGCTGACCGCGACGTGCTGCTCAGCTCCGGCCGGCTCTGGGGCGCCGACGTGCTGATCGAGGCGCCCCGCGTCGTCGACGACGACCCCTCGCCGGTGCCGTCGGTGCGGGATCGGTTCGACCGCTGGGCCGCCGCGATCGGCGCCGCACAGCCGCTGTCGCCTGTCAGGCTTCCGGGTCGTGCCGGCTGTTACGTCGTGTTCGCGTTCCCTGGACCACTCTGAGGGCCGCCGGACATCGCACGCCTCCGGCCGTTCAGACCGCCTGGCAGCGTGCTCGCCGGCGCCGGCGAGCACGCGCGGCACCACGATGCCGTCGCGCAGGGCGACGGCCGGGTTCGGTACGGCGCGATGATGACGGTCGCCCGAGGCGGCGCTGACCACGACGACGCGGAGGTCAAACGTCCACCTACTCGACAATGCGCGGCCCCCGTCCGCCGCATCCGGGATCGGAGCGTCATTGCCGCTCGACGCAGGTCAACTTGTCGTCCTGGTCGTGTGCGTTCGGCGGCTCCAGTGCGGCGTGGATGGTCCTCGGCAGCACAGCGGGTGCGTTTGT
>CAYSTX010000165.1:0-5703 GCA_964434035.1 uncultured Acetobacteraceae bacterium
CTGGCGAAATCTCCGGCGCTTGCTCTGCCGCGATATCCTCCGGCAGTTCGAGATGAACCGGGCCTGGTCGCTCCTGCTGTGCGACCCGGAAAGCTTCGCGCACGATAGAAGGGATTGTCGCAGGACTGACGATCTGGTGGGCCATCTTGGTCAGCGGCGTCATGGTGGAGACGATGTCCACGACCTGAAAACTTGCCTGCTTCCGGCTCAGGATGCCTTTCTGGCCCGTTATCATGACCATTGGCATTGCCCCAAGCTTAGCATAAGCGGCGCCCGTTGTCAGATTGAGCGCGCCGGGACCAAGGGTCGTAATGCAGACGCCGGCCTCGCCCGTGAGGCGACCATGTGTGGCCGCCATGAAAGCCGCCGCCTGTTCATGTCGGGTCAGCACCAACTTTATGGATGAGCTGCGCAGCGCTTCGACGACATCGAGGTTCTCTTCACCCGGAACCCCGAAAATCTGCTTCACTCCCTCGTTCTCGAGCGCCGCGACGAGCAGTTCAGCACCGTTCATGGAATACACTCCTGTCATTCGGGAAATGCCGGCGCCCCCAGCTTCCGCCGGAGGCGACGCGGTCGTGGATCGGTCTGCTAGAGACGCCGCGCAATCGCCTCCGCGAATTCGCGCGTCGACGCGCGGCCATGTAGGTCGGCTGTACGGATGTGGTCCTGGTTGATCACGTCGTTGATCGCCTGCCGAAGGCGCTGAGCCGGAGCGCGTCGCCCGACATGTTCGAGCATCAGCCCGCCGGCAAGCAGCAACGACACCGGATTGGCGATTCCCTTGCCCGCGATGTCAGGCGCCGAGCCGTGCACCGCCTCGAAAATAGCTGCGTTCTCGCCGATGTTCGCTCCGGGTGCCAAACCGAGCCCGCCCACCAGCCCGGACATTTCATCGGAAAGGATATCGCCGAACAGGTTCGTCGACACGATCACATCGAACTGCCACGGGTCGAGCACGAGCTGCATTGCGCAGGCATCGACGATGCGATCGTTCATCTCGATGCGGCCTTCATACTCCTTGGCTACCTCGCGGCCGGCCTCGAGGAAGAGCCCGGTCAAGGCCTTCAGCACGTTGGCCTTGTGAACGACGGTCACCTTCTTGCGCCCATTGCGCAGCGCATACTCAAAGGCGAATTTGATGATGCGATGGGCGCCCACTCTCGTGTTCACGCCTGAACCGATCGCGACCGCATGCGGGTCATCGCCGATAGGAATGTAGTGCTCGAACCCGACATACAGGCCTTCGAGGTTTTCGCGGATCAGCACGAGATCGATGTTGTCGTAGCGCTGCCCGGGGACGATCGTCCGCACCGGGCGGACATTCGCGTAGAGCTGGAACTCCTCGCGCAGGCGCACATTCACCGATCGGAACCCGCCGCCGATCGGTGTGGTCAAGGGGCCCTTCAATGCAAGCTTTGTGCGGCGGATACTCACCAGCGTCTCGGCCGGCAATGAGTCGCCTGACGTTTGGATTGCCGCCATTCCGGCCTGCTGCACATCCCAGACGAAGGGCGAGCCCAGTGCTTCGAACACGATCTGCACCGCGTCGACGATTTCCGGTCCGATCCCGTCACCTGGGATCAAAGTCGCTTCAATGGGACTTGCTCGGTCGTGGCCGCTCATTCGATCTCTTCTCTTTCTCGATCCGTGCCGCCTCACTCACTTCGGCCATCCCGCGCAGCACGTCGTTCAGGAAGCCGCCATCTCGTAGGTCGATCCCGTCTTCAGTACCCAGCGTGAGAGCAAACTCCGTGCCGTCTGGCTCACCCACGACTGGTCTGTCTGATGTAATGTGGGGTCACGTGCGGATCCCACGATGAAATCTCACTCCTTTGCCCACCCTGACGCAACGCAGGTCTGCGGCGCTGGGCAGTCCGGCATTCCGGATTCGCACGGCGCCACGGAGCGAGGCTGAAAGAAGGCCGATCGCCCTTCTCAGTTTCGTTGCGACGGCAGTGAAGTCGCTCCGACAAGGTGCGAGTGTTTGGCGACCGCTCGTCGCGTTGGCGTTGGTCAGATGCTGAGATCGAGCAGGTTGTAGTCCTTCAAGTCCGGCTTGGCAGCCGCGTCCCAGACATAGGTCTCGCCGCTCGCCGCATGCGGAGCGTAGACGAAGGGCGTCTCGTCCGGGAAACGTTGGCGGCGCGCATCGATGGCATAGCCGATCACACGGGCGCGCTGACGGATCCGCTCGGCGTCGTAGACCGCCTCCGCATTATGCAAGCCGCCGCCCTTCACCCCGAGCACCGAACGGCGGCGATGGAACCCAAAGTTCACCGTAACCCGCCGATCCGGGCTCGTGTTGGCGAACGACCCATGCACTGTCTGCCGATTGGCGATGGCGACGTCGCCGGGCTGGCAGATCAATGGCACCGCGTCCGGCAGGCGCTCAGTGCCCGCGGCAGCGACCATGGCCTTGATGTTGGCCTTGCCGAGCTTGTGTGATCCTGGAACGAACCACACCCCATTGGCCGCCGTGCACCCATAGAGTTGGGCCATGAAGTTGAACCCGTGCGAACCCTCGTCCCAATCTGGGCTGTCCCAGTGCGTGACGCCATCCTGATGCCACGCGACCGAGGCGCCGAGCCCCGGCTCCTTAAACCAGAGTGACTCGTTGAAGGGCGCGAAATCGTCGCCGTTGACGGCGGCGGCCACGGCGAGAAGCTGCGGATGGCCGTAGAGCCGCAAGGCCGCCTCTGAGAACTGGAGCGAGCCGAGGATGAGGTAGACGACTTCCTGCGGCGCGTCCGCCTCCGGCGTCGGCTCGAACATCTTCACGGGATGGCGACCGCCGGCGAGGCTCGTGCCCCCGAAGGGATCACTTAAAGGCCGCGCCCAGAATAGCGAGGCGGCCTTCAGGTCGGCCCCGAGCGCCGGCCGCCCCTTGCGGTCCACCGGAGAGTTCCGCTCGGTCGGCAAACGATCCTGGATCTCACGAACATCCTGCTCGATGTCCGCGAGCTCCTCGGGGCGCAGGACACCCTCAAAGACGTAGAATCCAACGCGCCAATATGCGTCCAGAATGTCAGGGTGCAGCCTTCCGTCCGCGTCGAAGCGGATGGGACCGCGATTGCCGAGGCGGAAGGCACGGCGCTCACCGGCCTGGACATAGGCCTGCATGGCGGCTTGCTCCTGACCGTAATCGACCGCGCGCTCTTTTGCTTCGTCGTTCATTTTCTCCCCCCGGCTATCTGCGCCGATTTTGTCTTCCTCGTGACGATGCGGCAACCTGATCGGCTAACAGGGACCATTCCGCCGCTAACAACGGGCGATCACCCAACCATGGCGGGAACAGGCGGCCGCCTTTCGTCCTGATCGGAATCGCAGCCGATTGACTGTCCGTGTGTCACAACGGCTATCGTAGCAGCACACGACGAAGGAGATGCCACCCATGTCCTCGTTCCTGTTCGTCAATGGCCGCTTTCTTGATCCGCGTGCGGACGCGCTGCGCGACGGCGTGGAGGTGCTGGTCGAGACCGGGCTGATAAAAGAGGTCGCCGACCGGCCGATCCGGAGCGAGAGCGCGACCCGCATCGACCTTGGTGGCCGGACGCTGATGCCCGGGCTGATTGACGCGCATATCCACCTCGTTCTGACCGAGGTGAACCTGCAGATCCTGTCCGACATCCCGCTCACGCTCCTCGCGGCGAAGGGATCGGCGGCAGCGCGCGCGATGCTGATGCGCGGGTTTACGACGCTGCGCGATACTGGTGGTTCCGATTGGGGGCTGAAGGCGGCGTTCGAGCAAGGGTTGTTCGAAGGGCCACGGCTGTTCATCTCGGGCGCACCGATCAGCCAGACCGGCGGACATGGCGACTTTCGCAAGCGAACCCAGACGCGATTCGAGTGCGCGTGTTGCGCCGGCATCTCCTTCGTCTCGCGCGTGGCCGACGGGCTGCCGGAGGTCATCCGCGCGACCCGCGACGAACTGCGCAAGGGTGCTGACCAGATCAAGATCATGGCCTCTGGCGGCGTCGCGTCGCAGCTCGATCCGCTGGAGAGCCTGCAATACCGCGAGGATGAGATCGAGGCCGTGGTGGACGAGGCACGGCGCTGGGGCACGTATGTTTGCGCCCACGCCTATAGCGCGGAGGCGATTACGCGGTCAGTCCGCGCCGGTGTGCGGACGATCGAGCACGGCAATCTGGTGGATGACGCGGCGGCGCGGCTCATGGCCGAGCGCGACGCGTTCATGGTGCCGACGCTGGTTACGTATGAATCCATGCACCAACGCGGCGCTGATTTCGGTATGTCGAAGTATAGCCTCGCGAAGAACGAGATCGTGCTGGAAGCGGGCCTGAAGTCGCTGGAGATCTGCCGCGCCGCCGGGGTACAGATCGGGTTCGGCACCGATTTGTTGGGGCCGCTGCAGGGCGACCAGAACAACGAGTTCCTGATTCGCGCACGCGCAATGCCGGCCGCCGACGTGATCCGCTCGGCAACCATCATCAACGCCCGGATCCTCCGTCAGGAGGGCAAGCTGGGCGAGATCGTGCCCGGCGCGCACGCCGACATGCTCGTGGTGGACGGCGATCCCTACCGCGACCTGTCGGTGCTCGCGGGCAGCGGGGAGAAGCTGGCACAGATCATGCTGGGAGGACGGTTCGTCAAGAATGCACTGTAGCGGCGCGACCGCGTCGAAAGCGGGAGTCTGTTAATGAGCACGACGCAGGCCGTTGCGCACGGAACGACGGGAGAGCTTTCCCCTTCCCTCGGCAGGATCATCGTCTGGGCGCTGATTACGGCCGGGTTGGTGATCATCTTCGTGCCGCTGTTGCTGACGGTCTACCTCAGCCTGTTCGACGAGAAGCTCATCCTGTTTCCGCCGCGCCGGTACTCGTTTTCCTGGTATTCCGCGATCATTCCGAATTTCGGCGGGGCGGTGGTCATCAGCCTCGAGCTCGCGCTCGGTTCCGTGGTCGGCAGCCTGCTGATTGGCGTGCCGGCGGGCATCGCTTTGTCACGCTACAAAATCCGCGGCATCGGCGTGATCAGCACGCTGCTGCTTGCGCCGCTGACTGTCCCGGGCATCGCGCTCGGCCTCGCGATCTATGTATTCCTGGTTCTGATCGAAACCACGACCGGCTGGGCCCTGACCGGCTCGTTGTTGGGGCTGATTCTTTCCCATTTGATAATCACGATGCCCTGGGTGGTGCGGCTTTCGGTGGCGAGCCTCGTCAACCATGACCGCGCGGCGGAAGAAGCCGCCGCGAGCCTCGGCGCTTCACCGGCAATGGTGATCTGGCGCGTGACTTTGCCGGCGATGCGTCAGGGAATTATCGCCGCCGGGCTGTTCGCCTTCATTACCTCGTTCGGCAATCTGGAGATGGCCCTGTTCCTGGTCTCTCCTGGCGTGACCACGCTGCCGGTCGCGATCCTCGAATACCTTGAATACCATATCGATCCGCTGGTGGCGGCGGCGGCGGTCGCGCAAATCGTGCTGATCGGCGGCCTGCTGCTTGTGCTCGACCGGTTCGTGCGGTTGGGGCAGGTGGTACGATGAGTGCGGCTGCTTCACTTTCCTTGCGCGGATTGTCGCGGCAGTTCGGAGCGCATCTGGCGGTGCGCGATGTCGACCTGGAGATCGCACCGGGCGAGATGATCGTACTGCTCGGCCCGTCGGGCTGCGGCAAGACCACGACCTTGCGCATCATTGCCGGATTTCTGAGCGCGTCGAGCGGCGACGTCCTTCTCGACGGC
>CAYSTX010000165.1:5803-8630 GCA_964434035.1 uncultured Acetobacteraceae bacterium
CAGGAGATGGCGCGCGAGATCCGCATCCTGCAGCGCGCCGGCGGGATCACGTCGATCGTCGTGACGCACGACCAGGGCGAAGCGATGGCGATGGCCGACCGGCTCGTCGTGATGCGCGACGGCGTGGTGGAACAGGTCGGCCGGCAGGAGGATCTGTACGAGCGGCCTGCTACGCCGTTCGTGGCCGGGTTCATCGGCCACGCGAACCTCGTGCGCGGTCGGCTGCTCGATGGCGCGATGTTGGTGACCGACTGTGGCGCGCGAATAGCGCTCGCCGCGCGGTATGTCGGTAGCGGACCCGCGTGCCTGGCCATCCGGCCCGAAACGATCCGCTTGGCCGAACCGGGCGCCGCGTCGCCGCGCATCGAGGGAACGGTGCGACTATCCACCTACCTCGGCGCGGCGATCGAGCATTTGGTGCGGCTGGACGACGGGACCGATCTGATCGTGCGCGGCCCGGGCGCGCGCCACGAGACCGAGACACGCGTTTCACTCCAGTGGAATGCGGAGGCGGAACGTGTCTTTGATGAGCAGGACCGGCCGACGAAACGTGTTTCCGAGCCGATACCGGCGATGACAGGCCGGCGATGACAGGGGAAGAGGGCAGCTCATGGACAAGCTAAATCGAGTCTCTCGCCGTCGCGTGCTGGCGGCCGGCGCAGCCGCGCTTGCGGCGCCGGCGCTAGTCTCCCGTAGGGCGGCCGCAGCGGACCGCTGCGTAGTGGGCACATGGGGCGGCGACTATGCACGGTTGCTGCGCGAGAACATCGACGCGCCGATCCTCAATCCGGCCGGCGTGGAGGTTATCCAGGCAGTTGCCGATGAAACGCCGCGCGTCGCGCAGGTGTTCGCGCAGCGCCAACTGCCGCACGGCACGCTGGACATCGCCTGTGTCGGCGCGCCGAACGGTTATCGCATGGCCGCATCGGGGCTGTTGGAAACGCTCGACGAGACGAAGGTGCCAAACCTCAAGCACGTTATCCCGCTGCTGCACAATGGCGCGTTCATGCCGAACCAGTTCGTCCCGCACATCTATAGCGTGCAGGGCATCGCCTATAATCCGCAGACGGTAAAGAACCCGCCGAAGACGTGGGCCGAGCTGCTCGATCCCCGCTGGAAGGGTAAGGTCGGCGCGCTCGCGACCGCGGGGCAATGGGTCATTCAAGGGGCGGCTCTGGCGACCGGAGGCAATACCGATGATTTCGACAAGGCCAAAGAGTATCTTCTGAAACTGAATGCGAACGGCCTCCACGTCTATGCTGAAACAGACGCCATGGCGCCAGCCTTCAAGTCCGGCGAAATCGATGCCGGCATCGTGTGGCTGGCGCGTACGGTGATGTGGCAGAACGCGGACTTCCCCGTTGCGGGTGTCGTGCCCGAGGAAGGCGCGATCATCTACATTTCCGGCATGACAATGCCGAAGAACGCGCCGGACAAGGAGGCAGCTTACAAATACATGAATGCCTTGCTGCAACCGTCCGCGCAGCAGGGGTTTGCGGCGCATATGGGCTACCTGCCGACCGTGAGCGATGCAAGCCTGACCGGCAAGGTGGCGGAGCAACTGACGCTGCCGAAGGATGCGAAGCTGGTGCAGGCGGATTACGCGAAAGTGGCCGCCGAAACGCCCGAGCTGAATGATTGGTGGCTGAAGAACATCCTGCGGAAGTGATCGGCGCGCGTCCCGTGAGCGACCCGGTCCCTGTTCGCGGCCAGACGGCAGAGAGGGAGGCGCTGTACGCCGCAACGCTGCTGGCGCCTGCGACGCTGCTCGCGTCCATCATGATGCTGGCGCCGCTCGTGCTGCTCGCGCGCTACAGCCTCAACAGATTCGATTCGACCGAGCTGATGGTCACGGCGGTGACGCCGCAGAACTATGTGAGGTTTTTTTCCGACGCGTATTACTTAGGCGTGCTGGGAACGACCGTGCGCGTGACAGCGATCGTCACGATCGCCTGTCTGCTAATCGCGATCCCGATGGCGTGGCGGCTGGCGCGCAGCACGAGCCGCTGGAAGTCGGCCTACGTCGTGGCGCTTATCCTGCCGCTGTTCATCGGATCAGTGACCCGCACCGCTGGCTGGATGATCCTGTTCGCACGCGGCGGGATGCTGGACATCGCAATGACCAGGCTGTTCGGGATCCACGGGCTTGACCTGATGTACACCGAGACGGCGGTAATCTTTGGCATCATCTCAATCAATCTGCCCTTCACCATCCTGACGCTGCAGAGCGTGTTCGAGGGTATCGATCCGCGACTGGAGGAAGCGGCAGCGAGCATGGGGGCCGCACCGGCGGCGTGCTTCCGGCGCGTCATCATGCCGCTGGCGATGCCTGGCGTGCTGATCGCGGGAGCGCTGTGCGCCATCCTGAGCATGAACGCTTTCGCGACACCGCTCCTGCTCGGTGGACCGCGGTTCCAGATGATGGGCCCCCTGCTCTACTGGGAGTTCTCGAGCAACAACAACTGGCCGTTTGCAGGCGTGCTGGCCTTCATCCTGATGGCCACAACGCTCGGGCTGACGCTGCTTGCCAACGTCGCGGTGCCGCGCCGTTATCGGCCGGGATAAGGGAAAAGATGTCCGACAGTGACCGCGGCAGCACCGCCTGGCGGACGGAGCCCTCCGCCTATCTCGCCACAAGGCCCGGCGAGGGCACCTCGGCCGCGCCGAGCTCCGTCTATGTCACGATGCGCGACGACGTCCGACTGGCAGCGGACGTGTATCTCCCGCCGAGCGCGGGCGACAAGGTTCCGGCGATTTTGGTCCTGACACCGTATTATCGACGGTTTGCGCTGCGTCCCGGTGCGCCGTCGGAGACGGAGGCCGCACC
>CAYSTX010000166.1:0-8589 GCA_964434035.1 uncultured Acetobacteraceae bacterium
GACAACGGCTCGACTGATCCGGCGACGCTTGAAGGACTATCGTCCGGCGAGCAGACCGGTCGCATCCGCGTCCTGAGGGACCCTGGCCGCTTCAACTACTCACGCCTGAACAACATGGCGGTCCGTGCCGCGCGTGGAGACTTGCTGGTCCTGCTCAACAACGACACCGAGATTCTCGACCCCGCGTGGCTGCGCACGCTTGCTGCCTACGCGCTGCAACCGCAAGCGGGCGCCGTTGGGTCGAAATTGCTGTATCCGGACCGCACCGTGCAGCATGGCGGCGTCGTCCTGGGCATTCAGGGCGTCGCCGGGCATGCGCATCTGTTTCTGGACGCCGATGAAGGCGGGTATCAAAGCCTTGCAACGTTGACCCACGAGGTTGCAGCCGTCACCGGTGCGTGTCTCGCCGTAACGCGGGACGCGTACGAGGCTGTCGGCGGCCTGGATGAGACGTTTCAGGTCTCGTTCAACGACATTGTTTTCTGTCTGGACCTGATCGCTTCAGGCCGGACAAACGTTTACGTAGCGGCACCGCTCTTGATGCACCACGAAAGCAAGACGCGCGGCCTCGACGACAAGCCGGAAAAGATCCGCCGAGCCCGGAGCGAAGCCCGCCGGGCGTGGATGCGACATGCGGACCTCCTCCGCGACGATCCGTACTACTCGCCCAATTTGTCGCTCGAGATACCCTATGCCCTTGCCTTTGCACCCCGCCGGCGCGCGGCATGGCGACAAGCGACCGGCGCGACGCTGAAGATAATGATGTTGTCGTTGACGCATGCCCAAGGTCACGGCGTCGCGGTCGTGATCGATCAACAGGTTCGCCATCTCGCTTCCCGCGGCCACGAGATCATCGTCGCCGGCGTGCGCGGCAAACGAGATTTCGACTACGGTGGGCGGAGCGTGATTGAGGTGCACGACCCACGCTCGGCGGCGACCTTAGCCGCTGACCATGGCGTTGACGTGATCGTGGCGCATACGCCGCCCTATTTCAGTGTTGCCCGATGGACTGGCGCCTATCCGCCCGTGATTGCCTACGATTACGGGGAACCGGAGCCGGATTTTTTCCCCGAAGCGGCGATCAGGCGAGAGATACAGGCGGAGAAGGACGCGTCGCTAAGCATGTGCGGGCGCGTCTTCGCCATCTCCAACGCCGTGGCGGCCGAGGCCACGTCACCGCCCGGTCGCGTCATACCTCTTGGAAACGCGCATCTCGGACGCTGGACGCCGCAAAGCGCGGAGCGTCGTCGTCGCATTCGGCTTGAGCGCGGCTGGGAAGATTGTTTCGTCGTTCTCAACGTCTGCCGATTCCACGCGGCCGAGCGTGCGTATAAGGGGGTCGATCTGTACGCAGACGTTCAGGCGGCGCTCCAGGTGATCGACCCTGAGTTGAGCATCCGTACCGTCTTTGTCCTCTGCGGCAAGGGGGATCCAACGGATGTTGTCGCGATGCAGGACCGCTGCCTGTCGGTGTTCGCTAACGTGACCGATGAAGAGATGGCCGATCTCTATGCTGCCGCCGATCTCTACGCGAATTTCTCACGGTGGGAGGGCTACAACCTCGGCATCGGCCAAGCCCTGGCAATGGGCTTGCCGGTCGTCGCCTCCGACATCCCGGCGCATCGTGCATTCGGCGTCACTGTCGCGTCGAGTGCGGCCGAAGCGGCGCGCAGGGTGCGAGATTTCGGGCGACAGCCGCCGGAGCGCGTGCCACGCGTCTGGGAGTGGGACGAGTCGCTTCGCGCATTCGCCGCTGAGATTGAAGACATCGCCGCCGAGACCCGTCCGTGGGGTTCCCGCAACGCCGACCCCACCCACGCTGATCGGGAGGCTACAGCGGCACGCCTGGCAGGTTCCGGCTGGTGCGGATCGTCTGCAGCGTCTGCACCCGACTGACCGTCGGCAGCGCGGTTAGGCGCTCGGTCAGGCGGTTCTCATGCGCTGCGTCGCGGGCGACCAGCCGCAGCAGGAAATCGCCGCCGCCGCGGATCATGTGACACTCGCGCACCTCGGCCCAGCCGGCGACGACCCGCTCGAATTCGGTCAGCACCGCTTCCTTCTGGCTGTCCAGCCCGACGATCACGAAAAAGATAATGGACCAGCCGAGCTTCTGCGGATCGGTGTCGGCGTGATAGCCGCGGATAATTCCGGCCTCTTCCAACCGACGGACGCGGCGGAGGCAGGGCGGCGCGGTGATGTCAGCGCGGCGGGCGAGCTCGACGTTGGTCATCCGCCCGTCCTCCTGCAGCTCGGCCAGGATGCGCCGGTCGATGCTGTCGAGCGCAATTGGCCCGCCGACCTGGGCCGGATCGGACGCAATCGGGGCGTCAAGATTGGTGGCGACTCGCGCGTCGGGGGCACCGTCGGGGGCGCGAGTGGCGGGCGGATTGGTCGGGTGTTGCGGCGCAGGCATGCGCCACGCAATATCCTTCCACAATCTTGCCGCTGCAAGTCTTGACGTATCGCGCCCGTTGCCGCAGCGGGACCGAGACCCAAGCTCGGATCAGACAACCAAGGCCGAACCGATGCCAGAGACTATTGAAACCCGCATCCTTATCATCGGGGCGGGCCCCGCCGGCTATAGCGCCGCGATCTATGCGGCGCGCGCCGGGCTGTCGCCGATCCTGATCGCCGGGCTACAGCCGGGCGGGCAGCTCATGATCACGACGGACGTGGAAAACTACCCGGGCTTCGCCGACGTGATCCAGGGTCCGTGGCTGATGGAGCAGATGGCGGCGCAGGCCGAGCATGTCGGGACGCGAATCGTCTATGACCTCGTCACATCCATCGACCTGTTCGCCCCACCGTTCACCGCGCTCGTCGACGGTGGCGATACATATCGGGTCGAGAGCGTCATCATCGCGACCGGGGCGCAGGCGCGCTGGCTCGGCCTGCCGAACGAGAAGCGGCTGTCGGGCGCCGGCGTCTCGGCCTGCGCGACGTGCGACGGGTTCTTCTTTCGCGATCGCCGAGTCGCGGTTGTTGGCGGCGGCAATACGGCGGTCGAGGAGGCGCTTTACCTGACCAACTTCGCCTCCTCGGTAACGCTGATCCACCGGCGGGACCGGCTCCGCGCCGAGGACATCCTCCAACGTCGGCTGTTCGCCAACCCGAAGGTCCGCGTGATCTGGAACAGCGTCGTGGAAGACATCATCGGCGCCGCCCCCGCGCCCGGCCGGCCGGAGGTCGTCGCCGGTCTCGCGCTGCGGGACACCGTCACCGGCGCCCGCTCGACGCTCGATACCGACGGGGTATTCATCGCGATCGGCCATGTGCCGACCACCGGCTTCCTCGCCGGACAGCTCGCGCTCGACGCCGATGGCTACGTGGTGACCACGCCCGGCAGCACCCGAACATCGAGCCCGGGGGTGTTCGCGGCTGGCGATGTGCAGGATAAAATTTTCCGCCAGGCGGTTACTGCGGCCGGAACGGGTTGCATGGCGGCGCTGGAAGCCGAAAAGTGGCTGGCTGAGCGCGCCGAAAGCCCTGCCCTGGCGGCCGAGTAGTGGCGGGTCGCGTCGCGCAGTGTTTTATCGAGCCTGTCCCCCGGCGCGTCGCCCCGCGTCGCGCGGGCCATAGGGGGTGTTTGCATGGACTGGGATAAGCTGCGCGTCTTTCACGCGGTCGCCGACGCGGGCAGCTTCACCCATGCCGGCGATACGCTAAACCTTAGCCAATCGGCGGTTTCGCGGCAGATTTCGGCGCTCGAGGAGGCGCTGCAGGTTCCGCTGTTCCACCGGCACGCCCGCGGCCTGATCCTGACCGAGCAGGGCGAGGCGCTGAACCGCACGGTGCGCGAGGTCTTCGCGAAGCTCGCGATGACTGAGGCCCTGCTGACGGAAAGCCGCAGCAAGCCGGCGGGACGGCTGAAGGTAACCACGACCGCGGGTTTCGGATCCGCATGGCTCGCGCCCCGGCTGCACGATTTTCTTGATGCCTACCCGGACGTCTCGGTCACCCTGCTGCTCGACGACACCGACCTCGACCTCGCGATGCGGGAGGCGGACGTCGCGATCCGGATGCACGCGCCGAAGCAGCCGGATCTGATCCAGCGGCACCTGATGACGCTGAATTGGGCCATCTGCGCCTCACCCGACTATCTGAAACAGCACGGCGTACCCGTGCGGCCGGAGGATCTCGACGGACACCAAATCATCCAGTTCGGCAGCTACAGGCAGCCGGTGCACGACGTGGACTGGCTAGCCGAGGTCGGCCGCCGCCCCGGCAGCCCGCGCCGCGCGCGCCTCGAGGTCAACAGCCTGCAGGCGATGCTGCTCGCCATCAAATCGGGCGTCGGCATCGGGGCGGTGATGGAGTACATGCTCTCCGAGGATGACGGGCTGGTGCGCCTGCTGCCGGAGATCAAGGCGCCGAAGGTCGAGGTGTTTTTCGTCTATCCCGAGGAGCTGCGGAACTCGAAGCGCGTCGCGGTCTTTCGCGACTTTCTCCTGGCGCGCCTCAACCAGTCACCATGAGCGAGCCGCCCGGCGCGCTTGGGGTCGTTACCGGCGCGGTGTTGGCGTTCAGACTGTTTGACATTGCGTATGAAATCGATCTGGCCGCCATCGAACAGATCTGGGCGCGCCAGGCACGGGCGGCGAGCACCCGCTCCCGCCTCGTCGCCACCCCGCCGAAAGCCGTCGCGTTCGGCGTCGCACCCGTCGAAATCCCGCTCGATTCCGTGTCGCTCGATCTCGACGGCGAGGCCGTGCAGGCGGTTGCGATGGCCCGTTTCTATGATTTCGGCATCTTCGTGCTCGCGTTGTCGGTGCCCGCGTCGGACCTGTCCGCCGCCCTCTATACGGCGCGCATCGACGCGGTCGATCGTTGCCTGGGCTACGCGTCGGAGGCGCCGGTCTGGGGCGCGCTGCTGGTGCATGTGCGGGAATTGTTCGAACCGGCCTTCGTCCGGCCGATCGCGGCACCGCTGCAAGAGGACTACCTGATCGGCCTTGTTCAGCAATTCTCCGAACCCGTGACCGCCGCCGAGCTGCAATCGCGAATCGATCTCATCCCCCTGTTGTCGGGCGAGCGGCGCCCGCTGTCGGACGGCGCGCGGGCCGACCTGCTGCGCCACCGGTTCAGCTATTACACCGACGATCTCGTCGTCCTGACCTGGGACCGCGCCTTCATCTATGAGCCGCGCGGCGACAGCGACGTGATCAACGTGCTCGAGGTCGCGAACGCGCAGCTGCTGGAGATGCGCTATTACGACGAACTGCTCGATGCCGAGCTGCCGCGCATGTACGACCTGGTGCAGAGCACGCGAAGCTCGGTCCAATGGTTCGCGTCGCGCCGCTACAGCCGTCTCGCGCATCGCCTTTACACGATGGTCGCCGAAGTGACGGAGCTGACCGAGAAGGTCGATAACGCGCTGCAGGTGACCGAGGACGTTTATCTCGCGCGCATCTATACGGCGGCGCTCGAGCTGTTTCGGGTGCCGACCGTCTCGGCCGCCGTCGACCGCAAGCTCGCGATCATCCGCGACACCTATGCCGCGCTATACGACGAAGCGTCCGGCGCGCGCTCAACGCTCATGGAGTTCGGGATTCTGATCCTGATCGTGATCGAGGTGCTGGTCGCCATCGCCGGCCTACGCTGACTTAGAGCCTGTCCGTTTCAAGTTGGTCCATAGCCTGGTGTTGGAAACGCGGACGTAAGGAACGAATGTCTCTGCTCGGCCGTTTCGGGAAGAAGCCTCAACCACCTCGGCCGCAGGAGGCTCCCCAGCAGCTTGCAAGCTCGCCGTCGTTCTCCATGTCATGTGGATCGACGGCACCCTGTACGGCGGCGGGGAGAAGGAGACGCTTCCATGGCAAGGTGACTATCCGCATCCACACGTCAGCTCTCGCTTGCCGTTCGTCCCGTGCGGACGAGGAGTTAGGGAAAGCCGCACCATTCTGCTGCGCTGCGAGCGCGGGTCCGAAAGCGAGGCACCCCAGCCCGTTCCAATCAATGCCTGTGGCGATGCGGCCCGACCGCAACACTGACCACGAAGAGAAGCGTGACCCGCATAGGACGAGATACAAGGCGACAGTTGGAGAATGGAGCTTGACCTCCATGCCCGATTAGAGAAGCGGATAATCCGATGTTTTCTGCTCGCGCAGTTTTGTTGCCCGGCCTGCTAATGCTGCTCGCCGCCTGCACCACTGTACGTGAAGTGCAACCACCGACGACAGCGACCGAGCAGTACCTGCTGGCGCAGTCGGCCATGAATGCCGCACACAAGATCAAGGTCGATCCGTCACGCGTCGGGAAGGTCTATATCGACATCAGCAATTTTGATGGCACGAAGTTCACCGTGGCCGAGGTCCAGGACGCCCTGTTGCGCAACGGAGTCGCAATCACCGAGGATCAGAAGCAAGCCGACACTATCCTGTCGATCCGCAATGGTGTGCAGTCAATTGATAATCAAGTGGTTACGGTGGGCGTCCCATCGGTCCCGGTCCCATCGCCAATTCCCGCGGTTTCGCTATCGACCCCGGCGCTCTCCGTCGCGCAGCGAAACAAGAGTGTGGGCATGACCTTGATCGGACTCGTTGCCTGGAATGCCAAGACCGGATTGCTGGTCGAGGACCTGGGCGAGGTCACTGGCCTTGCCTACAACTCGATCTGGTCCGGCGTCGCCGGAACCTGGCAAGCCAACGATTTCGGGCACACGATGCGGCCCTGAACATGGGAAGGGGGTCTTTTGACCCCTTCCTAACGAAGGGTATTAAGCTTAGAAGCCTGTCCGTTTTAGGTTGGTCCATATCCGGCATGACGAATGTAATTCGCGCATTCGGTGCGGGTGAACTGATCGAGTAGTGCGCTGATGCGGTGCCAGACGGCGGCAATCGACCGTTCGGCGGCTTTGCGCAGCAGAGTCTTGAGCTTGGCGAAGACCATTTCGACCGGGTTCAGGTCGGGGCTGTAAGGCGGCAGGAAGAACAGGTTGGGCTGACTCAGCGGGGCGATTTCAGGCCGAGTGCGGCGCAGAGCGCCGGATCAAGCCGCGCGTCCGCCGGCGGCGGGCGTGTCAGGTCGAAGCCATGTTTATCCTCAAGCCCCCAGAGCGCCCAGCCGATCCCCTCGGCCTCGAACGCCATGCGTGCGGCGTTGATCCAGGCGAGGCGGGATGCGGGCGCATGGAGCGCGCTCGCGCCGAACTCCCCGGCCAGCACCGTCACGCCATGCGCCCGCCGCCACGCCCCGGCCCCCGCGATCCGCGCCGCGATGCGCGCCGCGTCCCACCCCGAAGCGCAATAATCGCGCGCGAGATCGGCGCCGGGCGCCCGAGCGTTGGGCGGCACGCAGCCGGGGCCGGCAGCCGGAAACGGCAATGCCGCCAGCGTCCGCTCATCCGATGCGCCGCGCCACGCGACGGCAAGCGTCGTCCAGGCGAGCGGTTCGTAGAAATGAAACGAATAGATCAGGTTCGGGTCCGGCAGCGGTGACAGCGCGAGCAGCCCGTCAAGGCTGCCCCAATCCGCGCCGGTGCAGAGTACCGTGTGCTGCGGCAGGGACCGGCGGATAACCGCCAGCACCGCGCGCTGCAGCACCCACCAGGGCGCGGGATCGGCCGCAAATGCCGGCTCGTTGACGATCTCGATCACGAGGCGATTCGGGTCAGTGCCGGCAAGATCCGGCGCAAGCGACGCCCAGGTCGCGGCGAGCGGCGAGAAATCCGCCGGCCAGCCGGTCGGATGCAGATCGAGAACGACACGAAGCCCCGCGCCGTTCAGCCGGGAGATCGCGCCCAGCACAAGCCGTCGATCCGCTGCAGTCGCGACGCGCGCCGGCTCGACCGGCAAGCGCACGAAATCGAATCCGGCGGTGGTCAGTTGCGTCAGCAGTGCGTCCGGCATGTAGCGCCCGAGCGACGCCGGATCGGCCGACGGCGGGAACCGGAACCAGTTGGTCAGGTTGACGCCGCGCCGTAACTTCGGTGGTGCGGACGGTCGCGCTTCGGGCGCCGTGACCGCTCCGGCCGCCGCCATCAGCACGGCGCGCCGAGATAAACATTTCATCGGCTGCGCAGCGCGCTGTGGCGCCGGACGTTCAGCCGGGCCAAGCTCGCCGCCGGACGAGTTCGCGCACGGATCCGCGGGGGAAACGGATGAGCGGCTTCTTCGACGGCTTCACGCTGGCCACGATCGAGACGCCGCACGGCGCGATCCGGCTGCGGCACGGCGGGTCCGGGCCGCCGTTGTTGATGCTGCACGGCAACCCGCAGACGCACGCGATGTGGCACAAGGTCGCGCCCGCGCTCGCCACGCGCTTCTCCGTCGTCTGCCCGGATCTGCGCGGCTATGGCGGCAGCCACAAGCCGGGTCCGACCGAAGACCACGCGCCCTACGCCAAAACGGCGATGGCGGCCGACATGGTCGCCGCGATGGACGCGCTCGGCCACACCGGCCCCTTCGCGCTGGTCGGGCACGACCGGGGTGCCCGCGTCGCGCAGCGTCTGACGCTCGATGCGCCCGAGCGCGTCACCCGCCTCGCCGTGCTCGACATCATCCCGACGATCGAGCACTTCGAGCGGACCGACATGGCGTTCGCCATGGGGTATTATCATTGGTTCTGGTTCGCGCAGCCGCACCCGTTTCC
>CAYSTX010000167.1:0-8515 GCA_964434035.1 uncultured Acetobacteraceae bacterium
GCGCTGCGTCTGCGGCTGGGCGCAACGGCGGGGCGAAAGGGCGGGACGACCTAACCTCAGACCGGCGGCGGCACGAGTTCCATCAGCGTCATCACGGCCGCCTGCGTCACCATCACGAGGAGCCAATAGCCGCAATCGAACAACGTGGTGCGCGCGGGCATCGCGCGGTCGCCGTCGGTGACGACGACGGCGGGCACGACGAAGCCGACCCAGATGACGATGGCCGTCCCGATCGACATAGTCCACGCGTCGGCCATGTGCGGCGCCAGGATCAGCACGCCGGCGAGGATGGCGGCAAGCCATAGCTCGGCCAGGAACATGATCAGCGGAAACACCGCGCCGCGGGCAGGCGGCCGACGGTGCCGCTCACGTGGCAGCACGGTGCGATACAGCCTCCCGACAATTAGCCCGGCAACGGTCGCGAGCAGGATCGGGATCAGGTTGATCATGATGTAAGTCAACGCAGCGACCTGACCCGCGACTGTCCTGGATTGTGCGTGACGCCTATTGCGCCGCCATCCGATAGTTTCGCGCATACTCCATCAGCGCGTCGTCCCCCTCTCGCCGCCGTTCGGTCGTTTCCGCCAACGCTACGCACCGGCTCGGCCGGGCGGCAAGGCACGTCGGAGCGATACTTGACGGCAGCAAGCAGTTTGTAGACTGTGTCAAGAAACGGCGGGAGCGAGGCGGCCATGGACGCGGCCAACGGGTCCGACCGGATCGAAGCGGTGCGCCGGTTCAACCGGTTCTATACGCGCCGGATCGGCGTGCTTCACGACGGATTGCTCGGATCCGAGCTGTCGTTGACCGAAGGCCGGGTGCTGTACGAACTCGCGCACGCCGAACCGATGACGGCGTCGCGCCTGGGCGAGGCGGTCGGCGTCGATGCCGGCTATCTGAGCCGCATCCTGCGTGGGTTCGCCGCCCGTGGGCTGATCGCGCGGCAGCAATCCGAGAGCGACGGGCGGCAGGTGATTTTGTCGCTGTCCGAGGCCGGGCGCGCGCTGTTCGACACGATCGACCAACGCGCGCGCGACGAGGTTGCGGCCCTACTCGCACCGCTGCCGCAGCCGGCGCAGGATCGCCTGATCGCCGCTCTCGACACGGCGGCGGCGCTGCTCGGCCGCGATGCGGGCGAGAAGGCGCCGGTCGCCACCGTCCTGCGGCCGCCACGTCCGGGCGATCTCGGCTGGATCGTCCATCGCCACGCCGTGCTCTACGCGACCGAACACGGCTGGACGGATGCCTTCGAGGCGACGGTCGCCGAGACTGCCGCGCGCTTCCTCCGCAACTTCGACCCCGCGCGCGAACGATGCTGGATTGCCGAGCGGGACGGCGCGATCGTCGGCTCGGTGGTCGTTGTCCGGCAGACCGACGAACTGGCCCGGCTCCGGCTGCTCTATCTTGAGCCGGCGGCGCGCGGCCACGGCATCGGGCGGCGCCTCGTTGACGAATGCATCCACTTCGCGCGGCAAGCCGGGTATCGGCGCATGATGCTGACTACTATCTCGGCGCTGACCGTCGCGCGCGGGATCTATCAGCGGGCGGGCTTCACGATTGTCGCCTCAGAACCGGACGACAGTTTCGCCCCCGGCCTCATTGGCGAGACGTGGGAGCGGGCACTGTAGCGACGCGCGGCAAGTCAGTCTGCCCGAGCACGAACCCCTCCCACTGCATCAGCGCCGGTTCGGGCGGCGGCGTGTCGGGGCGGTGGCCGTCGAGCACGGACAACACGCAGAGCAGGCCGAGCACGCTGTCCATCCGATCCTCCCCGGCCGCGTCGGTGCCGAAGCCGGTGCGCGCCGCCTCGACAAACGCGTCCGTCCCGACCGCGCCGAGTGACGCGAGCGCGCCAAGCAGCGCCGGCGCAAACGCGACGCGGTCGGCGTGTCGCCGTTTGCTGCCGCGGAGCCGCAGGTCGAGCTGCCGCAGCGCCTCCGCCGGATAGGTCTCCGCGACCGCGACCACGCCCGGCGTGAGCAGCGCGCGAAACGGCCCCGCGAACGGCCAGAGCCGAACCGCGTCCCCAACGGCCAGCGCGGGCAGCAACAAGTCGCGCCACGCACTGATGGCAGCCTTGCCCGACTGGTTGGCGCCAAGCGTCCAAAACAGCGGCGCGCCGGCCGGCCGCCGATCGGTCGCGCGGTCGCAGGCGCGGCAGAGGGCCGCCGCGTCCGGCAGGCCGATCGCCGCCGCATGCGCCGCCCGCGTCATTCCCCGGACGCCGCGCGCCGGATAGAATGGGCGGGCCGCGCAGACGGAGGCGAGTTCGGCTGACACGGCGAAGAAGTCCGGCCGCTCGGCGAGTCCGGCAAAGAACGCCGGAAAATCGGCCGCCGCGCCAACCGCGCCAGGGATCGCCGCATAGGCGCGCGGCAAGCCGAGCGGGAAATCGACACCGAGTGCGACCGCGCCACCGTCGGCGGCCTCGCGCAGCCGGGTGAACAGCGTGCCAACCGGGCCGACCGGCGCGGGCGCGTCCACCTGCCAGACGCCATCCTCACGCCGCGCGCGCGTGATCCAGCGTTTGCGCGGATCGACGCTCCAGTCGGCGTGCGCCGCGAGGATCAGGAGCGGCCGCGGCCCTTCGGCGCGTCGCCGCCCTTGAGCGGCTGATGCGCGCGCTCGATCAGCCGGCCGAGCAGGCCCGGCTTCTTCGCGGGCGCCGGCGCGGCGGTCGCGCGGGCGCGAGCGGCCGCTTCCTGCTCGGCGGCGCGCTGCTTGCTCGCGAGCCATTTGTCGAGGCTCATCCCCGCGCGGGCGGCGCGCTTCTCTTCATACGCACGCTGCCCATCGGTCAGCGTCTTCTGTGTGGTGGCCATGGCGTCCTTGCGGCTTGGTCTCGGTTGCGTGGGTGATGGTGTGGCGCGGCGTGCGCCCCGCTTCAAGCTACGGCGTTCAAGCGCTGCCGTACCGGCGCAGCAGAACGGTAGACAGCGTGCCAAGCGCCGCGTTGATCGCGACGCCCGCGACGGCCAGCAGCGCCAAGGCCGCGAACATGCGCGCGATCTCCAGGCGGTAGCCGGCTTCCAGGATTCGGTAGGCGAGGCCGGACGCGAACCCGCCCGAACCGGCGACAAACTCAGCGACCACCGCGCCGACCAGAGCGAGGCCGCCCGAGATGCGCAGCCCGGCTAGGAAATACGGCAGCGCGACCGGCAGCCGCAGTCGCCGCAAAGTCTGCCAGCGGCTTGCGCCATAGAGCCGGAACAGATCGTCCAGCTCCGGCCGTGTCGCGGCGAGCCCGGCGGCGGCGTTCGAATAGACGGGGAAGAACGCAACGATAGTCGCGCAGACCACCAGCGATGCGAACGGGTCGCCGACCCAGACGATAATCAGCGGCGCGATCGCGACGACCGGCGTCACTTGCAGGATCACCGCCCAAGGCTGCACCGCGGCGCGGGCGAGCGGGCTCGCCGCCGTCAGCGCCGCGAGCAGCAAGCCGAGTGCGGCGGCGGCGATCAGGGCGGCGAACGTGACGGCGAGCGTTGATGCCAACGCCGACAGCAGCCCCACGGGGTCTGCCGCGATGGCGCCCACGATCGCGATCGGCCCGGGCAGGATGTAGACCGGCACCTGCGCGAGCCGCACCGCCCCCTCCCACAGCGCGAGGGCGGCCAGCAGAAACAGCCAGGGTGTTGCGCGCGTCATGGCTCGCCGAGCGCCGCCCGCATCTCGCGCGTCACCCTGGCGACCAGCGCCGCATAGGCGGGGTCGAGCCGCCGGTCGGCCGCGTCGTCGGGGATGTCGGACTCGATGACGGATGAGATCCGGCCCGGGCGGGGCGTCATTAGGACGATGCGGTGCGCGACGAACGCCGCCTCGTAGATCGAGTGCGTGACGAAGACGAACGTACAGCCCGCCTCCCGCGACAGCGCCAGCAGATCGGCTTGCAGCCGGTGGCGCGTGAATTCGTCCAGCGCCGCGAACGGCTCGTCCATGAGCAACAGACGCGGGCGGGTAATCAGTGCGCGGGCGAGCGAGACGCGCATCCGCATCCCGCCCGAGAGCGCGGCTGGCCGCGCGCCCTCGAACCCCGCGAGGCCGACACGGGCAAGCGCCGCCCGCGCCTCCGTCCGCGCCTCTCTGTCCGGCACCCCCCGCAGCACGAGCGGCAAGGCGGCGTTCGCCTCGGCGGTCGCCCACGGCATCAGCGTCGCGTCCTGAAACACCATGCCGATCTCGCCCGGCCTCGGCGGCGCCCCGCCCGACCAGTCGAGCCGACCTGTATCCGGTTGGTCGAGCCCGGCAATGAGCCGCAGCAGGGTCGACTTGCCGCACCCGGACGGCCCGAGGAGGGCGACGAAATCGCCGGAAGCGAGATCCAGGCTGACGTCGCGCAGTGCCTCGGTGCCGTTCGCGAACCGGCGGCCGACCCCGCGCAGCCGCAGTAGGGGCGGCGCCAGTCCGATCTGCGGATCAGTGTCCAGGCAGACCGGCCCCGTGACCCACGAAACGCAGCGTGTAGGCGCGCGTGACGTCGAGACCCTTGTCGTACAGCCCGTCCTTGATCGCGCCTTCCCCGAGGCTCCGCCAGCGGGCGTCGCTCATGGCGCCGATCCCCTGCGTCGCTGCGTCGCCGCTCTCGACGATCCCGTGCTCGATCATCGCCCGCCGCCCATAGGCGAGCAGTCCATCGGTCATCTCGGGGTTCGCTGCCTTGATGAGCGCATTGGCCGGGCCCGGATCGTCATGCAGATAGGACCGCCACCCTTCGATCGACGCCGTGACGAAGCGCTGCACGAGGTCCGGCCTCTCCTTGATGAGCTTTTCGGACGTCGCGATCAGGTTGCCATACCCGTTGAACCCGGCATCGGCGACGAGCAGCACGACCGGCTTGAAATGCGCCGTCTGCTCGATCCCATAGGGTTCGGAGCCGAGATAGCCCTGCTGCACCGCGCGCCTATCCGTCAGGAACGGCGCGAGGTTGAACGTGTACGGCCGGATCTGGCTGTCTGCATAACCGTATTTGGCGCGCAGGAACGTCCACCAGCCGTTGCGGGTGTCGGCCGTGATGAGGAACGGCGCGTCCTTGAGCGCGGCGAAGCTGTCATGCCCCTGGTCCGGATGCGCGATGATGACCGCCGGGTCCTTCTGGAAAATGGCGGCAACCGCGACAAACGGGATCTTCGCCCGGACGAAGTTCAACGCCAGGTAGGAGTTGGACGCGATGACTGCGTCGAGGCGGCCGGCCAGCATCAGCTGCGCTTGGTTGATCTGCGGGCCGCCCTCGCGGATCGTCACGTCGAGGCCGTGCTTCTTATAGATGCCGGTCGCGAGCGCCTGATAGTAACCGCCGTATTCAGCCTCGGCCTTCCAGTCGAGGCCGAAGGTGAACGCGTCCGCCGCCCGCGCTTGCCGGACGATGAGCGCCGCGCCAAGCAGGACGGACAGGACCAGCAGACACAGGGGCGGGCGGCGCATCTTGGAACTCCGGGGGCGGTAGGTATCACGGCGGCGTCAGCATGGCGCATGTGGGCCGGACGTATAAGCGGCAAAGAGCGCGCGGCGCGGAAGCGGTAACGAGTGGGGTGGGTGAGCATGGCCGAGCCGCGGGTTAAGGCGGGTCTTTGGGTCCGGGCGGCGCTCCGCCTCGGTTACAATGATGGCCGGCCGGGCGTGATCCTTCGCCGCGGCGACGAGGATGCGGGCGGCGTTCTGGTCGTCCTGCGCCGGCCGGACGGTCTGACCGTGCTCGCGCAGGTCCGCACGGGCGATGGCGTCTCCGGCTGGATGCGCGGGACGGGTGAGGCGTCCGTGCTGCAGGAGGAGGCGGACGCATATGTGGCCCGGCAGGTGCGATTCGACCCCGACATCTGGGTGGTCGAGTTCGACGCGCCCGACGGTCTGCCGCCGTTCGAGGCCCGGATCATTTAGCGGCTGCCGTCACGGTTTAGTGACCCTCGCGTCATCTCGCCCGGCTCTCCCCGAGTGTTGTGGCTGTTTCGCCACAGTGAGGGAAAAACGCATCACACCGTCTCGCCAGCGCGACGGACGGTGTTAAGGTGGATCGGACCGGCGGCAGGACGCGATCTTGCGATCTTCGGGCTGCTCGGATCGCGTGAGACATATGAGGAGAGAAACAATGAGGCTCCGGGAGACCCTTCTGGCGGCCACGATCGTGGCGGCCCCTGCTGCCGTCATGGCACAGCCGGTAGATTACCAATACCAGCCGGTAACCGGCCTGTACGTCGGCGCTGGCGTCGGCGGTTCGTACCTTGAGAACACGAAGACCAAGCGGCAGTCCGTGACCCGGTTTGGGGACACTGTTAATAACGTTCTTAGTCAGCGTGGCCTCCTCAACGGCGGCAAGTTCGTTAATAACTGGGGCTTCGTCGGTCTCGCCAGCGTCGGTTGGGGCTTCGGCAACGGCCTCCGCGCTGAACTCGAGGGCAACTATCGCCAGTACAGCCTCCGTAAGTGGACGGGCACGACGTTCCCGACCAACGCCGGCGGCGACAACCAGACCTACGGGGCGATGGTCAACGTCCTCTATGACTTCGACCTCCAGAACCTCGGCCTCGTCTCTCACGACGCCTTCCCGCTCGTCCCATATCTCGGCGCCGGCGTTGGCTATAGCGAGACGACGTTGCGCGGTTACAAGGCGTTCTCGAACAACGCCGAGCTCCGCATCAACAACAAGAGCGACGGTGATTTCGGCTATCAGGCGATCGCCGGTCTAGCCTATCCGATCGCCGCCGTTCCTGGCCTCGCGGTTACGCTGGAATATCGCTTCTACGGCGTGCTGAGTGGCGAGAAATTTCAGGCCACCGCCACCGCCTTCGGCGTCGGCGGACGGGGCGCTTTCTCCGAGGCCGGCAAGATCAAGCTGTCGGACCAGTACAACCACTCCGCGCTGCTCGGCATTCGCTATAACTTCGGCGTTGCGCCGCCGCCGCCGCCGCCGGTCGTCGTCCCGCCGGCTCCGGCTCCGGCCCGCAGCTACCTGGTGTTCTTTGACTGGGATCGCGCCGACCTGACGACGCGCGCTCGCCAGATCATTCACGAGGCGGCGGACAACTCGCGTCGCGTCCAGTACACGCGGATCGAGGTGAACGGCTACACCGACACGTCGGGCACGGCCGCTTACAACCAGCGTCTCTCGGTCCGCCGCGCGCAGAACGTGGCGGCCGAGCTGGTCCGTGACGGCGTACCGCGGCAGGCGATCGCAATCCAGGGCTTCGGCGAGACGCACCTCCTCGTCCCGACCGGCCCGGGCGTGCGTGAGCCGCAGAACCGGCGCGTCGAGATCATCATCCGCTGATCCGACGGGTGGCCGACATGATCGGCCGCTAAGCTATTCAAATGGTTGGGGGAGTGCCGAAGGGTGCTCCCCCGATCCCGTTTGCCCGGTGTGGCCTTGTGGCAACACCTGGAGACGAACTGCAACCCTCCCGGGAACGCGAGGTGTCTTTTCCTCGGGCGCGACGTTTAACCGCGCAGTGCGGGTGCCCTTATCGGGCGCCGGCAAGCCTTACCGAGGAGAGATCTCAGATGCGTGCGTATTCCCATTGGCTGACCACCACGATGCTGGCGGCACCGCTCGCCGCCGTGTCGCTGTTCGCGGCCAACCCCGCCGCCGCGCAGCCCATTGACGGGCTGTATGTCGGCGCCGGTGTTGGCCTCGATTTCCGGCAGAACGACATCGTCAAAGGCTTCAGCCTTGGCACCGGCCCGACCGGCCGACAGGTCGGGACCCCCGGCCGCCTGCACACGAATTACGACGTCGGCTTCGCTGGTCTCGGCAGCGTTGGTTGGGGCTTCGGTAACGGCTTGCGCGTTGAGGTCGAGGGCGACTATCGCCGCAACGACGTCCGGCATCTCGAGGGCACGCCCTTCCCGACAAGCGCCAACGGCACCGCGCAGACGTTCGGCGTAATGACGAACGTCTTGTATGATTTCGACTTCGCCAATCTCGGCCTGTCCGCGCTCAATGTCGTTCCGATTAAGCCGTATGTCGGCGCCGGTATCGGTTATCAGTGGACCGATTTCAGCGGCATCAGCGCGAGCAACCGCAACAACGGCTTCAATATCAACACGCATGGCACCAACGGCAACTTCGCCTATCAGGGCATTGTCGGTGTCGCCTACCCGATCGACGCCGTACCGGGTCTCGACCTGACGCTCGAATATCGCTTCCTTGGTGTTGCTGCGAACACGAAGTTCCGGACCAACGTGACCTCCGGCGGCGTGACGGTCCCCGGCAAGATCAGCATTGGCGACCAGTTCAACCATGCGATCATGTTCGGCGTCCGCTACGCGTTCAACGTGGCGCCGCCGCCGCCGCCGCCCGTCGCCGCGCCCGCTCCGGCGCAGCAGCCTGCGCGTAGCTACCTTGTGTTCTTCGACTGGGATCGCGCCGACCTGTCCGACCGCGCGCGTCAGATCATCCATGAGGCGGCGGACAACTCGACCCGCGTGCAGTACACGCGGATCGAGGTGAACGGCTACACCGACACGTCGGGCACGGCGGCCTACAACCAGCGCCTCTCGGTACGGCGCGCGCAGAACGTGG
>CAYSTX010000168.1:0-8493 GCA_964434035.1 uncultured Acetobacteraceae bacterium
CAGGCACCCGCAACGCGCAGAACGGCTGAGCGGCCGGACCGCGCGCTCGCACAATGCGCATCATGGTCGCCATGTCGGGCGGCGTGGATAGCAGCGTTGTCGCGGGCCTGTTGTCGCGCGCGGGGCACGACGTCGTCGGCGTCACGCTACAGCTCTACGATCACGGCGCGGCCACCGGTGCGCGCCGCGGCGCATGCTGCGCGGGGCAGGACATCCACGACGCCCGCCGCGTCGCCGATCAGCTCGGCATCCCGCATTATGTGATCGACGCGGAAGCACGATTTGCCCGCGCCGTCATCGACGGTTTCGCCGATGCGTATGCGGCCGGGGAGACGCCGGTGCCTTGCATCCGCTGCAATCAGACGGTGAAGTTCACCGATCTCACAGCACTGGCCGCAGGACTCGGTGCCGAGCGGCTGGCGACTGGCCATTACGTGCGCCGCGTCGATGGGCCGGACGGCGCGGAACTGCATCGCGCGCGCGATGAGGCGCGCGACCAGAGTTGGTTTCTGTTCGCAACCACTCGCGCGCAACTCGAGTGCGCGCTGTTCCCGCTCGGCGACATGCCGGACAAGCGGGCGGTCCGCGCCGAGGCGGCTGCGCTCGGCCTGCTGGTTGCGGAAAAGCCGGACAGCCAGGATATCTGTTTCGTCCCGTCGGGCGGATACGCCGATCTCGTCGGGCGGTTGCGTCCTGCGGCGCTGGCGCCGGGAGAGATCGTCGCCGCCTCGGACGGCGCCGTGCTCGGCACGCATGACGGCATTGCGCGCTTCACCGTCGGTCAGACCCGCGGCCTTGGCGACGCCGCAATGGCGGGCGGCACGCGGCAGGCGGTCATCGGCACCGACCCGGCGCGCCGGCGTGTCATCGTCGGCCCCCGCGAGGGCGGCGGCACGAAAATTGTGCGGCTGCGGGAGGTAAATTGGCTCGCGACCCCGCCGGACGGCGGCGAGGGTATGCGCTGCCGGGTCAAGCTCCGTCATCGGGAGGCGCCGCAGGGCGCGGTCGTGCAGGCGGACGGACCCGATACCGCAACCGTGCTACTGGACGCGCCAGCCTTTGCCGCGCCCGGTCAGGCCTGCGTCTTTTACGACGGCGACCGGGTCCTCGGCGGCGGCTTCATCCGGCGCGCAACGGAGACGCTCGCCGCCGTCGCTTGACCGCGACCCCCCGCGTTCGCTACGCGATCCCTGCTGTCCCGTTCGTCTAGTGGCCTAGGACACCAGCCTTTCACGCTGGGTACACGGGTTCGAATCCCGTACGGGGCATTCCCTTTTGCTATTTCAATCTCTTCGCGTTCGAAGACGAAGTTCTCGTTCCGAGGACGATTTGGCAACAGCGGGAATGGTGAAAGCACGGCTTCGTTCGCCGATCCGGCAGGTGCCGAGGGCGAGCAGAGCAGCACCGGCGGCGAGGAGCCAGGGGGCGGCGGCGAGGGTAGCGTTGGCGAACATCGTGAGGAAGGTGGGCGGGGCTTGGCCGCCGAGTTCGGTGGGCAGCATGGCGCGCACGTGCGGGTTGTCCAACAGCATGCGCAGCCGTCCAGGGTCGGGGTAGGGTATCCAGCCGCGAGGATCGCCGAAACCGCTCGGGTCACCCTTGAGCAGGTAGTCCCGCAAGAGTTTTTCGTGCATCAGGGAAGCCGTCCAGTGCCCGATTATATCGGGTCGGCATGAGCTCCAGAAGCGCCAGGCATCAAAGGCGACCAGGCCGGCAATCCAGACAATCCCCAGACCGACGATGGCGAAAATGAATAGCTGATCGGGGGCACGGGTTCTGACTCGTTTCAGCACATCGGTCAGGCGCTCCCCGGGAAGCGGGCTGAGCACGTTGAGCCTCGCGATATGCAGCAGGGCAGAAAACCCCATGACCTGCGACAGGACGAACAAATCCAGGTAGCGCGAGGACAACGGGAGGCCATCGGCGCGTGCGTAGGCGGTTCCGGCATAAAGTTCGCCCAGCCAGAACAGGCCGGCGAGCACTATCCAGGACCGGTCGGAACGTGGCGGGGCGGTCAAAACCGAACGGAGCACCAGAAGAAGCGCAGGAAGTTGCAATAGGGGGGCCCAGCCCCAGGGCAGCGGCCATGATGCCACTCCGACAAACGCCATAAAGAATTCCCGCGCGTTCTTCGCTTTCAGTGCCGCGTGGCCGGGAATGGTCGGCACTGTGAGCAGCATCGCCACGGTCAGGGCAGCGAGCACCAGCAGAGCGGCAATTTCGCGCCGGCCCCGGCGTCGGCCGCGCAACATCTGGATGATGCCGACGCCGACGGAGGGCACCAGCGAGAGGGCGCCCGAAGCAATCGTGAGAATGGAGAGAAGGCCGCTCGCCGCACCCAGCAGCCAGCGGGGCGAGAAGGCAGGCGCCCCCACAATCAACGACATCGAAACAAAGGAGAAAAGGATCAAAAGATAAGAAGGAGTCTGGAAGCCGAACAGCGTGTTCTCCCAGCCAAACGGGATCGAGCAGACCAAGACGGTGAATGCCAGCATCAATGGCCGGGCTAGGCGGAATGGCGTCTTCGATGGGGTGAGCAGCAACGCGATGATCACCAGCGTCGCGGCGTGGATGGCCGCATTGACGACCATCATGATGATCACGTCCCAGCGCCCGCCCAGGAGGAAGACGAGCAGCGAGAACAGCCGGGTCACGACGATGCGGTGCTCGTTATGCGTTGCAAGCAGGTCGTGCAGCGAAAAGGTGCCGTCCATCCATGGGATGTAGACGGCGGCCGCCTCGCCATCCCATTCGTCCCAGAATGGCACGGCGCTGCCGAATCGCCCGATCAGCCAGAGCTTGACTGCGAAGATCAGCAGGAAGGCGCCGCACGCGGCCAGAGCGTCTCCCCGGCCAAGTCGCTGAAATTGCAACGTGAAACCGTTCCTTATGGCGTTTATTGAAATAAACTGCATTCGGGTGAGGCGCGCAAGCGCGGGCCCGCGTCGGTCGGATAGGCCGCCCATCCGCGTACAGAGGCGGTGCCACTGCCGAAGGTCACGTTGAGGGTGCCGGAGGCCGGCCATAGGGCGCGACAACGCCTCGGAAATCGCGAGCCGAAAGCGATTCATTTTGGGCGCGAACGACAAAAAGGGGCGAACGAGTTTCCCCGCTGCCCCTCCTGCCGTCGATGATGTTTCGGTTACGCTACGTTGTTCAGCCTCACGTCGCGGGCATCACCGGGATGTGGGTATTGTCGGCCAGCAAGAAGTTGAGGTTGCCGTTCGAGCCGGCCTGGCTCGTGATCGCGTTCGTCCCGAACCCGCTGAACGCTGGCTGGTCGGTGCCGGCGGTGTGGCTCGAGATGGCGTCGGTGCCGCCGCGCCAACCGTTGAAGAAGTTGGACGCGTCGCCCGCGCCCGCGGTGCCCGAGCCGGTGCCGCTGCCGAACGTCGCGCCGAGGCCACCGAACCCCGCCGTTGGCGTCAGCGAGCCCGTGCCGGCGGTAGGCGTCGTGATGCCCGAGCCGCCGACGAAGGTGGGCGACTGATTTCCAACGTTACCAGCCGTGATCGTCGCCAACCCGGCGCCGCCGGTCGTCGTGTTGGTTCCCGATGTCGTCGTCGCCGGCGCAGTGGCCACGGGCGTCGTCGTATCCGGCGTGGTTGTTGCCGGCTGCGTCGTGACGGGTGTGGCTGTGTCCGGCGCGGTGGTGACGGGCGTCGTCGTGTTCGGCGTGGTGGCTGCCGGCTGCGTGGTGACGGGTGTGGTTGTGTCCGGCGCGGTGGTGACGGGCGTCGTTGTGTTCGGCGTGGTGGCTGCCGGCTGCGTGGTGACGGGCGTGGTCGTGTCCGGCGCGGTGATGGCGGGCGTCGTCGTGTTCGGCGTGGTTGCTGCCGGCTGCGTCGTGATGGGTGTGGTTGTATCCGGCGCGGTGGTGACGGGCGTCGTCGTGTGCGACGTGGTTGTTGCCGTCGGCGTCGTAACGGGCGTGGTTGTGGCTGGGGGGGTCGTCACGGCCGTCGTTGTCGCCGGCGCGCTGTTGTTGCCGGCACTGCTCGGCTGCGTATTCGCCACAATCGAGGTGCCGCCGAGGTACGGGGCGGCGAGCGAATAGCCCGGCTCTTGCGACGCCGGGACGGTCAGCGACGTGTCGTTTGTTGCGTTGACGAGGCCCTTGTTGTTTGCATCTGAAACGTTATAGAGCGTGTTGCCACTTACCTGCGCCGTCACATTGAGACCGATGGCTGCCGCCTGATTCCAGATCAGACCGGCATTTGGATCATCGTTGATAACGGTGTTGTTCGTGACCGTCAGGCTGCTGTTCGGACGCGAATACAGGCCCTCGCCGCCGTAGTGGATGATGCCGTTATTGCTGGCGTTCGGTCCCTTTTCGATGACGTTGCCGGAAACGTTGGCGACACCCCCGTCCGGAATGTCGATGCTATAGCTCGCGGTTCCCGTGGGACCGTCGGCGATAACGTTGTTTGTAATCGTCGTGTTGGCGGCGCGGCTCTTAATCTCGTGTCCGACATTGGCGCCGGTGAAGACGCTGTTGGTTACCGTGAGGCTGTTCGCGTCGTTGATATAGATGTTGTGCGATTGACCGTCCCCCGCGCCGTTATTCGCGAACTCGGAATGGTCGATCGTGACCGATGTGTTGCTGCCGGCGGGCGGGGTGTCGAGGATACCATCCTGGTTGTTATGGATGTTGGAGTTGATGACGGTCAGGTTGCCGCCATCGACGCGGATGCCGGCAAGGTTGCCAGAGGGGCCGGTGGCGCCGGACAGCTCGAAGTTCTTGAGCGTCAGACCGTTCTCGACGTTCAACAGACCTTTGCCGTTGGCGAGGCCCTGCGGGCCCATCTCGAAGTGGACCATGCCGCCGACGCCCTCGATCGTGACGTTCGCGGCAGTGATGACATTGCCGTGGCTGTTGTTGGACGTGTCGACATAGGTCCCGGCGTCGACGGCGATGACGTCGTTGTCGTGTGCCGCTGCAATCGCATCGGAGATGGTTGCAAACTGTTTGCCGACACCGACCGTGAGAACCGTGCCGCCGGGGCCGGGCTGATCGATTGGATTTGCGACAGGGTTCTCAGGAGCGATCGGATCGAGAGTGGTTGCCATGAATGACTTTCCCTAGCTCGGTCGCCGTCACTCGTTGATACGAGTTCGACGGCATCTCGGTTGGATGAACGACGGCTGTCGTGGTGGGTCAACGTGTCGCCATCTAGCTGCAGCGAGGTGCGTGCACAACCCTTTTGCGAATGTTTCTGCAATTAGGCGCAATCCAGTTGCATTTGTTCGTGATGTGTGGTTGGCGAATTTATCTCCGCATCACGTGAGATCAAGAAAGTTGGTAACGATCCGTTAGGCAACGCTTCGCCAACGTCTGTTCGGGCAAAATATGCCATCGCGAACGGGTTTCGCCGCCGCCCCTCCAGCCGCCGATGATGTTCGGTTACGCCGTTCTGTTCAAATTTTTCGTCGTTTGCAGTCGCGTGACCTGCGTGTTCTCTGCCAGCAGGAGCCTCAGGTTGCCGCTCGATTTACAACCTGGCTCGTAATCGCGCTGGCCCCGAACCCGCTGAATACCAGCCTCTCGGTGCTGCCGCCCTGGCCGTTGACGAAGTTGAACACTCGCTCGCAGTGAGCGTGGTGATGCCCGAGCCGCCGACGAATGCGTACAAGCGAAAACGCCGTCGGCCACGTGGCCGACAGCGCTTTGGAGGGCGGGAGTCGAAAAGACCGCTTAGGCGGCGAAGGCGAGCGCCTCGTCAGCGATCGGATACTGAACCGTGCCGACAACATCGAGCGTCAGCAGCCGATCCGTGTTCGCGGGGCCAACAACCAGTTCTGCCGCACCGTTCGTCCAGCGAGCGCCCGCCTCGATCGCCCACCAGCCGCGGCCAAGCGCCGGGCCGTCGAGTGCCACGTCGATCCGCTCGTCGCTCGCCTCGACCGAGATCGCCGCGACCGCGACGCCGAGCACGCGACGATCGACCAACCAAGGCGAGGCGTCGGCCGGGCGCGCCGCGTTGGAGCGGACCTCAACCGCGGCAACGCCGCGCGGCAGAACGAACGTATGCTTCGAACCGCTGACGTTGACCGGCTTCAGCACAAGCGCGCCGGCGAGGAGACGCAGCGCGGCATCGGTCGTTGTCATGACCGTCGGCACGCTGAGGCCGAGCGCGACGGCGCGATCGGCAAGGCGCTGCCAGATCGGCTGCACCGTTGCGGCATCGAGTGCCAGCTTCGCGTAGCCGCGTGTCGCGTAGAGCTCGGCCGGGGTCGCGAAGTTGACGGCTTCGTTCGCCGAACCAAGGCCGAACTGCGCGCGGTTGCCGCTGTCGAGATAGCTCTCGGTCGGCAGGCGCTCGGCGAGCAGAATGCCGTGCTGCTCCAGTTCGATGTGGACGTAACGAACCGAGCTCATCCGGCGCTCGGTCACGATCGACGCGCCGTTGACGAGCAGCTTCGCCTGGACGAATACGCCGTCGACAAAGATCGCATGATCCGGGGAGACGAGCAGATCGCGCACCGGCAGAGCCTCGCCGAACGCGCCCGCCCTGATGCGGATCGGTAGGACGGCCTCGACATCGCGATTGCCGGCGAAGCGGACGCGGCGCGCGCCGGTCCAGATCACTGTCCGCGCACCGTCCGGCGTCTGCACGACGTCGCCGGCCTGGATCATCTCGGCCGGGACATCGCCCGCGACCGTGCGGATCCGCGTGCCGGCGGCGAAGCAGGCCGGCGGATCCGCGAGAATGGAGGTGCCGCCGAGGTATGGAAGGGCAAGCGAATAGCCCGGCTCTTGCGACGCCGGGACGGTTAGCGACGTGTTGTTCGCTGCGTTGACGAGTCCCACATTGTTTGCATCTGAAACGTTATAGAGCGTGTTGCCGCTTACCTGCGCCGTGACATTGAGACCGATGGCTGCCGCCTGGTTCCAAATCAGACCGGCATTTGGATCATCGTTGATAACGGTGTTGCTTGAGACCGTCAGGCTGCTGTTCGGATGCGAAACCAGGCCCTCGCCGCCGTAGTGGATGATGCCGTTGTTGCTGGCATTCGGTCCCTTTTCGATGACGTTGCCGGAAACGTTGGCGACACCCCCGTCCGGAATGTCGATGCTATAGCTCGCGGTTCCCGTGGGACCGTCGGCGATGACGTTGTTGGTAATCGTCGTATTGGCCGCGCGGCTCTTGATCTCGTGTCCGACACTGGCGCCGGTGAAGACGCTGTTGGTGACCGTGAGGCTGTTCACGTCGTTGATATAGATGTTGTGCGATTGGCCGTCCCCCGCGCCGTTATTGGCAAACTCGGAGTGGTCGATCGTGACCGTTGTGTTGCTCCCGGACGGCGCGGTGTCGAGAATACCGTCTTGGTTGTCGTGGATGTAGGAGTTGATGACGGTCAGGTTGCCGCCATCGACGCGGATGCCGGCACCGTTGCTGTCGGGGTCGGTGGCGCCCGACAGCTCGAAGTTCTTGAGCGTCAGGCCGTTCTCGACGTCCAACAGACCTTTGCCGTTGGCGAGGCCCTGCGGCCCCATCTCGAAGTGAACCATGCCGCCGACGCCCTCGATCGTGACGTTCGCGGCGGTGATGACATTGCCGTGGCTGTTGTTGGACGTGTCGACATAGGTCCCGGCGTCGACGGCGATGACGTCGTTGTCGTGTGCCGCTGCAATCGCATCGGAGATGGTTGCAAACTGTTTGCCGACACCGACCGTGAGAACCGTGCCGCCGGGGCCGGGCTGATCGATCGGACTGGCGATAGGGTTCTCTGGAACAATCGGATCGAGAGTGGTGGTCATCAATGACTTTCCCTAGCTCGGTCGCCGCCCCAGCCGGTGCGGGGTTCGACAATATCTCGGTTTTGTGAACGACCGCATCGTGGTGGCGAACTTGCCGTGATCTAGCTGCAGCGAGGGTGCAGGCACAACCCTTGTGCGACAGTGCGGGGCGCAAGCACAACCCACGTGAGACAATTTTCCGTTATCAGGCGTAGGCCAATCCAGACCCATGCGTTCGGTGCGCGTGGTTTGACCGAATTTCTCTCCGTCTCATAGAAGGTGGGAAAGTTTGCAACGATCCCGCTAGGCAATACTTCGCCCGCGCTTATCGGCGCAATATTCCGACGTGGTCAGACGCTGACGGCTCGCCGTTGTCGCCGCCATTGATGACGCGAAACGAGGCCTGCTGGTCCCGGCCCGCTGGCAACCGCAACCCCGCGAAATCCCCGCCCGAATGACGGAGGGGCGAACGGGTTGCCCCGCTGCCCCTCCAGCCGCCGTGATGTTTTGGCTACGCGGCGTCGTTCAGATAGACGTCGCGTGCATCAGCGTGACGTGCGTGTTGTCGGCCAGCACGAGGTTCAGGTTACCGTTCGAGACGACCTGACTCGTGATCGCGTTCGCCCCGAACCCGCTGAACACCAGCTGGTCGCTGCCGGATACGTAATTCGAGATGATGTCGGTGCCGCCGCCCTGACCGTTGACGAAGTTGAACACGTCGCCCGCGCCGGCGGTTACCGAGGCCGTGCCGC
>CAYSTX010000169.1:0-6083 GCA_964434035.1 uncultured Acetobacteraceae bacterium
CTCGACCCGGCGACGCGCGCGGTACTCGACGCATACTCACGCGGCGTCAACGCATACATCGCCGCACACGGACGGTTCACGTCCCCCGAGTTTCTCGCCCTCGGCACGCCCGCGCCGTGGACGCCGGTGGATAGTCTGCTGTGGGGCAAGATTCTCGGCCTGTGGCTCTCGGATAATTGGGAGACGGAGGTCGCGCGGCTCCGTCTCGAAGGCAAGCTGACGCCGGCGCAGATCGCGGCGCTGCGCGCCAACGTCGGCACCGAGGCAGGCGCGGCCGCTTCGATTGGTCCGCCGAAACTGCCGGGCGGCGACGTCCTCGCCCACCAACTCGCCGACGCTCTGCCGGCATTTCCGGCCCCGTTCACGCTGCCCGATAGCGCCAGCAACGAATGGGCCGTTGACGGAAGGCACACCGCGACCGGCAAGCCGCTGCTCGCCGGCGATCCGCATCTCGGGTTTTCGCTGCCGGGCATCTGGTATCTGGCGCGGATTGACACGCCGGACGCGACACTCGCCGGCGCGACGTCGCCGGGTGTCCCGTTCCTCGTCATCGGGCACAATCGCCACATCGCCTGGACCTTCACGACGACGGGCGCGGACGTGCAGGACGTTTTCATCGAAACGCCAACAGCAGACGGCCACGAGTATCTGACACCCGACGGACCCCGCCCGTTCACGACGCGCACCGAGCGCATCGGTGTGCGCGGCGAGCCGGACGAGGTGTTGACGGTACGCTCGACGCGGCATGGTCCGGTCGTGAGCGATCTCGGTCTCGGCGACGGTGCGCGCGGACCGGTCCTCGCGGTCGCCATGGCGAACCTTGCGCCGGGCGACACCTCGGCGAACGGGCTCCTCGCGCTGAACCACGCCGCCTCCCGCGATGAGGCGCGGCGTGCGGCGGCGATCATCAGCGCGCCGGTGCAGAACCTGCTTGTCGCGGACGCAGACGGCATCGCGCTCGAGCTCACGGGCCGCGTGCCGATCCGGCGTTCGGGCGACGGATCGGTGCCGGTGATGGGCGCGGACGGGCAGCACGATTGGATCGGCTTCGCATCGGGCGACGCGCTTGCGCATTACAGTGACCCGCCGAGCGGGCGGCTGGTCAACGCCAACGAACGCGTCGCGCCGCCCGGTGACGGCGCGTATCTTGGGCGAGACTTCTACGGCGATTGGCGGGCGCGGCGCATCCGCGAGCTGCTGGACGCAAAGCCCCACGCGACGGCGGCGGACTTCGCCCGAATGCAGACAGACGTGATCAGCGACTACACGCGCCAGATCCTGCCGGTGCTGCGCCAGACGAAGCCCGAAGATGCGGCCTCGACCGCCGCGCTGCGGCTGTTTGACGGCTGGGACGGCGGGTTTGGCATCGGCGCGCCGCAACCGCTGCTGTTTGACGCATGGATGCCGCGATTCCGCGACGCCGTGCTGGCCCGCGCCGGCATCGGCCCGTCGGCGGCCGTCGCGTCGGCCGAGTTCACGGCGTACGTGCTGTCAGCCTCTGGCGCGTCCTGGTGCGACGGGGATTGCGGGCCGATTCTGTCACGAACACTGGCTGCGACCGCCGCTGACCTCACCGCCCGCTTCGGGCCCGATCCCGCCGCCTGGCGCTGGGGCGACGCGCATCCGGCGATCTTCCCGCACCCGCTGCTGGGCCGGCTGCCGTTCATCGGCGCGCTCGCTACAGCGACGATCGCTGCCCCGGGCGATGACGGCACGGTTGACCGCGGCGGCAATGGCTGGACCGGGCGGTTGGCGGCGACGCATGGTGCATCGTATCGGGGCGTATATGACTTGGCCGATCTGGACCGCAGCCTGTTCGTCGTGACGCCCGGCCAGTCCGGAAACCTCCTTGACGCGCATGCCACCGACTTTCTGCGGCGCTGGCGCGACGGCGATACGGTAATGCTCGGGCCGGTAGCGAAGACGGTGGAGGCAACGGTTCGATTGGTTCCCTAGTGATGCATTTTCGCGCGGCATTCTGTTGACCAGACACCCGGCTGACCCGACAATGGTGTCCGGACAAACGAGCGCATGAACGCGAAAAGCCCCCGTCGGCCGCAGTTTTTCTATACGACCGCGCCCCTGCCGTGCCCCTATGTGGCCGGACGGACGGAGCGCAAGGTCGTCACCGAGATTACGGGGCCGGAGAGCGATTCGCTGCACGACCGGCTATCGCGCGCGGGTTTCCGCCGCAGCCACAACATCGCCTACGCGCCGGTCTGCCCCGCCTGTCAGGCCTGCGTGCCGATCCGCATTCAGGCGCATAATTTCCGCCCCGACCGCACGCAGCGCCGTATCCTGAGGGCGAACGCCGACGTGCTGGCGGACGAGCTACCGGCCCGCGCGACGCCCGAGCAGTTCGCGCTGTTTCAGCGTTATCAACAGGACCGCCACCGCAGCGGCGACATGGCGACGATGAGCTTCTACGACTATCGCGCGATGGTCGAGGATACGCCGATCGAAACAACCATCGTCGAGTTCCGCGACCCGGATGAACGGTTGATCGGGGCCTGTCTGACCGACCGACTCGGTGACGGGCTGTCGGCCGTTTACAGCTATTTCGCGCCGGAGCTGGACCGGCGGTCGATCGGTACATACACGATTCTATGGCTGATCGAGCGGTCACGCGCGCTCGATCTCCCGTACGTCTATCTTGGCTATTGGGTGCCAGAGAGCCGGAAGATGGCTTACAAGGCCCGCTTCACCCCGAGCGAAATTCTTGCCGGCGGCGCATGGCGCGTGTTGACCGACGCGGATCATATGCGGGATGGCCCGGTGGTCGAGGCGATGTCGCGGATCACCGAGGGCGCGGGCTGAGGCTCACGGTCTCGCGGGGTTTCCCTTCGCCCCGTGGTGTGGTGTGTCTCTCGGCCCATCCCATCCCGTATTCCCCCACCCCGTATCCCACCTGAACGGAGAGGCTATAATCGTGATCAGATCGAACCGGATCGGCGGCGCGCCCGCATGGCTGCTGGGCGCGACAGCGACGATGCTCCTGCTGCAAGGCTGCGCGCAGAAGCCGCCGCCGCCGTCGGGCCGTCGTCTGTATGAGATCGACACTATCGGCGCCGCCAAGACCTGCACTGTCGGCAAGGTCGCGCTCACGGCGGGCCAGGAGACGAGCACGACGATGTCGGTCGCCAACGATGGCGGCTGGTGCCCGATTACCGTTGCGAATGGCAACGGGCCGTATGATTCCGGCCTGCTGACGACCAAGGCCGCGCACGGCGTCGTCTACATCCACAGCGTCGGCGATGCGACCCGGATCGATTACACGCCCGCGCGGGGCTTCACGGGCACGGACAGTTTCGCGGTCACGCTGCTGCCGGGCACGCCGACGCTGCGCGTCGCAGCGACGGTCACGCCAGGGCCGGCATCCGTCGCCCCGCCGCCGGCACCGGAGCCGGAAAAGAAGGCGCCGCCCCGGCGCACGCCGACACACCGGGCACCGGCGAAACCCACGTCATAGGTGAAGGGGCCTCGGGCGCCGTCACGTCACAAGGTCGACGGCGCCCGCGATTTCGATACGTCAGGCCTTCTTATGTGTCGACACGTGGCGGACCGGTCCACGGCGCGACGGCTCCGTCACCGTGGTCGCGCAGGACCCGAGCGTCGGCGGCAGGAGCGCCTTGCCGGCGGCATACGGCTCAAGGTCGGTCGGGCCGCGCAGCGTCATCACCTCATCGAAAATCGCCTGATTGCGCGGGCAGAAGTCGCCGCCCTGCTTCAGGCCGACATCGAACTGCGCGTTCGCGAGCTGCGTGATGTAGCTGTCGTGCTCAGTCTGCCCGCGGCGGCCATAGACGCGCTTGAAATAGGCGTCGAATTCGTGCTCGGTGTTGGCAAGCTCGGGCTTGTAGCGGTTCACGAAGGCATTGTACGGCTGGTCCGCGTGGCAGCTCGTTGCGAGCACGATCAGCATGCTCTTCAGCGCCTCGACCTCAAACACATGCTCGTCGGTGGGTGACGCGCACGATTGTGCGAGGGCGCCGGTGGCGGTGGAAACGAGCAGGCCCGCGCCAAGCAGGCCGGACATTAGACGACGACGCATGCGCATACGCTCCAGAACTATCGCTAGGAATCCCGTTGATACACGCGCGTTCCCGCACCGGGGAATAAAAAATTGACGAGATGATGAAACCGCGCGGGACCGGGCGCTCGGTGGCCCGGCCCGATCACCGCCGTCGGCGTGGCCGCCCGCCCGCACGGTCAGGATCAGTTCAGCACGACGAGCGTCGGAAGTTGGCGATAGGCGGTCAGCCCGCCCCAGTGGATGAGGTATTGTGGGCTGCGAACCGCTGAAGTTAGTTGATCGCGAAACTCTCTGTTTTCGCGCTTTCCCGCCGTTGGGAGTCGGACCTTGCCTAATCGGATGGATCCGAGGCCGACTGGGGACCTACGTCCGCATAACTCCCGGGAAAACGAAATAGTACATTAACCCGATCAGAATCAAATACCCGAGCAAAATGAGTGTCCAGCTCATATTGTGACGGATGATCTCACCTTCGTTGCGCACGAACTTGCTGGTCGATACGCCTACGCTTGCGGTCTGTGGGGCAATCGGTTTGCCGACCTCCGCACCCACCGAATTGAGCGAAGGCAACAACAGCGGCGGGAAGCCAAGCAGTTTCCCGACTGACATCTGAAATGCGCCGAACATCGCATTGGTCGAGGTGTTACTGCCAGACAGGGCAACGCCGATCCAGCCCAAGATTGGTGCGACGACAATGAACCAAGCCCCGAGTTTCGAGAAGCCCGTGGCAAGTGACGCCGCCATCCCCGAATAGTTGAAGACGTAGGCCAGCCCAAAGATGAAGACGCCTACGAGCAGCGCTCCCCACATCTGATGCCAAGTGCGGTGAAAAATATCGTAAAGCTGTGTAGTGGTAAGGCGCAGCAGAACCGCCACGATAATCCAGGATGTCAGGATCGCAGTGCCTCCGATGAACGGACTAAACACGAAAGAGGCATTTACGACGGCGCCTGGTGTGATGGAAGAATGCGCCGATGTCACCAAACGGAATAGGACAATTCCCGGCAGATTGGACCACGGACCGGTCCACAACACGACCACAACAATGAGGACGATGAAGGGCATCCACGCCAGGAAAGCATCTTTGCTGGACACGACGGGCACCTGGCTGCCACGGAGTTGGGATGGTGCATCGAGTGGCACACCGCCATATCCCAGCATTCGTTGAGGTTGCCAGAAACGCAGCAGGGCCAGAAGTGCGATAAAGCAGACGATCGCGCCGGTGACGTCCGGCAGATATGGACCAAGGTAAACTGCAACGGGAAACTGGCCGGCAATATAGCCAAGCGAGCCAACGATCGCGAGCGGCCAGCCGTCTCGGAAGCCTTGTCGACCACACACAAGATAAATCAGTACCCAGGGTGGTAGCAGCGCTAGCACTGCTACTATATGGCCAATGGTGCTGGAGAGCTGCATCAGCGGCAATCCGGTGACTGCAGCCAGTGCGATGATTGGCACGCCCAGGGCGCCGTAGGATACGGGGGCGTTGTTGGCAATAGCAGCGACGCGGATCGCATCTAGATCGGGAATACCGAGCGCGATCAATATCGGCGCAACCACAGCCCAAGGGTAGCCGAAGCCAACGAGGCCCTCCAGAAGGGCGCCGAAGGCCCAGGCAAATAGCAGCGTCTGCACCCGGACGTCCGCGGTAGCCTGTGCTGTCAGCCAATGGCGGAATTTTTCGAACACGCCGGTGACGACTAGCGTGTTGAAGAGCATTACGCCCCAGAAAGTGATCCAGTCTACGGCCCAGATCCCGGTGAGCGAACCGTAAATGTAAGCCGCAACGCCGGCGCCAACGGGCATGTTCCAAACGGTAATTCCGAGCAGCAAGGTAATCACCGAGCCGATCAGCGTGGCGAGCCAGGCCGACATCTTGAGGCCAGCGAGCAGGAGCAAGAGCAACACGACGGGGACTAGAGCGACTAGCCAAGTAACCAATAGGTTGCCGGTCGGGTTCAAAATCTGGTCGAACATGAGTGGCTCCTTTCGCGGAACATTGGCCGCGCGCTTTATCGGGCTATTCCACCTGCGCACTATCGCGGGGGCC
>CAYSTX010000169.1:6183-8480 GCA_964434035.1 uncultured Acetobacteraceae bacterium
GCGCTCGCCTTTTCGGGGGCGGACGATGCGAGGGCTGTGGTCAGCGGACGAGCTCGGCGAGCGCGGACGCGCTTGGTGATCTCCCCGACCCCTCGATGCTGCCGGTCTGCTGCGGTTCAGCCGACCAGGGCGATCAGCCTTTCTTCTTCGCCTTCTTCCGCTCCGGCGCGGGGGCTGGATTCGCGTCCGGCGCGAGCTCGCCGTTGCGGCGGCGGGACGGCGCATCCCGCAGAAACTCGGTCCGCGCCGCCGCCGCATTGTTCAGGTACAGATGGTCGGAGCCGGCGAGAACGAACTGCGCGCCAATCCCGATGTAGCGCGCCGCGTTCTGATCATCGTACACGCCGCCCATGCCAAGATACTTGCCATGCCTGCGGCACGCGTCGGCAACCGCACGATACGCATCCTCGACACGCTTGTGGCCGATCTGTCCGGAAATCCCCATCTCCGCGGTCAGATCGGACGTGCCGATCAGCAGCACGTCGATGCCTGCAACCTGCGCGATGTCGTCAGCGTTGGCGACCGCCTCGGGGCTTTCGATCATTACGACAACAAGGACGGTTTCGTTGAGCCGTCGTTGCGCCTCCGCCGCGATCGGCGGACGGTACTCATACGCGGCCGGCGAGCCGCCCCAGCTGCGATGACCGACCGGCGGATAGTGAAACGCGTCGGCGATGCGCTTCGCTTGCTTTGCGGTGTCGACATGCGGGACCACGATGCCGAGCGCGCCGTTGTCGAGCGCCCGCGTTCCTTCGTCGAGCGCATCCGCGCAGACGCGGACGATGGGCGTGATGCCCTGCGGCAATGCGGCGAGGCAAATCTGCGTCGCGTCATGGATCGACAGCGCGCCGTGCTCGCAATCGATGAAAAGCCAGTCATGCCCGGTGGCGGCGGCGATCATCGGTGTCGCGGCGCTGCGGAGATGATGGACGCCGAAACCGAGTGCCAATTCTCCCGCCGCCAGCTTCTGCCGCGCCAAATTTCCGACCAGCGCCATCGCGTCCCTCCGCGTCCGATAGGACAGCGCAGCACGCAGGCGCGCGATGGTCAATCGGCGAGGGAAACGGATTCGCGCGTTTCGACGATGTGAGCGATCAGTGTCTCAAGAGCGTCCGCGTCTGTGGCCGGCTTGTCACGTCGCAGCCGCGCGATCCGTGGGAACCGCAGCGCGACGCCCGAGCGGTGGCGTTGCGATCGCTGCGCCGCGTCGAAGACAACCTCCAGCACCATCGTCTTCTCGACCTCGCGGACAGGTCCAAACCTTGCGACTGTGTGATTGCGGATCCAGCGATCGAGCCATGCAACCTCTGGGTCGGTCAGCCCGAAATACGCCTTGCCGACCGGCACCAGCTCCCGCCCGCCCGCGCCGTCGTCACGCCACAAGCCAAACGTGTAATCCGAATAATAGCTGCTGCGCCGACCGTGTCCGCGCTGCGCGTACATGACGACAGCGTCGATTGAGAGCGGGTCGCGCTTCCATTTCCACCACAGCCCTTTCGGACGGCCCGGCACGTATGGCGCGTCCGCGCGCTTCAGCATCAGCCCCTCGATCGCCGCGGCGCGCGCGCCTGCGCGGACGGCGGCGAGCGACGCCAGATCGTCGAACGGAACAAGCGGCGAAAGATCCATTCGCACGGGCCGCGTGCGATCGAACCAAGTCTCAAGTCGTTCGCGTCGCGCGTCGAAACCGAGCGGACGCAGATCCTCGCCGGCCTCGAACAGGATGTCATAGAGCCGCACGCCAACAGGATAATCCCGCGTCATCCGCGCGCTGACGGTGCGCCGGTTGAGCCGCTGTTGCAGGTCGGCGAACGGTGCGACCTGCTTACCGGTGGGGCCGTCGCGAATGACCAACAATTCACCGTCGAGCACGGCGTCGAACTGCATTGCGCCGATAATTTCTGGAAACGCCGACGAAATATCCTCCGCCCCGCGCGAGTAGAGCCGCCGTCCGCCAGGCGTCGATACAAGCTGCACGCGAATGCCATCCCATTTCCACTCGGCGCGAAACGCGTGGATGTCGAGTGTCGCGAGATCCGTCTCCTCCAGCGGATGGGCAAGCATCGGCGGACGAAACACGGGCGCATCGGCCGGGTCCGGCCGCCCGGCGCGATCCTCGATCCAGGCGAACAGCGGGGCGTACGGCGGGAGCAGTCCATGCCACACTTCCTCGATGTCGTCCGGCGCGATGCGCCCCTGCGACAATTCCGCCAGCGCGATCTTCGCGAGCCGCGCGGAGGCTCCGACGCGCAGGCCGCCGGTAATCAGTTTCAAAAGCGCCAATCGCACCGACGCAT
>CAYSTX010000170.1:0-8436 GCA_964434035.1 uncultured Acetobacteraceae bacterium
CTACTACGCGGCCGGGCGGCTGCCCGGCACGCACTGGAGCGAGTTCGATCCCGGCCTGCAGACTCGCGCGGATATCCAGACCGCCATCATTGGTGACTTGCAGCGCTTTGGCGTGCGCTGGGTGGTGCGGGACAAGAGCTTCGATGGCTTTAATGAGCCGAACGAAAGCTCACACAGCAGTGGTGTCCACTTGCTGGACGATTACGTCGACCAGCATTATCGGAAGGTTGCGGCTGCCGGCCAAGTCGAGGTCTGGCTGGCGAACGGCGTGACGCCACCGGCGCCGTCAACGCGTGCATGCGACCCCACTCCGGTTCCCTGACATGGCGCAAACTTCTCCACCGAGCCGGACCTCGAAACGACTGGCGGGATGGGGACGGTTCCCCGTCGCGGACTGCCTCGTCATGGAGCCGGCGACGATTGGCGACGCCGCCGCAGCCTTTGCCAACCAGCCGGCCATCGCGCGCGGAAACGGCCGGTCCTACGGCGATTCAAGCCTCTCGCCGACATGCACCACGATCACAAGTCGTCTCGACCGGATACTGGCATTTGACGAAACGACCGGTACGCTGACCTGTGAAGCGGGGACCATGCTTGCTGATATCGTCGCGGTATTCATTCGCCGCGGCTGGTTCCCGCCCGTGACGCCGGGAACGAAGTTCGTGACCGTGGGCGGCATGATTGCAGCCGACGTCCACGGGAAGAACCACCATGTGGCGGGGTCGTTTTGCGAGCACGTCCTTTGGCTCGATCTGGCGCTCGGCGACGGCACGGTTCTGCGCTGCTCACAGACGGACCATTCGGACCTCTTCGCGGCGACCTGCGGCGGGATGGGGCTGACGGGGATCATTTTGCGGGCCGCCTTTACCCTAATCCCGGTCACGAGCGCTTGGATCGAGCAGACGGTTGAGCGTGCACCCAACCTTCGAGAGGTCATGGCGCTTTTTGAGCGCGCGAGTGACCGGACCTATTCCGTCGCTTGGGTCGACTGCCTCGCGCGAGGCTCGGATCTCGGCCGCTCCGTTGTTTTTCTGGGCGAGCATGCGAGCGCGGAGCAATTGCCTCGGCAACACGCCGCTGATCCGCTTGAACTTGCCCCGCGCAGATCCTTGCGGGTGCCGATCGATCTGCCGCGAATGGCGCTCAACCGCATGTTCGTTAGCGCATTCAACGCGCTCTATTATCGCCGTCACCAGCCGAGTCGGGGTTTCGTCGACGTCGACCGCTATTTCTACCCGCTCGACGCGTTGCTCGAGTGGAACAGGATTTACGGCAAGAGCGGCTTTGTACAGTATCAGTGCGTGCTCCCGCGCGCGGCGAGCTATAGCGCGCTCAGTGCGTTGCTGGACTCTGCCGCTCGGGAGGGGAACGCCTCCTTTCTCGCCGTGTTTAAACTGATGGGAAGCGGCTCGTTCGGACACCTCTCCTTCCCGATGGAGGGATACACGTTGACCCTCGACTTCCCCGCGACCGATATGACGCTTCGTCTACTCGATCGTTTCGATGCGATCGTCGCCGAGCATGGTGGACGGATTTATCTCGCGAAGGATGCCCGTACGACGCGCGCAATGATTGAGGCGGGCTATCCGAAACTTCCGGTCTTTCGTGAAGTCCGGCGGCGCTATGGTGTCGATCAGCGTTTTCGTTCCGCGCAGGCGGCGCGCCTGGAGCTTTGATGATGTCATCCCGTCCCGTCGTTATTCTAGGCGCCCGGTCGGATATCGGCCGCGCCATCGCGCGGCGCTACGCGGAGGCCGGGTGTCCCATCGTGCTCGCCGCCCGACAGTCGCAGACCTTGGATGCCGATCGCGCGGACCTCGAAATCCGCTACCGCGTACCCGTCAGGCTCGCTGAGTTTGATGTGACCGGGGGCGAACCCGACCGCTTCTTCGCCGGTCTGGGCGAGGCGCCCCGCACAGTCGTTCTAGTGGCGGGCGCGCTGGGGATACAGGCCGTATCGGAAGCCGAGGACGCGGCGGCCGATGCCATCATGCGGACGAACTATACCGGTCCGGCACGCTACCTTCTCGCCGCGGCCCGCGTGATGGAACCGCATGGCGGTTGTATCGTCGGGATCAGCTCCGTCGCGGGCGATCGCGGTCGGCGCTCGAATTTCGTCTACGGCTCCGCCAAGGCTGGTCTCACGTCCTTCCTCTCCGGCCTGCGCAATCGTCTCCACGGCAAGGTGCATGTCGTCACGATCAAGCCGGGTTTCGTCGCAACAAGGATGACGGCGGGAATGAAGCTACCGCCGCTCGTGACCGCGCAGCCGAAGGAAGTCGCCGAAGCCGTTTTCAAGGCCGAGGTGAAAGGGCGTGATGTCGTCTATGTGCGTCCTGTTTGGCGCCCGATCATGCTGATTATCCGAAACATTCCGGAACGACTATTCAAGCGTCTTTCGCTCTGAGGTCATGGGGCGGATTACATGCAAGCGATGAGCGGTTTGACGGATACGTTGATGGCGCTCCTGGCAACGGATGGGACGCGCACGCCTGCCGCCTATGTCGGCGTGGCTGTGGCGTTCATCATTGGCGGACTGTTGCCGGTTCCGCGTACGGCCATGGTCCTCGCGACCGGCTTCTTCATGGGGATGTACGCCGTTCCCGTCATCGTCGCGTCCACCACCATCGGCGGCATGATCGCCTTCGTCATCGCGCGTTTCCTATTGCAGTCGCCGGTGCATCGCCTCGTTGCACGACAGCGCCATCTTTCGGCCGCGCTCAGGGCCGTCGAGCTTGAGGGCTGGCGCGTGGTTGCGCTCATGCGGTTCTACGGGCCTATTCCGACCGTGGTGCAGAACTACGGCTTCGGACTGACCGACATCGGTTGGCGGAGTTTCGCTGCCGCAACGTTAATTTTCACCGTCCCGCAGACCGTCGTCTACAGCTATCTCGGTTCGTTGGGAAAACACGTCGTCCTTGGCAGAACGTCGAGTCCGATCTTCTACATCGGTGCCGGCCTCGCTGTTTCATGTTTCGCCCTTGCCGCATATCTTGTTGGAAGGCGGCTGAGGTCGCTCCTTGAGGCACGCGAGCAGGATCTCGTCGGCGCCCGCGCGAACTGACCTGCGCCGTGTGCCCTGTCTGTGGCGAGGTTTGGAATGATGACCGCACGCCTGGCGCTTTTGCTGTTGCTCGCCTGGACCGGCACGGCGGCCGCCGCGCCGGTGTCGAGCGAGTTCCCGGTTCCCACGGGCAGCGGTCCGCACGACGTCGCACCGTCCCCCGGCGGCATTGTATGGTTCACCGCGCAGGCGAGGGGGGCACTCGGCCGCCTCGACGTGCAGAGCGGCCACGTCGATGAGTTCCCTCTTGGCCAGGGCGCGGCGCCTCACGGTGTCATCATCGGCCCGGACGGAGCGCCCTGGGTGACCGATGGCGGTCAGAACGCGATCCTGCGCTTCGATCCCGAAACGCACGCAGTCCGCCGTTTTCCGCTTCCTGCGGGCCGATCGGGCGCCAACCTCAACACCGCGACGTTCGATGCGTCCGGCACGCTCTGGTTCACGGGCCAGAATGGCATCTATGGATCGGTCGACCCCCGGTCGGCGGTTGTGCGCGTCTGGGACGCGCCACGCGGTCCCGGTCCGTACGGCATCACCACGACGCGTGCCGGCGCCATCTACTTCGCGTCGCTGGCCGGTAGCTATATTGCCCGCATCGACCCGAAGAGCGGGGCCGCGATCGTCATCACACCGCCGACGCCGGGGCAGGGGGCCCGCCGCCTCTGGTCAGATTCGCACGGAGCGCTCTGGATCAGCGAGTTCAACGCGGGCCAGATCGCGCGCTTTGACCCGGACAGCAATGCATGGCGATCCTGGAAGCTGCCCGGGGCGGAACCGCGCCCCTATGCGATTTTTGTCGATGCGCGCGATGTCGTCTGGGTCAGCGACTTCGGCGACGGAACCCTGTTGCGGTTCGACCCCTCCAGCGGACGGTTCGATCGTGTCGCGGCGCAGGCGGGTGACGTGTGGATTCGCCAACTGCTCGGCCGGGCGGGCGAGGTCTGGGGTGCCGATTCGGCGCATGACCGGCTGATCCGGGTGGTGGAGCAGCCTTAGACGTCTCGCCCCTAAGGCCCGGTGTCGCCCTTCCGCCTCGTCCGGCGTGATTCACCAGCAGAAAGACCATTGGCAGGCACCCAGCCGGCGCGGCCGCCAAGTCGTTGTGGTGCGCACGGTTCGCGCACGTCAGTGATCATTCACTGACGCCTCATGATGTGTATGGCTGATCAGGTGATCGGCCATACAATCAAACCTCCAGCGTCGCCGGGAAAGAGAGTGTCCCTGCACCGTGGATCCATATTTTCCGCATATCAGGCGCGTTTCCATAACGTACTTCCCTGTTGCACGCATTGCTCCGCAGGATTACGCATGGGCTTTAGCCATACATACAGAGTCGTAATGTCTCTGTCTGGGGGCTGGTATTCGGGCGTCCGCGTTCCTTTTGAAGCGGACGTCCGGCCGACATGACGGCACATTGAGAGGAAGGCAGAGTGTTGACGGAACAGAACCCCGCCGTTCCCGTCGGGGGCGGCCTCAGGGCTGGCGTGCAGCTTTTCGCACCGGCCCGGGCAGCTCGAAATTTCCCACGCGTCGCTCGCCTCTCTTGTCCCATCATCCTTCTGGCGCTCGGCGGCTGTAGCGACATCGACCTGCTCAATCCGCAGGGTTCGATCGGCCTGCAGGAGAGGACGCTGATCCTCCTGGCGCTAGGCTTGATGCTGCTGGTCGTGATCCCGGTGATCCTGCTGACGCTCTACTTTGCGTGGCGCTACCGGGCCTCCAACACGGAGGCGACGTACGCGCCCAAATGGTCGCATTCGACGTCGATCGAGGTTGTCGTGTGGACGATACCCTGCGTCATCGTCCTGTTCCTGGCCGTTCTTATCTGGCGCACGACCCACTCGCTTGATCCCTACAAGCCCCTCCAAGCAGACGCCGCCCCTGTGAGGGTGGAGGTCGTCGCGCTTAACTGGAAATGGCTCTTCATCTATCCCGACTACGGCGTCGCCTCGGTCAACAGGCTTGAGATCCCCGTCAACACGCCGGTCGATTTCAAGATCACGTCCGAGTCGATCATGAACTCGTTCTTCATTCCGCAGCTCGGCAGCCAGATCTACGCCATGGCGGGAATGCAGACACAGCTGCATCTGATCGCTGATCGCCCCGGAACCTATCAGGGAATGTCTTCGGCGTTCAGCGGCCCGGGTTTCTCGGACATGCATTTCGACGCCGTTGCCACCAGCCGGAAGGACTTCGATGAGTGGGTGCGTCAAGCCAAGGCGTCGCCGCTCTCGCTCGATAACGCGACCTACAAATCGCTTGAGCAGCCGAGCATCAAGAATCCGGTCGCGGTCTACGCGCACGTCGCTCCGCAATTGTTTGCCGGGATCGTCGATCAGTACATGCAAACGCCAATGGAGCACATGGCATCTGGCCAACCAGCGATGCGTACTGCGCAGGGGCAGATGATGATGCGGAGTAAAAACTGATGTTCGGCACTCTCACTCTTGATGCGATCCCCTTCCATGAGCCGATCATCATGGGGACCGGCGCCGTGGTTGCGTTGGGCGGGCTCGTCATCCTCGGCCTGATCACCTATTTCGGCCAATGGAGGTATCTGTGGACGGAGTGGATCACGTCCGTCGATCACAAGAAGATCGGCGTGATGTATTTCGCCTTGGGGCTGGTCATGCTGCTGCGCGGCTTCGCGGACGCGATCATGATGCGCGCGCAGCAGGCCATCGCGAGCAGTGACGCCGCCGGCTATCTCCCGCCGCATCACTACGATCAGATCTTCACCGCGCACGGCGTGATCATGATCTTTTTCGTGGCGACGCCGTTCATTATCGGGTTGATGAATGTCGTGGTGCCGCTGCAGATCGGGGCGCGCGACGTCGCCTATCCCTTCCTCAATTCGCTGGGCTTCTGGCTCTCGGCGTTCGGCGCAGTTCTCGTCATGCTGTCGATGTTCGTCGGCGACTTCGCGGCGACCGGCTGGGTCGCCTATCCGCCGTTGTCTGAACTCGGCTACAGTCCGACGGTCGGTGTCGACTATTATATCTGGTCGCTCCAGATATCGGGTTTGGGCACGACGCTGACCGGCATCAACTTCATCGTCACGATTCTGCGCATGCGTGCGCCGAGCATGAACATGATGAAGATGCCGGTTTTCTGCTGGACCGCGCTGATCACCAACATCCTGATCGTTGCCGCCTTTCCGGTGCTCACGGCCACCCTGGTGCTGCTCGCGGCGGATCGCTATTTCGACATGCACTTCTTCACCAATGAGCTTGGTGGGAATGCGATGATGTACATCAACCTCATCTGGGTGTGGGGCCACCCGGAGGTGTACATCCTGATCCTGCCGTGCTTCGGCGTTTTCTCTGAAGTCATCCCGACGTTTTCCGGTAAGCCTCTCTTTGGCTACACGTCGATGGTCTATGCCACGTGCTCGATCGGCGTCCTCGCGTTCTTCGTCTGGCTCCACCACTTTTTCACCATGGGCTCGGGCGCCAACGTCAATGCCTTCTTCGGCATCATGACGACGATCATCTCGATCCCGACCGGTGTGAAGCTGTTCAACTGGCTTTTCACCATGTATCGCGGCCGAATCCGGTTTCATTCGGCAACGCTTTGGACGATCGGCTTCATGATCACCTTTGCCGTCGGCGGCATGACCGGCGTGCTGCTGGCAGTGCCGGGAGCTGACTTCGTCCTGCACAACAGCCTTTTCCTCGTCGCCCACTTCCACAACGTCATCATCGGCGGTGTCGTGTTTGGCTGCCTTGCCGGTATGAACTTCTGGTTCCCGAAGGTGTTTGGTTTCACCCTGAACGAGTTCTGGGGGAAAGTGTCCTTCTGGTGCTGGCTGGTTGGCTACTGGCTCGCCTTCACGCCGCTCTACGTCCTCGGATTCATGGGCATGACGCGGCGGATGAATCACTATGACGTCCCGGGCTGGCATCCCTGGCTCGTGGTCGCGTTGATCGGTGCATTCATAATCGGTGCGGGCATCCTGGCACTCATCATCCAACTTGCCGTCAGCATCCGCGACCGGAGGCAAAATTGGGACCTGACCGGCGACCCCTGGGATGCGCGTAGCCTGGAATGGTCCACTGCGTCCCCGGCGCCGTTCTACAACTTCGCCCATATCCCGCAGATCACGTCGCTCGAGCAGCATTGGAGTGACAAGGAGACGGGCCGCGCGGGCGTGCAGGCGTCGTACTACGAAGACATCCACATGCCGAAGAACACCGCCTCCGGCGTGGTGATCTCCGCCTTCGGCTTCGTCATGTGCTTTGCCCTCGTCTGGCACATGTGGGCCTTCGCGATCATCGGCCTCCTCGGAGCGATCGCGACCTTCATCCTGCGGACGTACGACAGAGACGTCGATTACTACGTGCCGGCCGCTCAGGTCGCGCGCATCGAAAAGACGCGTCACGCGCTGACACAAAAGGTTGCCTAACCGATGAATATCGCCCTCGCTCCTGCCGCGGTCACGCACGACCACGCGCACGACCACGCTCATGATGACGGATCCAAGACCGTTCTCGGTTTCTGGATCTACCTGATGAGCGACTGCGTGATCTTCTCGTGCCTGTTCGCGACGTTCGGCGTGCTTGCCAGCAACACCGCGGGTGGCCCGAGCGGCAGGGATCTGTTCGACCTTCCATATGTTGGCGGTGAGACGCTGCTGCTGCTGGTGAGCAGCTTCACCTTCGGCATGGCCGTGCTCAACATGCACGCCGAGAAGAAGGACAAGGTGATTGCCTGGATGGCGGTCACCTTCCTGTTCGGCGCCGGCTTCATCGGCATGGAGCTGCTGGAATTCGCCAATCTGATCGCCGAAGGCGCGGGTCCCAGCCGAAGCGCTTTCCTCTCCGGCTACTTCACGCTGGTTGGCACGCATGGCCTGCACGTCACCGCGGGCTTGCTTTGGATGGCGGTCACGATGCACCAGACTTGGCGCTTCGGCCTCGACGGCGTGGTCCGCCGTCGCGTCGCGTGTCTCAGCCTGTTCTGGCACTTCCTCGATCTGATCTGGATCTGCGTCTTTACCTTCGTCTACTTGCGGGGAGTACTGTGATGGCCGGCATGTCCGCCTCGACGCACGCGTCGCACGGCAGCGTGAAGTCTTACGTCACAGGCTTTGGTCTCTCGTTCGCGCTCACCGTTTTGTCGTTCGGCACGGTGATGGGCGGACTGGTGCCGCACGGAATGATGCTCGGTGCCATCACGATTTTTGCCGTCGCGCAGCTGCTGGTGCAGCTCGTATTTTTCCTGCACCTGGGAACGGCACCGGAACAGCGAAACAATACGATGATCTTCGGGCTCACGATTTTCCTCATCGCAACCATCGTTTCCGGCTCGCTCTGGGTCATGCACAACGCCGACGTCAACATGATGCCCACACAGATGACGCCCGACCGGGC